>NZ_WSEL01000009.1:1827500-2127500 GCF_009758015.1 Ramlibacter pinisoli
CGGCTCCGCGTCGCAACGCGACTTGATCCGCCACGCGATCGAGCACGGGGCCGTGGACGAACTCGATTCCATCATCCGCATCGTGCGCGAAACGGGCGCGCTGGATGTCACGCGCTCGGCGGCTGCGGCGGAGGCGCAGCGGGCCATCGACCACGCGCAACGCCTGCCGGCGAATCAGCACGCCGAAGGTTTGGTACAATTGGCGGCTCAACTGCTGCAGCGTCGCAACTGACCCAGTCACGACGCCGCCGTTGCGGCACATCGGGGTGTAGCTTAGCCTGGTAGAGCGCTACGTTCGGGACGTAGAGGCCGGAGGTTCGAATCCTCTCACCCCGACCAGGTTTCCTTCTCACGTGACTTCCTGCGCACGCCGGACACCCGGCCTTCGCGCTGCTTACCACACCTCGATTTACACCGGATGGGCTTTCGGCGATGATCAGCTGGCTTTCTTCCGGCCCGTCCGGAAGCAGCTGATTGCTCACACAACGATGGCCGCCGTCGATCCTGCAGTTTCCGAAGCTCCATCGCTCGCCTTGCCGGGCCTGGCGCGTGCACTGGTGTCCGCCGGCAAGCTGGGCCAGAAGTCCGCCGAGGACCTCTATCGCAAGGCACAGGCCAGCCGCAGCAGCTTCATTGCCGAACTCACCGGGTCGGGTTCGGTCTCGGCGGCCGACCTGGCCCACACCATGTCCACCGCGTTCGGGGCTCCCCTGCTGGACCTCGAGGCCGTCGACGTGCAGCGGCTGCCCAAGGCGCTGCTCGACGCCAAGATCTGCCAGGCCTACCGGGTGGTGGTGCTTGCCAAGCGCAACAACCGGCTGATCGTCGCCACCGCCGACCCGTCCGACCAGGAGGCCGCCGAGAAGATCAAGTTCGCGACCCAGATGGGCGTCGACTGGATCATCGCGGAGTACGACAAGCTGACCAAGATGGTCGAGGCGAACGCGACGAGCGCGACGCAGGCCATGGAGAGCATCGTCGGCGACGACTTCGAGTTCGACGAGTCGACGATGGAAGACTCGGTCGTCGACGAGGAGGACAAGTCCGGCTCGGGCTCCGAGGTCGAGGACGCCCCAGTCGTCAAGTTCCTGCACAAGATGCTGCTCGACGCGTTCAGCATGCGGGCGTCGGACCTCCACTTCGAACCCTACGAGCACACCTACCGGGTGCGGTTCCGCATCGACGGCGAGCTGCGCGAGATCGCCACCCCCCCGGTGGCCATCAAGGACAAGCTGGCCTCGCGCATCAAGGTCATCTCGCGGATGGACATCTCCGAGAAGCGGGTGCCGCAGGACGGCCGGATGAAACTCAAGGTCGGCCCCGACCGGGTGATCGACTTCCGCGTCAGCACGCTGCCCACCCTGTTCGGCGAGAAGATCGTGATCCGGATCCTGGACCCGAGCAGCGCCAAGCTGGGCATCGAGGCCCTGGGCTACGAGCCGCAGGAGAAGGAGCGCCTGCTCAGCGCCGTCGCCCGCCCCTACGGCATGGTGCTGGTCACCGGCCCCACCGGTTCGGGCAAGA
Source organism: Ramlibacter pinisoli (assembly GCF_009758015.1). Classification (NCBI taxonomy): domain Bacteria; kingdom Pseudomonadati; phylum Pseudomonadota; class Betaproteobacteria; order Burkholderiales; family Comamonadaceae; genus Ramlibacter; species Ramlibacter pinisoli. The sequence continues at coordinate 1,829,025 of NZ_WSEL01000009.1, forward strand.
CGGTGTCGCTCTACACCTGCCTGAACATCCTGAACAAGCCGGGTGTCAACATCTCCACGGCCGAAGACCCGTCGGAAATCAACCTGCCGGGCGTCAACCAGGTCAACGTCAACGACAAGGCGGGGCTGACGTTCGCCGCCGCCCTGAAGTCGTTCCTGCGCCAGGACCCGGACGTCATCATGGTCGGCGAAATCCGCGACCTGGAAACGGCTGACATCGCGATCAAGGCCGCCCAGACCGGCCACATGGTGCTGTCCACGCTGCACACGAACGACGCGCCGACCACCCTCACGCGCATGCGCAACATGGGCATCGCGCCGTTCAACATCGCCTCGAGCGTCATCCTCATCACCGCCCAGCGCCTGGCGCGCCGGCTGTGTCCCAATTGCAAGCAGCCGGCCGACATCCCGCACGAGGCCCTGCTCGATGCGGGCTTCCAGGAGGAAGAGGTCGACGGCAGCTGGACTCCCTACCGCCCGGTCGGCTGCAGCATGTGCAACAACGGCTACAAGGGCCGTGTCGGCATCTACCAGGTGATGCCGATCAGCGACGAGATCCAGCGCATCATCCTGCGCGACGGCAGTTCGATGGACATCGCAGCGCAAGCGCGCAGCGAAGGAGTCAGGAGCCTGCGCGAATCGGGGCTTCACAAGGTGAAGCTGGGCGTCACTTCCCTCGAAGAAGTGCTCGGCTGCACCAACGAGTAGGCATCGGGAAGGACCAGAGGAGAAGCGCTTCATGGCGACGGCAACAGCAACCAAGATCACGGAATTCGTCTTCGAGTGGGAAGGCCGCGACCGCAACGGCAAGCAGGTCAAGGGCGAGACCCGGGCGGCGGGCGAGAACCAGGTGCAGGCCGCGCTGCGGCGCCAGGGAGTCTCCCCCACCAAGATCAAGAAGCGCCGCATGCGCTCGGGCCAGAAGATCAAGCCCAAGGACATCGCGATCTTCACGCGCCAGCTCGCCACCATGATGAAGGCCGGCGTGCCGCTGCTGCAGGCGTTCGACATCGTCGGCCGCGGCAACGCCAACGCCAGCGTCACCAAGCTGCTCAACGACATCCGCACCGACGTCGAGACCGGCACGTCGCTGTCGGCCGCCTTCCGCAAGTACCCGCTGTACTTCAACAGCCTGTACTGCAACCTGGTGGAAGCTGGCGAGGCCGCCGGTATCCTGGAAGCGCTGCTCGACCGCCTGGCCGTCTACATGGAGAAGACCGAGGCGATCAAGTCCAAGATCAAGTCGGCGCTCATGTACCCGATCTCGGTCGTCGTGGTCGCCTTCGTGGTGGTCACGGTCATCATGATCTTCGTGATCCCGGCGTTCAAGCAGGTGTTCACGTCGTTCGGCGCCGACCTGCCGGCGCCCACCCTGTTCGTCATGGGCATCAGCGAGTACTTCGTGAAGTACTGGTACCTGATCTTCGGCATCATCGGCGGCGGCCTCTACTTCTTCATGCAGGCCTGGAAGCGCAACGAGAAGGTCCAGTCCTTCATGGACCGCCTGATGCTCAAGGTCCCCGTGTTCGGCGACCTGGTCTACAAGTCCGTCATCGCCCGCTGGACCCGCACGCTCGCCACCATGTTCGCCGCCGGCGTGCCGCTGGTGGAGGCGCTCGACTCCGTGGGTGGTGCGGCCGGCAACTCGGTCTACGCATCGGCCACCGTCAAGATCCAGCAGGAGGTGTCCACCGGCACCAGCCTCACCTCGGCGATGACCAACGCCAACGTGTTCCCGACCATGGTGCTGCAGATGTGCGCCATCGGCGAGGAGTCCGGCTCCATCGACCACATGCTGAGCAAGGCCGCCGACTTCTACGAGGCCGAGGTCGACGACATGGTGGCCGGCCTGTCCAGCCTGATGGAGCCCATCATCATCGTCTTCCTCGGCGGCCTGATCGGCGGCATCGTGGTCTCGATGTACCTGCCGATCTTCAAGCTCGGCGCCGTCGTCTGATGGTCTCGCCCGTCGTGGACGCCGCGCTCGCCGGCGTCCTCGGGCTGCTGGTCGGCAGCTTCCTCAACGTTGTCATCTTCCGGCTGCCCAGGATCCTGGAAAGGCAGTGGGCGGCCGAATGCGCCGACCTCGCGGGCAAGGACCCGGAGCCGTCGGAGCCGTTCAACCTGATGCGCCCACGCTCGCGCTGCCGCCAGTGCGGCCACGTCATCCGCTGGTACGAGAACATCCCGGTCCTGAGCTTCATTGCCCTGCGCGGCAAGTGCTCGTCGTGCGGCACGCCGATCGGCTGGCGCTACCCCGTGGTCGAACTGGCGACGGCCGCCCTCTTCGCCTTCTGCGTCTGGCAGTACGGTGCGACCTGGAAGGGCCTGGCCTGGTGCGGTTTCTGCGCCGCCCTGCTGGCGCTGGCGCTGATCGACTGGGACACCACGCTGCTGCCCGACGACATCACGTTGCCGCTGGTCTGGGCCGGGCTCATCGCGTCGGCGCTGCGCTGGAACACCCTGCCCCTCAGCCAGTCGCTCTGGGGCGCGGTCGCCGGCTACCTGTCCCTGTGGGCGGTGTACAAGGGCTTCAAGCTGCTCACCGGCAAGGAAGGCATGGGCTACGGCGATTTCAAGCTCTTCGCGGCACTGGGCGCATGGTTCGGGCCCGAGGCGCTGGTGCCCATGATCCTGATGGCCTCGGTCATCGGCGCCGTGATCGGCATCGGCATGAAGTTCGCGAGTGGCCTGCGCCCTGGCGGCTACGTGCCGTTCGGCCCGTTCCTGGCCGGCGCCGGCTTCGCGGCCCTGCTGTTCGGCCCCGAGTCCATCCTGCGGACCATCGGCCTCTAGGCGTGCCATGAGAGTCGGCCTGACCGGCGGCATCGGGAGCGGCAAGAGCACCGTGCTGCACATGCTGCGCGAGCTGGGTGCCGCCGCGATCGACGCCGACGCCATCTCGCGGGCCACCACGGCAGCGGGCGGCGCCGCCATCCCGGCCATCGCGACGCGTTTCGGCAACGACTTCATCACGCCCGACGGCGCACTCGACCGCGACCGGATGCGCGCCCAGGTCTACGCCGACCCGGCGGCGCGGCGCGACCTCGAGGCCATCATCCATCCCCTGGTGGGTGCCGAAACTGCTCGCCAGGCCGCCATGGCCGAGGCGGCCGGCGCACGCTGCGTGGTGTTCGACATCCCGCTGCTGGTCGAATCCGGCCGCTGGCGCGCCCTGGTCGACCGCGTGCTCGTGGTCGACTGCCAGCCGGCCACCCAGATCGCGCGGGTGCAGGCCCGCAGCGGGCTGGCCGAAGCCCAGGTGCAGGCCATCATCGCGGCCCAGGCGCCGCGCGGGCAGCGGCTGGGTGCCGCCGACGTGGTGATCGTCAACGACGACCTGACGCTCGACCAACTGAGGGCCGAGGTGGAACAGGTCGCGCGGGGGTTCGGGCTATGATGGTGTGTTCGCGGAACGCCGCGCAGCAGCCTTGAGCGTGATCCTCTACGAATACCCGTTCAACGAACGCATCCGCACCTACCTCCGCCTGGAGCACCTGTTCCGGCGCCTCGGGGAACTGGTCCCGCGCGAGCATCCGCTCGACCACCACTACGCGCTCGCGACCATCTTCGAGATCATGGACGTCGCGGCCCGCGCCGACCTGAAGTCGGACGTGATGAAGGACCTCGAGAAGCAGAAGGGCGTGCTCAACAGCTACCGTGGCAACCCCGGCGTCGCGGAATCGGTGCTCGACGAGGTGGTGTCGCAGCTCGATGCGAACTTCACCGCGTTGAACAACCTGCCGGGCAAGGCCGGGCAGTCGCTCACCGACAACGAGTGGCTCATGAGCATCCGCAGCCGCATCGGCATCCCGGGCGGCACCTGCGAGTTCGACCTGCCGGGCTACTACGCCTGGCAACACCTCGACGCCGCCACCCGCCAGGCCGACCTGGGGCGCTGGGCGCGTCCGCTCGGCCCCTTCGCCGAGTCCATCCACCGGCTGCTGAAGCTGCTGCGCGACTCGGGCACGGCGCAAAAGGTGATGGCGATCGGCGGCCAGTTCCAGCAGACCCTGCCGCAGGGGCGCACCTTCCAGCTGCTGCGCCTGCGCATCGACCCTGCCCAACGCCTCGTGCCCGAGATCAGCGGCAACCGGCTGATGGTCTCGGTCCGCCTGATGCGCCAGGAAGGCAGCGACAAGCTGCACAGCAGCAACGAGGACGCGGGCTTCGAGCTCACCCTGTGTTCCTGAGGAAGGCCATGCCCGACGATCCCCGGCCCCGGATCGTCGCCTGCCCCACCTGCGGCGGCGACAGCATCTATTCACCGGCCAACCCCTACCGGCCGTTCTGCAGCGAGCGCTGCAAGAACCTGGACCTCGGCGCCTGGGCCAGCGAGAGCTTCCGCGTGCCGGACGAAACGCCGCCCGACGACCAGCCGTTCGGCGATCCCAAGCTCCAGTAGCCGGCTAGCCGGCGTGCGTGGCGCCGGTGAAGCTGCGCTCCTGCGCGAACCACTGCAGCACGGGCACCGTCCCGGGCAGGACCGGCGCCACGGCGACCGGCAGTTCTTCCCAGGCGAACTGCTGGCCCTCGTGCATGTGCAGCTCGCCGTCCCACTCATAGACCTTGCAGAAGTTCAGCCGAACCAGCGCGTGCGGATAGTCGACCCGCTCGACGCGCCAGGGATGCACGGCGCCGATGCGCACCCCGATCTCCTCGACCAGCTCGCGGCGCAGCGCGTCCTCCACGCTCTCGCCGGGCTCGACCTTGCCGCCGGGGAACTCCCAGTAGCCGGCGTAGACCTTGCCCTCGGGCCGGCTGGTGAGCAGGAAGCGGCCGTCGGCGCGCACCAGCACGCCCACGGCGACTTCCACTTCCTTGCGGTCGGGGCCGCCCTCGCGCGGCCGGTCGCCGTCGGCGACGAGCAGTCCGCTCACGCCGCGTGCCGGCCGGCCCAGTCGCGCGCGAACTGGTAGGCCACCCGCCCGCTGCGCGAACCGCGCTCCAGCGCCCAGACCAGCGCTTCCGCGCGCGCGGACTCGATGCTGTCGCGCGGCACGCCGAACGACGACAGCCATTGCGCCGTGATGGCCAGGTACTCGTCCTGGCTGAACGGATAGAAGCTCACCCACAGACCGAACCGCTCGGACAGCGAGATCTTCTCCTCGATCACCTCGCCCGGGTGGACCTCGCCGTCCTCGGTGTGGGTGTAGGTGAGGTTGTCCTTCATGTACTCGGGAAGGAGGTGCCGGCGGTTGCTGGTGGCGTAGATCAGCACGTTGGGCGTCGACGCCGCCACCGAGCCGTCCAGAATGGACTTCAGCGCCTTGTAGCCGGCCTCCCCCTCCTCGAAGCTGAGGTCGTCGCAGAACACCACGAACTTCTCCGGCCGGCCGGAGACCACGTCGACGATGTCCGGCAGGTCGGTGAGGTCGGCCTTGTCGACCTCGATCAGCCGCAGCCCGCGGCCCGCGTATTCGTTCAGGCAGGCCTTGATCAGGGAGCTCTTGCCGGTGCCGCGGGCGCCGGTCAGCAGCACGTTGTTGGCCGGCTGCCCGGCCACGAACTGCTCGGTGTTGCGCTGGATGCGCTCCTTCTGCGGTTCGATTTCCTTCAGGTCGCCGAGCCGGATGGCGGCGACATGGCGCACCGGTTCGAGCGAACCGTGGCCGCTCGAGCGCTTGCGGTAGCGCCAGGCGATGGCGCTACCCCAGTCGGGTGCGCCGAGCGGTTGCGGCAGCACCGCCTCCAGGCGGTCGATCAGGCGCATGGCGCGCACGATGAGGGTGTCGAAGCGGTCGCTCACCGGGTTGGTCTCCATGCGGCTCATGAGCGGTAGTCCGCGTTGATGCTCACGTACTCGTGGCTGAAGTCGCAGGTCCAGACCGTGTCCGCCGCGGCTCCCCGGCCGAGGCCGACCCGCACCGTGATCTCCTGCTGCTTCATCACGCGCTGGCCGTCCTCTTCCCGGTAGGCCGGATTGCGGCCGCCGCGCACCGCCACGTGCACGTCGTCCAGCCACAGGTCGATGGTGCCCTGGTCGAGATCGTCGATGCCGGCATAGCCGACCGCCGCCAGGATCCGCCCGAGATTGGGGTCGCTGGCGAAGAACGCGGTCTTGACCAGCGGCGAATGGGCGATGGCGTAGGCCACTTGCCGGCATTCAGCGCCGCTGCGGCCGCCTTCGACCCGCACGGTGATGAACTTGGTGGCGCCCTCGCCGTCGCGCACGATGGCCTGCGCCAGCCGGCGGGCCACATCCAGCAGCGCCGCCTTCAGCGCCCGTCCTTCCTCGCTGTCCAGCGAAGTGATCGGTGCGTGCCGCGCCCGGTTGGTCGCGATGACGACGAAGGAATCGTTGGTCGACGTGTCGCCGTCGACGGTGGCGCGGTTGAAGGAGGCTTCCGCCAGTTCGAACGCGAGCTGCTGCATCAGCGGCTGCGCCACGCAGGCGTCCGTGGCCAGGAAGCCGAGCATGGTGGCCATGTTGGGCCGGATCATGCCGGCGCCCTTGCTGATGCCCGTGATGGCCACCTCTTCGCCGCCGATGCGCACGCTGGTGCTGAAGGCCTTGGGCACCGTGTCCGTGGTCATGATGCCCTCGGCCGCCCGCAGCCAGTGATCGGGCCTGGCATCGCCGATCGCCGCCGGCAGCCCGGCCTCGATGCGATCCAGCGGCAGCGGCTCCATGATCACGCCGGTGGAGAACGGCAGCACCTGCTCCGGCGCCACCTCCAGGTGGCGGGCCAGCGCGATGCAGGTGGCGCGCGCGCGCACCAGCCCCTCGTCGCCGGTGCCGGCGTTCGCATTGCCGGTGTTGATCACCAGCGCGCGGATGTCGGGCGAGGCCAGGTGCTCGCGGCAGACCTGCACCGGCGCGGCGCAGAACCGGTTGCGGGTGAACACGCCGCCGACGCTGGCGCCGGGCTCGAGCAGCATCACGGTCAGGTCCTTGCGGGCTGCCTTGCGGATGCCGGCCTCGGCCACGCCGATGGTGAGCCCGCGCACGGGTCGGAGGTCGCCGGCACGCGGCGGCTGGAGATTCACGGCCATGGAGTCAGGTCGGGGAAGTGGAGATCAGTTCTGGCGCCAGGGCAGGCCGCGCAGGCGCCAGCCGCCCTTGTGGCCGCGGTGCCCCTGGGCATCGGCGTCGCCTTCGAAGCCTTCGAGGATGTTGTAGGCCTCCAGGCCCAGTTCGGTCGCGCGGCGGGCGGCGTTCATCGAACGCACCCCGCTGCGACAGAACAGCACGGCCTTCTTGCCGGGCGGGACGGCGGCGCGCAGTTCCTGGTCGAACGCGGGGTTCATGGCCATCCCGGGCCACTGCTTCCAGGTGACGGCGACCGCACCGGGAACGAAGCCGACCCACTCGCGCTCGGCATCGGAGCGGACGTCGACGAGCACGGCATCGCCGGCCTGCCACCAGGCGTGGGCGGTTTCGGGCGAGACGTCGCCGGCATAGCCGGCGGCGGGACGGACGCCGGCGGGAACGGCTGCGGGCGGGACAAGCGTGGACATGCCACGATTTTGCCAGCCCGCCGGCCGGCGATCAGACGATGCGCACGCTCAGGTTGGGCAGGCCGTCGATGTGCATCTCGATGACGTCGCCGCGCACCACCGGCCCGACGTTCTCGGGCGTGCCGGAATAGATGATGTCGCCGGGGAACAGCTCGTTGGCCTCGGACAGCTTGCTGATCTGCTCAGCCACCGACCAGATCATCTGGTTCAGGTTGGCGTTCTGCTTGGTCTGGCCGTTGACCTTGAGCCAGATCGCGCCCTGCCGGAAGTGCCCGGTCTGCGCCAGCCGGTGAACCGGGCCGATGGGGGCGGAACGGTCGAAGCTCTTGCCGATCTCCCAGGGCTTCTTCTCGTCGCCCATGGCGCGCTGCAGGTCGCGGCGCGTCATGTCCAGGCCCAGCGTGTAGCCGTAGACCAGGTCCAGCGCCTTGTCGACGGGGATGTTGCGCCCGCCCTTGCCCAGCACGGCCACCAGCTCGGCCTCGTAGTGGTAGTTCTTGGTCAGGCTCGGGTAGGGGTGGTCCGCGACGGTTCCCGTGGCGACGAACTGGATGGCGTCGGTCGGCTTCTGGAAGAAGAACGGCGGCTCACGGTCCGGGTTCGAGCCCATCTCGATGGAGTGGGCACGATAGTTTCTGCCGATGCAGTAGATGCGGCGCACCGGAAACACCTCGTCGCTGCCCACGATGGGAATGCCGACGGTGGGCACGACGAACGGCGTCCGTCCTGCCGCGCTGTTGCCCATCGTGGCCGACGCGCAGCCCGCCAGGGACGTGCCTGCCACGGCTGCCGATGTGCCGAAGAAATGCCTGCGATCCATTCTTTCTCTCTCCTTGGGGTGATCCGAACCCCGCAAGTATCACGGCCGTCCCGGAAGGTCCGACCCTCGGTGTAAACCCTCTTACCGTGCGCGCGAGGGCCTATCAAAGATAGCGTGCTAACAAATTCGGATCAACCAGCCGGGTACAAGGAGATTCCATGACCACCCCCAAGACCCCTCGCCGCCGCAGCCTGCTCAAGGGCGCGGCCGTCGCCGCCGGCGCCATGTCGGCGCCGATGGTGTCCAACGCGCAGCAGACCACCTCGTTCCGCTTCCAGAGCACCTGGCCGGCCAAGGACATCTTCCACGAGTTCGCCAACGACTTCGCCAAGAAGGTGAACGACATGGCTGGCGGACGGCTCAAGATCGAGGTGCTGCCGTCCGGCGCCGTGGTCCCCGCCTTCCAGCTGCTGGAAGCGGTGAACAAGGGCACTCTCGACGGCGGCCACGGCGTGGTGGCCTACCACTACGGCAAGAACTCGGCGCTGGCGCTGTGGGGCTCCGGCCCGGCGTTCGGCATGGACCCCAACATGGTGCTGTCCTGGCACTACTACGGTGGCGGCAAGGCGCTGCTCGAGGACATCTACAAGTCCATCAACATGGACGTGGTCTCGTATCTGTACGGCCCCATGCCCACCCAGCCGCTCGGCTGGTTCAAGAAGCCGGTGTCCAACGTCTCCCAGATGAAGGGCCTGAAGTTCCGCACGGTCGGCCTCGCCGTCGACGTGTTCACCGAACTGGGCTCGGCGGTCAACCCGCTGCCGGGCGGCGAGATCGTGCCCGCCCTCGACCGCGGCCTGATCGACGCGGCCGAGTTCAACAACGCCTCGTCCGACCGCGCGCTGGGCTTCCAGGACGTGGCCAAGAACTGCATGCTGCAAAGCTTCCACCAGAGCGGCGAGCAGTTCGAGATCCTGTTCAACAAGGGCAAGTACAACGCGCTGCCGCAGGAGCTCAAGTCCATCATCGACTACGCCGTGCAGGCCGCCAGCGCCGACATGAGCTGGAAGGCGATCGACCGTAATTCCAAGGACTACATCGAGCTCAAGACCAAGGACAAGGTCAACTTCTACAAGACGCCCGATTCCATCCTGAAGGCGCAGCTCGAGGCGTGGGACAAGGTCATCGCGGCCAAGTCCAAGGAAAACCCCTTCTTCAGCAAGGTCCTGGATTCGCAGAAGGCGTTCGCCCAGCGCGCCGGTCAGTGGCAGAACGATTACATGGTGGACTTCAAGATGGCCTACAACCGGTACTTCGGCACCAAGAAGGCCTGACGACCGCACCGCCCCGGCGGCCGGCCAGCCATCCGGGTTCCCCGATGGCTGGCCGGCTTTTTATCAGCCGTTCGCGACAGCGATGAGGAGAAGACGAAGAACATGGCAATCCAGAAACTGTTGCACGGCGTGGACACCGCCAGCACATGGATCGGCAAGGCGTTCGCCTGGCTGATCATTGCGCTGATGGTCCTCGTGGTGGTCGAGGTATTCAAGCGTTACATCATCAACATGCCAACGGCATGGGTGTTCGACGTCAGCAACATGCTCTACGGGGCGCTGTTCATGATGTGCGGGGCCTATGCCCTGGCGCAGGACGGCCATGTGCGGGGCGACTTCCTGTACGGCAACTTCCGCCCCCGCGTCCAGGCGGCGCTCGACCTGGTGCTGTACATCGGCTTCTTCCTGCCCGGCATCGTCGCGCTCACCTGGGCCGGCTGGCGCTACTTCGGCGATTCGCTGGCGATGAAGGAGACCACCTTCAACGCCACTCCGCTGCCTATCTATCCGTTCAAGTTCATCATCCCGCTGGCCGGCGCCGTCGTGCTGATCCAGGGCCTGTCCGAGATGCTGCGCTGCATCGTGTGCCTGAAGACCGGTCAGTGGACGCCGCGCCTGCAGGACGCGCAGGAGGCCGACGTCGTGGCGCAGCAGCTGGCCGGCAGCGAACTGGTGGACGACGAAGCGCGCCAGCTGGCGATCGAGAAGTCGAAGGGGCTGAAGGGATGAGCAACGCCGCACTCGGCCTGACGATGCTGGCCCTCATCGTCGTGGTGATCATGCTGGGCTTCCCGACGGCGTTCACCCTGATGGGGCTGGGCATCATGTTCGGCTACGTCGCCTTCTACGATCCTGCGGTCCACTTCTGGGACAACAAGGTCTTCGAGCTGATGGTGCAGCGCGCCTTCGGTGCGATGAACAACGACACCCTGCTGTCGATCCCGTTGTTCGTCCTGATGGGCTACGTGATGGAACGCGGCGCCCTGGTGGACAAGATGTTCTACAGCGTGCAGCTGGCGTTCCGCAGCGTCCCCGGCTCGCTGGCGGTCACCACGCTGATCATCTGCACCTTCTGGGGCATCGCTTCCGGCCTGGTCGGTGCGGTGGTGGTGCTGATGGGCGTGATCGCGATGCGCCCGATGCTCAACGCGGGTTACGACACGCGGCTGGCAGCCGGCGTCATCACCGCCGGCGGCACGCTGGGCATCCTGATCCCGCCGTCCGTGATGATCATCGTGTATGCGGCCGTGGCCGGCCAATCGGTGGTGAAGCTGTACGCCGCCGCGATGTTCCCCGGCTTCTTCCTCTCGCTGCTCTACCTGATCTACATCATCGGCTGGGTCACCCTGAACCCACGGGTGGCGCCCAAGCTGCCGCCCGAGCAGATGCAGGTGCCGATCCCGGACTGGCTGGCGCACGTGTCCGGCCAGTACTCGCGCCGCCTGCTGCCGGCCTTCGCGGCGGCCGTGGCGGCACCCGCGCGGGCCCTAGGCGGTGCCGGACGGGAGCTGGGGCTCACCTGGACCCGGCTGCTGCGCGGGCTGGGCACGGCCCTGGTGCCGCTGGCGCTGGCGCTGGTCACCCTCGGCACCGTCTGGTGGTACGTGGTCATCTACTCGCAGCGCGTCGACACCTCGGTTCCGATTTCGGCCGAGGCGGTCGACAACGGCATGGCCAGCAGCGGCGTCCAGGAACCGCCCGGCACCGGCGGCGGCGTTCAGGAACCGCCGGCCCAGGCCGGCCTGCGCGAACCGCCGGCCGACACCGCTGGCGCCCTGAAGGAGCCGCCCGCCGAGGGGCTGAAGGAGCCGCCGTCGGAGGGCCTGAAGGAACCACCAGGCGCCGGCGGACTGCGCGAGCCGCCGGGCGCCGGCGGCGTGCAGGAACCGCCCGGCGCGCGAGGAGCCGCGGCACCGGCCGCGCGCACCGGCGACGGTCCCCTGGAAAGCCTGGGCGGGCCGTCCAAGGCGGCGGAGCAGGCCGCGGTGCCGCCCTCCTTCTACATCGGCTTCGGGATCACCTGCGCCATCGCAGCCCTGCTGCTGGTCTGGTACTACTGGCGGTTCGACGCCGAGCAGTTCGAGATCCTGCGCATGCTCACGTCGTCGGTGATGCCGCTGGCCGTCCTCACCTTCGTGGTGCTGGCGGTCATCCTGTTCGGCATCACCACGGCCACCGAGTCGGCTGCCGTGGGGGCGGCGGGCGCCTTCCTGATGGCCTGGCATGCCGGCACGCTGACCTGGCAGCGCATCAAGGAGGCCGTGTTCCTGACCGCCAAGACCACCTCCATGGTGTGCTGGCTGTTCGTGGGGTCGGCCATCTTCTCGGCCGTGTTCGCGCTGCTGGGTGGCCAGCGCCTGGTCGAGGAGTGGGTGCTGGCGATGAACCTGACGCCGATCCAGTTCCTGCTGGTGTCCCAGGCCATCATCTTCGTCCTGGGCTGGCCGCTGGAGTGGACCGAGATCATCGTGATCTTCGTGCCCATCTTCCTGCCCCTGCTGCAGCACTTCCAGATCGATCCCATGCTGTGGGGCGTGCTGGTGTTCGTCAACCTGCAGGCGGCCTTCCTGTCGCCGCCGGTCGCGATGTCGGCGTTCTACCTGAAGGGCGTCTCGCCGTCCCACGTCACCATCAACCAGATCTTCGCGGGCATGATGCCGTACATGCTCATCGTGATCGTCTGCATGGTGCTGATGTACATCTGGCCCTCGCTCACGCTCTGGCTGCCGAACTACCTCTACGGTGGGGGCTGACCCGGCCACCTTTCCGATGCACGGGGCGCCTTCGGCGCCCCGTTTTTCATCCGGACCACGCGTTCGATTGACGTTGACGTAAACGTCAATTAAGCTGGCGCGCGCAGACTTTCCCGACCGGGCCACGAGCCCGGTCCTCCGGAGACACCCCGATGACCGACCTGTCCGCCGAATTCAAGGCGCTCGCCAACTACCGCCCGACGCACAAGGTGCGCTTCGTCACCGCGGCCAGCCTGTTCGACGGCCACGACGCGGCCATCAACATCATGCGGCGCATCCTGCAGGGCATGGGCGCCGAGGTCATCCACCTCGGGCACAACCGCAGCGTCGACGAGGTCGTCACCGCCGCCCTGCAGGAAGACGTGCAGGGCATCGCCGTCAGCTCCTACCAGGGCGGGCACGTCGAATACTTCAAGTACATGGTCGACCTGCTGCGCCAGCGCGGCGGCGAACACATCCAGGTGTTCGGCGGCGGCGGCGGCGTCATCGTGCCGGCCGAGATCCGCGAGCTGCACGAGTACGGCGTGACCCGCATCTACAGCCCCGAGGACGGCCAGCGCATGGGGCTGCAGGGCATGATCGGCGAGATGGTGATGCGGTGCGACCGCGACCTGTCGCCGCACGCCCCGACCGACGCCGGCGCCATCGAGGGCCACGACTACAGCCACTGGCGCGCGCTGGCACAGCTCATCACCGCCATCGAGAACGGTGCGGCGGACGAAGCGCTGGTCGCCCGGGTGCGCGAACGGGCCGGGGCCCGCACCGTACCGGTGGTCGGCATCACCGGCACCGGCGGCGCCGGCAAGTCCTCGCTCACCGACGAACTCATCCGCCGGCTGCGGCTCGACCAGGACGACCGCCTGCACGTGGCCGTCATCTCCATCGACCCCTCGCGCCGCAAGAGCGGCGGTGCCCTGCTGGGCGACCGCATCCGCATGAACGCCATCTCGCCCTGGCAACAGGGCCCGCGCGTGTTCATGCGTTCGCTCGCCACGCGCGACTTCGGCAGCGAGATCTCGGCCGCCCTGCCGGACGTCATCGCCGCCTGCAAGGCCGCCGGCTTCGACCTCGTCGTGGTCGAGACATCGGGCATCGGCCAGGGCGACGCCGCCATCGTGCCGCTGGTCGACGTGCCGCTGTACGTCATGACGCCGGAGTTCGGCGCCGCCAGCCAGCTCGAGAAGATCGACATGCTCGACTTCGCCGAGTTCGTCGCCATCAACAAGTTCGACCGCAAGGGGGCTGCCGACGCCCTGCGCGACGTCGCCAAGCAGGTGCAGCGCAACCGCGAGGCGTGGACCCGACGGCCGGAGGAGATGCCGGTGTTCGGCACCATGGCGGCGCGCTTCAACGACGATGGCGTCACCGCGCTCTACCAGGCCTTGCGGGCGCGCCTGCAGGAGCTGGGCCTGCCCGTGCAGGCCGGTCGGCTGCCGGAGGTGGGCGGCCGCCACAGCACCAACCAGACGCCGATCGTGCCAGGCGCGCGCGTGCGCTACCTGGCCGAGATCTCCGACACGGTGCGCGGGTACAAGAAGCGCGCCCGCGAGCAGGCCCGCCTGGCCCGCGAGATCCAGCAGCTGCAGGAAGCGGCGCGCATGCTCAAGGTCGACAAGCCGGAGCGGGCGCCGGCCGCCGAGGCCGCCCTCGACCTGGCGGGCAAGCGCAAGGCCCGGATGGACCGCGATGCGCTGCACCTGCTGCAGCAGTGGCCCGACATGCAGCGGGCCTACGCCGGCGACGAATACGTGGTGAAGATCCGCGACAAGGAAATCCGCACCGCGCTCACCACCAAGTCCCTCTCCGGCACCACCATCCGCAAGGTGGCCCTGCCGGCCTACGAGGACCACGGCGAGATCCTGAAGTGGCTGATGCTGGACAACGTGCCCGGCAGCTTTCCGTACACCGCCGGCACCTTCGCCTTCAAGCGAGAGAACGAGGACCCGACCCGCATGTTCGCGGGCGAGGGTGACGCCTTCCGCACCAACCGCCGCTTCAAGCTGCTCTCCGAGGGCATGCCGGCCAAGCGCCTGTCGACCGCCTTCGACTCGGTCACGCTGTACGGCAACGACCCGGCCGAGCGCCCCGACATCTACGGCAAGGTCGGCAACTCCGGCGTGTCCATCGCGACGCTGGAGGACATGGAAGTGCTGTACTCCGGGTTCGACCTGTGCAGCCCCAGCACCTCGGTGTCGATGACCATCAACGGCCCGGCGCCGACCATCCTGGCCATGTTCATGAACACGGCCATCGACCAGCAGCTGGAGAAGTTCCGCACCGACAACGGCCGCGAGCCCACCGCCACCGAGGCCGCCAAGGTGCGCGAATGGGTGCTGGCCAACGTGCGCGGCACGGTGCAGGCCGACATCCTCAAGGAAGACCAGGGGCAGAACACCTGCATCTTCTCGACCGAGTTCAGCCTCAAGGTGATGGGCGACATCGCCCAGTACTTCGTGCACCACAACGTGCGCAACTTCTATTCGGTGTCCATCTCCGGCTACCACATCGCGGAGGCCGGGGCCAACCCCATCAGCCAGCTGGCGTTCACGCTGTCCAACGGGTTCACGCTGGTCGAGGCCTACCTCGCCCGCGGGATGCACATCGACGACTTCGCCCCCAACCTGTCGTTCTTCTTCTCCAACGGCATGGACCCGGAGTACACCGTGATGGGGCGCGTGGCGCGGCGCATCTGGGCGGTGGCGATGAAGGACAAGTACGGCGCCAACGAGCGCAGCCAGAAGCTCAAGTACCACATCCAGACGTCGGGGCGCAGCCTGCACGCGCAGGAGATCCAGTTCAACGACATCCGCACCACCCTGCAGGCGCTGATCGCCATCTACGACAACTGCAATTCGCTGCACACCAACGCGTTCGACGAGGCCATCACCACGCCCACCGAGGACAGCGTGCGGCGCGCCATGGCCATCCAGCTCATCATCAACCGGGAGTGGGGGCTGGCCAAGAACGAGAACCCCAACCAGGGCGCCTTCATCATGGAAGAGCTGACCGAACTGGTCGAGGAGGCCGTCCTGGCCGAGTTCGAGCGCATCGCCGAACGCGGTGGCGTGCTGGGCGCGATGGAGACGGGCTACCAGCGCGGCAAGATCCAGGACGAGAGCATGCACTACGAGATGCTCAAGCACACCGGCGAGTTGCCCATCGTCGGCGTCAACACCTTCCGCAACCCGCACGGCGACACCGTGCTGGAGAAGCTGGAGCTGGCCCGCTCGACCGAGGACGAGAAGCTGGGCCAGCTGCGCCGGCTGCAGGACTTCCAGTCCCGCAACGCGACGGCGGCGCCGGCCATGCTGCAGCGCCTGCAGCAGGCCGTCATCGACAACGGCAACGTGTTCGAGGTGCTGATGGATGCGGTGCGCGTGTGCTCGCTCGGGCAGATCACGAACGCCCTGTTCGAGGTCGGCGGCCAGTACCGGCGCAACATGTGACCCGTGCTCCGGGCCGCCCATCGTCAGGCTCCTGACAGCCTGGGCGACCTCTTGCCCCAGGGCACCGCAGGGCCACGCAGAATTACCTAGGGGGTTCCCCGCTACCGCGCTGCAACACGGGTACTAGCATCCCGGCTTCGGGCGTGCCGTGGGCATGCCAACAGGAGTGCGTGCCTTGGCAGCGGAGATCATCCTCGAGACCAAAGGGCTGACGAAGGAGTTCAAGGGCTTCGTCGCCGTGAACGGCGTGGACCTGCAGGTCCGCCGCGGCGACATCCACGCCCTGATCGGCCCCAACGGCGCCGGCAAGACGACCTTCTTCAACCTGCTGACCAAGTTCCTGCCGCCCACCCGCGGCACCATCACCTACCTGGGCAGCGACATCACCAACGAGCGGCCGGCGCAGACCGCCCGCCGCGGCATCGTCCGCTCGTTCCAGATCTCCGCCGTGTTCCCGCACATGACCGTGCTGGAGAACGTGCGCGCCGCCCTGCAGCGCAACCTCGGCACCTCGTTCCATTTCTGGAAGCCCGAACGGTCGCTGTTCCACCTGCATGAGCGCGCCCGCGCCCTGCTGGGCGAAGTCGACCTCTCCGCCTTCGCCGACGAGCTCACCGTGAACCTGCCTTACGGCCGCAAGCGGGCGCTGGAGCTGGCCACCACGATGGCGCTGGAGCCGGACCTGATGCTGCTCGACGAGCCCACCCAGGGCATGGGCCACGAGGACGTCAGCCGCGTCACGCAGCTGATCAAGAAGGTCTCGGCCGGCCGCACCATCCTGATGGTCGAACACAACATGAACGTCGTGTCGTCGATCGCCGACCGCATCACGGTGCTGCAGCGCGGTGCCGTCATCGCCGACGGCCCCTACGCCGAGGTGTCGCGCAATCCCCAGGTCATCGAGGCCTACATGGGCGCCGCCGACGCCGAACTGCAGGGGGCGCACTGAATGCCGGCCCCCACGCTGGCGGCTGCGCCGCTGCACTGCCCCCGAAGGGGCCCATGCCTCCTGGAGGCGGCTCGCCGGAGGCATGATGGCAAGTGAGTTCCTGCGCATCGAGAACCTGAACGCCTGGTACGGCGAGTCGCACGTCCTGCACGGCGTGAACATGTCGGTCGGCGAAGGCGAAGTGGTCTCCCTCCTGGGCCGCAACGGCGCCGGACGCACCACCACCATGCGTGCCATCGTGGGCCTGACCGGCCGCCGCACCGGGTCGATCCGCATCCAGGGCCGCGAGGCGATCGGATTGCCGCCGCACAAGGTGGCGCGCCTGGGCGTGGGCTACTGCCCCGAGGAACGGGGCATCTTCGCCAGCCTGTCGGCCGAGGAGAACCTGCTGCTGCCGCCCAGCGTGGGCCCCGGCGGCATGAGCGTCGCCGAGATCTACGGCATGTTCCCCAACCTGAAGGAGCGCGCCGCGAGCCCCGGCACGCGCCTGTCGGGGGGCGAACAGCAGATGCTGGCCGTGGCGCGCATCCTGCGCACCGGGGCGCGGCTGCTGCTGCTGGACGAGATCTCCGAGGGCCTGGCCCCGGTCATCGTGCAGAAGCTGGCCGAGATGATCCGCACGCTCAAGGCCAAGGGCTACACCATCGTGCTGGTCGAGCAGAACTTCCGCTTCGCCGCCCCCCTGGCCGACCGCTTCTACGTCATGGAGCACGGCAAGATCGTGCGCGAGTTCGCGCAACACCAGCTGCGGGACAACATGTCCATGCTGCAGGAATATCTCGGCGTCTAGCGCCACCGCTTTTTTCCAAGGAGACCTTCCATGAAGTTCAAGACCCTCGTTGCAGCCATGGCCCTGGGCCTGGGCAGCCTGGCCGCGACGGCGCAGAACAACGGCCCGGTCCGCATCGGGTTCATCACCGACATGTCCAGCCTGTACGCGGACATCGACGGCCCGGCCGGCGCCGAGATGATCAAGTGGGCGGTGCAGGATTTCGGCGGGAAGGTGCTCAACCGCCCGATCGAGGTGCTCACCGCCGACCACCAGAACAAGGCGGACGTCGCCGCCTCCAAGGCGCGCGAGTGGATCGACAGCCAGAACCTGGCCCTGCTGATCGGCGGCACCAGCTCCGGCACCAACCTGGCCATGGCGGGCATCGCCAAGGAGAAGAAGCGCCCCTTCATCTCCATCGGCGCCGGCTCCGCCCGCCTGACCAACGAGGACTGCACGCCCTACACCATCCACTACGCCTACGACACCGTGGCGCTGGCCAAGGTGGGCGGCAACGCGCTGGTCAAGGGCGGCGCCAAGAAGTGGTACTTCCTGACCGCCGACTACGCCTTCGGCCACTCGCTGGAAGCCGATGCCACCACCGTGGTCAAGGCCAACGGCGGCACCGTGGTCGGCTCGGTCAAGCACCCGCTGAACGCCTCCGACTTCTCGTCCTTCCTGCTGCAGGCCCAGGGCTCCAAGGCCGACATCCTGGCCATGGCCAACGCCGGCGGCGACACCATCAACGCCATGAAGGCGGCCAAGGAATTCGGCATCACCAAGAGCATGAAGGTGGCCGGCCTGCTGGTGTTCATCAACGACGTGCACTCGATCGGCGTCGCCAACGCCGAAGGCCTGCAGGTCGCCGACAGCTGGTACTGGAACCAGGACGACGATTCGCGCAAGTTCGCCAAGCGCTTCTTCGACAAGTACAAGCGCATGCCGTCCAGCCTGCAGGCGGCCGACTACTCGGCGACCACCAACTACCTGAAGGCCGTCCAGGCCGCCGGCACGACGGACACCGACAAGGTGATGTCGACCCTGCGCGGGATGAAGTTCAACGACTTCTATCACAAGAACGGCACCATCCGCGCCGACGGCCGCATGCTCCACGACATGTACCTGTTCCAGGTCAAGTCGGCCAAGGAGTCGAACACGCCGTGGGACTACTACAAGCTGGTGGCCAAGGTGCCCGGCGAGCAGGCGTTCACGACCCCCGCCGAGTCGAAGTGCTCGCTGCTGAAGAAGTAAGGAAGCAAACCTGAACGACGGTGGGCGGGCTCCCCCCGCCCACCTCCAGACGAGCACACGCCGCCATGGAAATCTTCGGCATTCCCCACCAGGCCTTCCTGGGCCAGCTCATGCTGGGCCTGGTCAACGGCGCCTTCTACGCGATGCTCAGTCTCGGGCTGGCCGTCATCTTCGGCCTGCTCGACATCGTGAACTTCGCGCACGGGGCCCTCTACATGGTCGGCGCCTTCGCGGCCTGGATCATGCTGGACAAGTGGGGCGTGGGCTACTGGTGGGCGCTGCTCCTGGCGCCCCTTCTCGTCGGCGCGTTCGGCGTGGTGATCGAGCGACTGCTCCTCAAGAGGCTGTACGGGCTCGACCCCCTGTACGGACTGCTGCTCACGTTCGGCCTCGCCCTCATCCTCGAAGGCGCCTTCCGCAAGGAATATGGCGTCTCCGGCCAGTCCTATTCCGTCCCGGAAGCCCTGGCGGGCGCCACCAACCTCGGTTTCATGATCCTGCCCAACTACCGGGCCTGGGTCGTGGTCGCGTCGGTGGCGGTGTGCCTGGCCACCTGGTTCATCATCGAGCGCACCCGCCTGGGTGCCTACCTGCGCGCGGGCACCGAGAACGCCAAGCTGGTGCAGGCGTTCGGCGTCAACGTGCCCCTGATGGTGTCCCTCACCTACGGCGCGGGCGCCGCCCTGGCGGGCCTGGCCGGCGTGCTGGCCGCCCCGGTGATCCAGGTGACGCCGCTGATGGGCTCCAACCTCATCATCGTCGTGTTCGCCGTCGTGGTGATCGGCGGCATGGGTTCCATCCTGGGTTCCGTCATCACCGGCCTCGGACTGGGCATCGTCGAAGGCTTCACGCGCGTGTTCTATCCTGAAGCCTCCAACATCGTCGTGTTCGTGATCATGGCCATCGTCCTGATGCTGCGACCCGCCGGCCTGTTCGGCAAGGAGGCCTGATGACCCCACCCTCCACCTCGGTCACCACCGCCGGCGAGCTGCCGATCGAGCCAGCGAACGCGGCGATCGCCCGCCACGGCGGCGGCATGAGCAGGACCGTCCGCCTGACCTACCTCGCGCTGCTGGCGCTGGCCGTGCTGGCGCCGTTCATCGGCCTGTACCCGGTCTTCGTGATGAAGCTGCTGTGTTTCGCGCTGTTCGCCTGCGCGTTCAACCTGCTGCTCGGCTTCACCGGCCTGCTGTCGTTCGGCCATGCTGCCTTCTTCGGCACGGCCGCCTACGTCACCGGCTGGTTCGTCAAGGTCCAGGGCTGGACCCCCGAACTGGGCGTGCTGGCCGGGGTGGTCTTCGCCGCCCTGCTCGGCCTGGTGTTCGGGCTGGTCGCCATCCGGCGCCAGGGCATCTACTTCGCCATGATCACGCTGGCCCTGTCGCAGATGGTGTTCTTCGTCTGCCTGCAGGCCCCGTTCACCGGCGGCGAGGACGGCCTGCAGGGCGTGGCGCGGGGCAACCTGTTCGGCGTGCTGCCGCTGGGTGACGACCACGTCATGTACTACGTGGTGCTGGCCGTGTTCCTGGCCTGCTTCCTGGGCATCCTGCGCATCGTCACGTCGCCCTTCGGCCAGGTGCTGAAGATGATCCGCGAGAACGAGCCGCGCGCCATCTCGCTCGGCTACGAGGTCGACCGCTACAAGCTGCTCGCCTTCATCCTGTCCGCCTCGCTGGCGGGCCTGGCCGGCTCGATGAAGACGCTGGTGATGAAGTTCGCCACCCTGTCCGACGTGCACTGGTCCATGTCCGGCGAGGTGATCCTGATGTCGCTGCTGGGCGGCGTGGGCACCTTCTTCGGTCCGGTGCTCGGGGGCGGCATCGTGATCGCCCTGCAGGACATGCTGGCCGACAAGGTCGGCGAGTGGGTGACGGTGATCATCGGCGTGATCTTCGTGCTGTGCGTGCTCGCCTTCCGCAAGGGCGTGGTCGGCGAACTGCTGGCCTGGCGCGAGCGCCGCCGCGCCCGCGCCGGCTGAACCGCGTCAGCGGCGGCCTGCGGCGGCCCTCAGTTCCGCGATCGGTACCACGCGGCCGTGCAGCGGCAGGATGCGGTCGACGTCCAGCCGCAGCCGCTCCACGTTGTCCAGCATGTTCACGTTGTTGGCGTTCGGCTGCGCCGGCGGCGGCGCACCGGCAGGGCCCGGCGTGTAGGCATCGGCTTCCACCAGCAGGCGCTCGCGCGGCAGCCAGGCGAGCATGAAACCCTGGGCGTGCACGCTGCCGTCGATCATCATCACTTCCAGGGTGCGGGTCCCATCCGTGAAGGTGCGCTTGCCCGACACGCCTTCGATGCGGACCGGCCGGCCGGAGCGGGCCAGTGCGTCGGGCGCAATGGCGTTGGGCGTGGCGAATGCCTGCGCGAACCAGGGCCTGGCCAGCTCGCTGGTCACCAGGGTGGCGCCATCCGCGGCCGCCGTGCGCAGCCCGCCGGAATGGTCGAAATGGTGGTGCGAGTTGATGACGTACCGGACCGGCTTGTTCGGCACCAGCTGCTTGGCCGCGGTCAGGACCGCCTGCGTGCGGGCGTCGTACAGCGGGCTCTCGATCAGGATCAGGTGATCGGCCATCTCGACCAGCACGCTGTTGTGCGAGCCGCCGGCCAGGAACCACACGCCCTCGGCCACCTTCTCGGAGGTGGCCCGCTCCACGAAGCCGGGAACCGCCGCGGGCACCTCGATCGCGGGCACCGTGTTGGCCTGGACCTGGGTCACCTGCAGGTCCAGCACCGGCGACCCACCCTGGGTCTGGCGGATGCGGGCCGGGAACTTGACGCCGCCGAAGTCCCGGTAGTCCTCGTAGGTCGTCACGGTCGGCGTGTCGCCCGTCACCGGATTCGGCTGCACGGAGTCGACCCGCTCCACCAGCCCGCTCTCGCCGATGACGGCAGTGGCCCGGAACCGGTTCGGCTCGGTGAAGCTCACCAGCGTCTTGCCGCCCTCCACGCGCGTGGTGGCGTTGTTGCGCTGGGCGGCACGCAGCACGCCATGGGGCGACGTCCAGAGGTCATGGATCCGGCCGTCGGCCGTCAGGGGCGCGGCGGTGGCAGTGGTGCCAGCCAGGTTCCAGGCCTGGGTGCCGCGCAACAGGCCGGTGGCGCGCTGTTCGCCCGTTCCCATCAGCGGCAAGGCACCGCCGCCGTTGGGCTCGGCGCGGGTGCGGGCGAACTCCTCGCGGAACGCCGCATTCTGGTAGTCGTAGACCCGCGAGAAACTGGAATAGGTGATGCGCGGCCAGGGATCGCCCGGCCGGTAGGCCTGGCCGAAGATGCCGCCGCTGCCGCTGCCGCTGAATTGCAGCGAGCGCACCTGGGCGGAGCCCATCGCGGCCTCGGCGCGTTTCAGCGCCGCCTGCGGATCCGGCGGCGCCGAGGCGCAGGCGGCCAGCAATGCGGCGATGGCCGGGACGGGAAGCCCGAGGGCCAGGATTCTTCTTCGCATGGTCGTCTCCTTTGGGTGGGCAATCGGCCCGGCCCCATGCTAGTGAGTGTTCGACCACGATGTCGTCCGGGTGATTGGCGGCCGAGCTGCCATCCGCCAGACTTGGCGCCACCCCAACCGGAGACTCCCATGAAGGATCTGTTCTCGCTGCAGGGCCGCGTGGCCCTGGTGACCGGCGGCTCGCGCGGCATCGGCCGGATGATCGCCGCCGGCTTCCTGCACCACGGCGCCAAGGTCTACATCACGGCGCGCAAGGCTGCGGCCTGCGACGAGGCGGCCGAGCAGCTGTCGGCCATCGGCCCCTGCGTCTCGCTGCCCTGCGACGTGTCCACGGTGGAGGCGGCGCGCGCCCTGGCCGCCGAGATCGCGAGCCGCGAGCCCGCGCTCGACATCCTGGTCAACAACGCCGGCGCCGCCTGGGGAGAAGCCTTCGACACCTTCCCCGAGAAGGGCTGGGACAAGGTGCTGGACTTGAACCTGAAGACGCCCTTCTTCCTCACCCAGGCCCTGCACGCCCAGCTGAAGGCTGCCGCGCGCACGCGGCCGGCCAAGGTGATCAACATCGCGTCGATCGACGGCATCTCGGTGAACCAGTGGGAGACCTACTCCTATGCCGCCAGCAAGGCCGGCCTGATCCACCTGACGCGCCGGCTGGCCCTGCGGCTGGCGCAGGACAACATCGTGGTGAGCGGCATCGCCCCCGGGCCGTTCGCCTCCGAGATGAACAAGGATGCGCGCGACCATGGCGAGGACGTGGCGCGGCGGGTGCCGGTCGGCCGCATCGGCCAGCCCGAGGACATGGCCGGGGCCGCCGTGTTCCTGGCGTCCCGGGCCGGCGACTACGTCGTCGGCGACACGCTGGTGGTCGACGGCGGCGTGACGAACGCGCGCGGCTGAGCGCCGCCGCCGCTCAGGCGGCTGGCTGGTCGAAGCGCCAGTTCTGCGGGCCGCGGCTGGCGATCTTCACCGCGCCGACGCGGTTGCCCAGTTCGGCGCAGCGTGCCAGCGGCCAGCCCTGCTCCAGGCCGTGCAGCAGCGCGCCGCGCCAGGCATCGCCGCAACCGGTGGGATCGACGACGGCCGCGGCCTTCACCGCCGGCACGTGCGTCTTCTCGCCGTCCACCCAGACGTCGCACCCCTCGCCGCCGAGCGTGACGACGAGGCCGCGCACCTTGCGCGAGATCCCGGCCGCGTCCCAGCCGGTGCGCTCCATCAGCATCTTGCCCTCGTAGTCGTTGACGGTGACCCAGCTGGCCTGGTCGATGAAGGCCGCCAGCTCGCGGCCGTCGAACATCGGCAGGCCCTGGCCCGGATCGAACACGAACGGGATGCCGGCCGCCGCGAACTGCTCGGCATGCTGCAGCATGGCATCGCGGCCGTCGGGAGAGATGATGCCGAGCTTGATGTCGGGCCGCGCGGCGATGTGGGTGACGTGTGCCTGCATCATCGCGCCGGGATGGAAGGCCGTGATCTGGTTGTTGTCCAGGTCGGTCATGATCATCGCCTGCGCCGTGTAGGTGCCTTCCACCTGGCGGACGAACTCGGTGCTGATGGACAGCTCGCGCAGGCGATCGAGGTAGCCCGCGCCATCGGTGCCCACGGTCGCCATCGGCAGCGGCGTGCCGCCCAGCAGCTTGAGGCTGTAGGCGATGTTGCCCGCGCAGCCGCCGAAGTCGCGCCGCAGTTGCGGCACCAGGAACGAGACGTTCAGGATGTGGAGCTGGTCGGGCAGGATCTGCTGCGAGAAGCGGCCCTCGAAGTTCATGATGGTGTCGAACGCAAGCGACCCGCAGATGACGGCTGCCATGGAAGAAGTCTCGTGGTGAAGGTGGGATGGATCAGGGATAGAAGGCCAGCAGCCGGTAGCCGGCCACGCGTGCCGCGCTGGCACCGCCGACGGCGATGGCCACCGAGGCCGACCAGTCGGCGGCCGCGGCGATGGTGTCTGCCGGGGCGCCGAGCTCGCCCGGCGTGAGCACGCGGCGCAGCAGCGGCTGGTCCTGCGAATCGGTGAGTGTGAGTTCCAGTGCCGGCACGGCGACCGGCGCCTGGGCCTGGTTCTTCAGCGTGACGCTCAGGCGATAGGTGTCCGGCCGCAGCTTGGTGAAGCCGCTGCTGTCGATGGCGATGGCCTCGATGCGGCGCGGCGGACCGACGCGGCAGCCGAGTGGCCGGCACAGCCGCTCGAGCAGCGGCAGCGCCTGCGGGTCCAGGGCCGCCAGGCGGTCGCGCTCGTGGACGGCGACCTGCGCCGCCAGCAGGCCGGCCAGCGCCAGCGATCCCAGCACCAGGGCCACGCGCACCGCGGGCCGGCGCCAGAACGCCTTGCGCCGCGCATCGCGCACGAACGTCACGTCCTCCAGCGGCAGGTCTTCGGCCTCGTCCGGCTCGCGGTGATCCTGTGCATCCAGTGCGTCCTGCGCGTCCAGGTCCACGGCGGCCGCATCGGCCTCCTCCCGCACCAGGTGCAGGGGCAGGTAACCGTGCTCCTCGGGGGACAGGGACGACGGGCCGAAGCCGGACGGTGCGTGCCAGGGCGTGAGCGACGGGCCGGCGGACGGCAGCTGCGCCTCCGGATGCGTCTGCAGGTCCGGCGCCGGGTCGGCCTGCTGATCGGGGCCCGTCGTGCTGGCTTCGGTGGTCGGCGCGTGAGCGACGGCGGCTCGCTCGGCGTCTGGAGCGGCATCGACCACGGCCCCGGGTGCCGCCGCGGCAACCGGCTGTGCCGGCAGCACCGCATCCGGCTGCATGTGGGCGGCGGCATCGAACACCTCCGCGCAGTGCCCGCAGCGCACCCAGCCTTCGGAGATCTTCAGTTGGTCGGGGACCACCCTGAACATCGTTCCGCAGGCCGGGCAGCCGGTGATCATGCTCATGAGCCGGGCATTGTAGGGAACCGGCGCCGCGCGCCCGGGCGGCTCACAGCCGCGCCGTCATCAGGATCCAGCCTTCGTCCTGGTCGGCGACCGACAGGCTGGCATAGGGCGCGTACGCGCGCTGCAGTTCCTCCGCCTGGCGCTCGAGGATGCCAGCCAGCACCAGGTGGCCCGGCGGCTGGACCAGCCCGCACAGCAGCGGCGCCAGCACCTTCAGCGGCGTGGCCAGGATGTTGGCCAGCACCACGTCGTAGCGGCCCTGCACGGCGTCGGGCAGGCCGACGACGCCCAGCCCGGTGCCATTGGCCTGCGCGTTGTCCAGCGTCGAGCGCACCGCCGCCTCGTCGATGTCGACCGCGTCGACCCGGCCGGCGCCCACCTTGGCGGCACCGATGGCCAGGATGCCGGAGCCGCAGCCGTAATCCAGCACTGTGCGTCCCTTCAGCGGCTGGCGCGCGATCCAGCGCAGACACATCCGCGTGGTGGGGTGCGTGCCCGTGCCGAAGGCCAGGCCGGGATCGAGGCGGATGACCGTCGTCGCCTGGGCCGGCGGTTCGTGCCAGGTCGGCACGATCCAGAACTCGGGCGTGATCTCCACCGGCGCGAATTGCGACTGCGTCAGGCGCACCCAGTCCTGCTCGGCGACCTCCTCGATGCCGGCGACCTGCGCACCGGCGAAGAAGTCCTGCGCCTGCAGCAGGACCTGCGCTTCCTCGGCCGCTTCCCGGGTGGGGAACAGCGCCAGGACCCGCGACCGCTGCCAGCCTTCCTTGGGCGGCGGCATGCCGGGCTCGCCGAACAGGGCCTGTTCGGCCGGGGTCTGGGCGTCGGCGTCCTCGACCGACACGCTCAGGGCGTCCAGCGCCTCGAGCGCGTCGCTCAGCGCCTCGACCTGGTGTTCGCCACAGAGCAGGCGCAACTCGTACATGGGTGCCCGGACCGGATCAGCGCTTGTGCTGCGACAGCCACTGCTCCAGGTAGTGGATGTTGGTGCCGCCCTGCATGAACTTGGCGTCCACCATCAGCTCGCGGTGCAGCGGGATGTTGGTGTTGATGCCCTCGACCACCGTCTCCAGCAGCGCGGTGCGCATGCGTGCCAGCGCCTGGTCGCGCGTGTCGCCGTGCACGATGATCTTGCCGACCATCGAGTCGTAGTTGGGGGGCACGAAGTAGTTGTTGTAGACGTGCGAATCGACGCGCACGCCCGGCCCGCCCGGGGCATGCCACAGCGTGATGCGACCGGGCGACGGGGTGAAGTTGTACGGGTCCTCGGCGTTGACGCGGCACTCGATGGCATGGCCGCGCAGCGCGATGTCGCGCTGCACGAAAGGCAGCTTCTCGCCGGCCGCCACCATGATCTGCGTCTTCACGATGTCGATGCCCGTGACGAGTTCGGTCACCGGGTGCTCGACCTGCACCCGCGTGTTCATCTCGATGAAGTAGAACTCGCCGTTCTCGTACAGGAACTCGAACGTCCCCGCGCCGCGGTAGCCGATCTTCTTGCAGGCCGCCGCGCAGCGCTCGCCGATGCGGTCGATCAGCTTGCGCGGGATGCCCGGCGCCGGCGCTTCCTCGATGATCTTCTGGTGGCGGCGCTGCATCGAGCAGTCGCGCTCGCCCAGGTAGACGGCGTTGCGGTGCTTGTCCGCCAGGATCTGGATCTCGATGTGGCGCGGGTTCTGGAGGAACTTCTCCATGTACACCGCCGGATTGCCAAAGGCGGCGCCCGCCTCCGCCTTGGTCATCTGGACCGCGTTGATCAGCGCGGCTTCCGTGTGCACCACGCGCATGCCGCGGCCGCCGCCGCCGCCCGCCGCCTTGATGATGACGGGGTAGCCGACGGTGCGCGCCGTGCGCCGGATGACCGCCGGATCGTCCGGCAGTTCGCCCTCGGAGCCGGGCACGCAGGGCACGCCGGCCTTGATCATGGCCTGCTTGGCCGACACCTTGTCGCCCATGATGCGGATCGACTCGGGCGTGGGGCCGATGAACTGGAAGCCGCTCTTTTCCACCCGCTCGGCGAAATCGGCGTTTTCCGACAGGAAGCCATAGCCGGGGTGGATGGCCTCGGCGTCGGTGACCTCGGCGGCCGAAATGATGGCCGGCATGTTGAGGTAGCTCTGTGCCGAAGCGGCCGGCCCGATGCAGACCGCCTCCTCTGCCAGCTTGACGTACTTGGCCTCGCGGTCGGCTTCCGAATAGACCATCACGGCCTTGATGCCCAGTTCGCGGCAGGCCCGCTGCACCCGGAGGGCAATCTCGCCGCGGTTGGCGATCAGGATCTTCTTGAACATGAGTGAGCGCTTACCGGATCGTCACTCGATGATGAACAGGGGCTGTCCGTACTCCACGGCCTGGCCGTTCTCGCACAGGATCTTGGACACGGTGCCCGACTTGTCGGCCTCGATCTCGTTGAGGATCTTCATCGCCTCGATGATGCAGATCGTGTCGCCTTCCTTGACCTGGCTGCCGACCTCGACGAACGACTTCGCGCCCGGGCTGGACGCGCGGTAGAACGTGCCCACCATCGGCGACTTGACGGCATGGCCGGTCGGTGCCTGCGGGGCGGGCGCGGCCGGCGCGAGCGCCGGCGCGGCCGATGCCGGCATCGCCGGTGCCATCGCGACGGGTGCCGCGGCATGCTGCACGACGGCCGTGCCGCCCTTGACGATGCGGACTTTTCCCTCCGCTTCCGTGATCTCCAGTTCGGAGACGTTCGACTCCGAGACCAGGTCGATCAGGGTCTTCAATTTGCGCAAGTCCATGGTGGCTCCAGCCGCATTTCTTGTTAAGGTCGGCGAATTTACCGCAATTTGCAGCGATTTTTACTTTTCTTCGCTGAAGAGCGCGCCCGTCGGGGCGTCGGCAGGTAAAGCCGGGAGCCGTGTCGCGTCTCAGGCTGCCGCTGCCCAGCGCGATAGGTCGCCCGGGGCGACCTTCCCCATTCTACGCTCGCGCACTTTCCCATCCGGCTTCAGCACGACGGTGAAGGGCAGCCCACCGGCCGAATTGCCCAGGGACTTGCCCAGGTCGGTGCCCTCGAGCCCCGCCAGCCCGATCGGAAAGCTGACTGGCGTCGCGGCCAGGAACTTGCGCACGGCGCTGGGCTGATCGATCGCCAAGCCGACGACTTGCCAGCCGTTGGCAGCGTGTTCGCGCGCGAAACGGTCGAGCATGGGGAGTTCTTCGACGCAGGGCGGACACCAGGTGGCCCAGAAGTTGACCAGGAGCGGCTTGCCGCGCAGGGCCGCCATGGTCAACGGCTGGCCGGCTGGCGTGTCGAAGGTCAGCCCCCACAGCGCCGAGGCGTCCCCTTGGGCCTGCGGCTCGCGGCGCCAGAACGCGACGCCGGCCCCCGCGGCCGCGGCCACGACACCGACACCGGCCGCCAGGAGAAGGGAGCGCCGGGACGTCAGGGGAGCCGTGGATTCAGTGGTCGACATGGGCAGCATTGTCGACGAGGGCACGCACCGCCGCCATGTCCCCGCGCGGAACCCGACCCCGCGCATCGCGCCGGAGCGCACCGCGCAAGTCGTCGTGGTCGTGGATCAGGAGGTGGACGCCGATGGTCTCGCCGAGCTCCGGGCTGCGGCTGGACAGGCTCAGCGCCTCGACCGGTGCACCCTGGAAGCCCGGAACCGTCCTGGCCTCGTAGTCGACGCCCTTGTCGATCAGCGCGATCTCGGCCGACTTGGAGTCATCGCAGAACAACTGCAGGTAGATGTCGGACAGCCGGGTCGCCGTTCCATGCCAGACCGCGCCGGCCAGGTGGGGCCTGAACTCGGCCAGCCGCTCCATCCAGGTCAGCGCCAGCCGGCGCAGGGCAGCCAGTTCGACGGGCTGCGTGTCGGCGCAGAACAGTGCGATGTACTCGCGCACCGCTTCCTCGATCACGTCGTTGTCCGGCAACGCCGCCCGCACAGGCAGGCCCAGCTGCCGGACGGCGCGCCGCTTGGCCGGACCGTATTCCAGGCCTTCCTCGACCACCATCCGCGCGGCAGTGGCGGCGATCTCACGCAGGGTGTCCATCGGTCAATTCTGCCCGGCACGGAGCCTTCCGGGACGCGGGATGACCGATGGGCCGCCCCGATAATCGAGCCGATGCACATCCACATCCTCGGCATTTGCGGCACGTTCATGGGAGGCGTCGCCGCGCTGGCCCGGGAAGCCGGCCACCGTGTGACCGGCTGCGACGCCGGCGTCTATCCCCCCATGAGCGACCAGCTGCGGGCCCTCGGCATCGACCTCGTCGAGGGCTACGGCGCCGACCAGATGGCCTTGCGCCCCGATGTCTGGGTCGTCGGCAACGTGGTCTCGCGGGCGCGCCTGCCCGACGGCAGCCCGCGCTACCCGCTGATGGAAGCGATCCTGGAATCCGGCGCCCGCTACACCAGCGGGCCGCAGTGGCTGGCCGAACATGTCCTGCACGGCCGCCACGTGCTGGCGGTCGCGGGCACGCACGGCAAGACCACGACCACCTCGATGCTGGCCTGGGTGCTGGAAGCCACCGGTCAGCAACCCGGCTTCCTGGTCGGTGGCGTGCCGGTCGACTTCGGGGTGTCGGCCCGGCTCGGCACCGGCGGGCAGTTCGTCATCGAGGCGGACGAGTACGACACCGCGTTCTTCGACAAGCGCAGCAAGTTCGTCCATTACCGGCCGCGCACGGCGGTGCTGAACAACCTGGAATTCGACCACGCCGACATCTTCGACGACCTGGCTGCCATCGAGCGGCAGTTCCACCACCTGGTGCGCACGGTGCCGTCCTCCGGCCGGGTCATCGTCAACGAGCTGGAGGAGAGCCTGGCGCGCGTGCTGCACGAGGGGTGCTGGAGCGAGGTGCGCAGCTTCGGCGCGGCCGTCAGCGACTTCACCGCCCAGGGCGAGCCCGGCGGGTTCGACGTGCTCCTGCGCGGGGAGCGCGTGGGCCGGGTCGACTGGGACCTGAGCGGCACCCACAACCAGCTCAATGCCCTGGCGGCCATCGCGGCGGCCGAACACGTCGGCGTGGCACCGGCGCAGGCCGCAGCCGCCCTGGGGCGCTTTCGCAACGTCAAGCGGCGGATGGAATTGCGGGGCGAAAGCGGCGGCGTGCGCGTCTACGACGACTTCGCCCACCACCCGACCGCCATCCGCACCACGCTGGACGGCCTGCGGCGCAAGCTGGGCCCGGCCGGCGGCCGGATCCTGGCGGTGTTCGAACCGCGCAGCAACACCATGAAGCTCGGCGCCATGAAGGCCCAGCTGCCCTGGAGCCTCGAACAGGCCGACCTGGCTTTCTGCCACGCCGGCGGGCTGGGCTGGGATGCGCGCGATGCCCTGGCACCCATGGGCGTGCGGGCCAGCGTCGCCGACTCGATCGAGGACCTCGTGGCGCAGGTGGTCCCGGCGGCCCGGGCCGGGGACCACGTCGTGTGCATGAGCAACGGCGGCTTCGGCGGCATCCACGCCCGCCTGTTGCAGGCGCTCAGCGCCCGCTGATCAATCGAACGAGAGCGGCGCCGGCGCCGTGAGGTCCGGCCGCACGGGCCGCAGCATGCCGGGGCCGGACTCCGGATCCATGCCCGAGGGGGCGACGCTGTGCAGCACGTGACCGTCGGTATCGGCGCCGTCGTGCCGGCGGATCGCGGGCTGTGCCGCCCGCTTGGGATTCGAGGTGATGGCGCCCACGAGGTACAGGGCCGACAGGGTGCGCACCAGGTCCGCGCCGACCAGCCCGGTGCGTTGCTGCAGTTCCGTGAAGGTGGCCGGCGCGTACGCCAGCTCGCGCAACAGCAGCAGGTGGGCGTCGGACAGGGCGCGCTGCGGCAGGCGCGGCGGACGCCGGAAATACAGCAGGTCGGTGTGGTAGCGCTGCGGCAGCACGTCGCGGGTGGTACGCAGCGCGTACTGCCACATCAGATGCGACAGGCTGGTACGGGTGAAATGATCGGGGATCGGAGCGCTGCTCGGCTGCGGCGTCCACATCGCACCGTCGAATTCCTCGGGCGGCGCCGACGACAGCACCGCGACCTGGCCGCGCAGGTTCACCACCGCCAGCAATCGGCCGGCTTCGCCGCTGACGTGGTAATTGCCGCTGCCCAGGGCGCTTTCCTGCTCGAGGATCTGCGAGGCCAGGCAGAACTGGGCGATCAGCGGCGCCAGCAGGGCCTCGAAACGAGCCAGCACGGCGGTGACGCTGTCGAGGCTGGCCGGATCGAACTGCAGGTCGGGCTGGAAATTGCGGGGGGCGAGCGGCTGGCCGAAGGCAACCGGCCGGTCGAGTTCGGCCATGGCGAACTGCACCGAGCGACCGGCGGGCACGCCCGAGGCAATCCTCAGCGTGCCGTCGGCCAGCACCTGGGTGCGGGCGCCGTTGACCAGGAAAACGTCCGCCTCATTGATGCGCGCCGTTTCCCAGACCAGCCGTGTCCGGTTCTCGTGTCCGACGACCTGGCGCAGCCGCTCCTGCTGGTCCAGGCTGAAGCCGGCCATGCCGAGGCGCAGGATGGGGAGTTCGAAGGCCATGGTTGTCGAGTGCTGCCGGGGCAGCGCGCAACAAATGTAGCCCTCGTGTTACTGACTGTAAAGAACTACCCCTGTAAAGCTTAGCGGTCGCGTCGCTTGCGCACCGCACTCGCCAGGATGTCGACCAGCGCCAGCGAATCGTCCCAACCGAGGCAGGCATCGGTAATGCTTTTGCCGTACTGGAGGGCGGTCGCATCGTCCTTGCCGGGCGTGAACTTCTGCGCCCCCGCCTGCAGATGGCTCTCGACCATCACTCCGAACACGCTGCGCGAGCCGCCGGCGATCTGCGCCGCGATGTCGCGGGCCACGTCGACCTGGCGCTCATGCTGCTTGCTGCTGTTGGCATGGCTGCAATCGACCATCAGGGTGGGCGGCAGCTTCGCCGCCTCGAGATCGCGCACGGCGGCCCCGACGCTGGCGGCGTCGTAGTTGGGCGCCTTGCCTCCGCGCAGGATGACGTGGCAGTCCTTGTTGCCGTTGGTCTGAACGATGGCCACCTGGCCGTTCTTGTGCACCGACAGGAAGTGGTGGCCGCGCGCCGCCGCCTGGATCGCGTCGGTGGCGATGCGGATGTTGCCGTCGGTGCCGTTCTTGAAGCCGATCGGCGCCGACAGGCCGGAGGCCAGCTCCCGGTGCACCTGGCTCTCGGTGGTGCGGGCGCCGATGGCACCCCAGGCGATCAGGTCGCCGATGTACTGCGGCGAGATCACGTCCAGGAACTCGCTGCCGGCCGGCAACCCGAGCCGGTTGATCTCGATCAGCAGCTGGCGGGCGATGCGCAGCCCCTCGTCGATGCGGAACGACTCGTCCAGGTAAGGGTCGTTGATCAGCCCCTTCCAGCCGACCGTGGTGCGCGGCTTCTCGAAATAGACGCGCATCACGATCTCCAGCGTGTCCGCGTACCGGGCCCGCACGTCCTTGAGCTTGCGCGCGTACTCGAGCGCCGCCGCCGGGTCGTGGATGGAACACGGCCCGATGATCAGCAGCAGGCGGTCGTCGCGGCCGGCCATGATGTCCTGGATGCGCTTGCGCGTCGCGGTGATCAGCGCCTCGACGGCGGTGCCCCGGATCGGGAAGAACCGGATCAGGTGTTCGGGAGGAGGCAGCACGGTGATGTCCTTGATGCGTTCGTCGTCGGTGTCGCTGGTCTTGTCGACAGGACGCGCATACCAGGGCTCGCTGGCGTTGGGGGTCATCGCGGTCATCGGGGTGCTCCTGAGGTGGTGCGGTTTTCGAAAGGACAAGAAAAAACCGCCGGGGGTACCGGCGGTTTGTTCGGGGGTTCTGGGTGCGTCTTCGTTCGCGTGCGCTCAGGACTCTCGACCGCCGGTAGGGCCAGAGAACCAAAAGTAGCCGTAAAAGAAGACGCTCTGCGTGCGCATGGGAAAGGAATCTACCACAGGCCGCGCGGACTGCAACGTCAGGCCGTGCCGCCGACCGTCAGGCCGTCGATGCGCAGGGTCGGCTGGCCGACGCCCACCGGCACGCTCTGGCCCTCCTTGCCGCAGGTGCCCACTCCGCTGTCGAGCCGCATGTCGTTGCCGATCATGGTGACGCGCGTCAGCGCGTCGGGGCCGTTGCCGACGATGGTGGCGCCCTTGACGGGGTACTGGATCTTGCCGTTCTCGACCCAGAACGCCTCGCTGGCCGAGAACACGAACTTGCCCGAGGTGATGTCGACCTGGCCACCGCCGAAGTTGGTGGCGTACAGGCCCTTCCGGATGCTCGCGACGATCTCGTCGGGGCTCTTGTCGCCGCCGAGCATGTAGGTGTTGGTCATGCGCGGCATCGGCACGTGCGCATAGCTTTCCCGCCGGCCGTTGCCGGTGGCCGCCACGCCCATCAGGCGCGCGTTGAGGGCGTCCTGGATGTAGCCGCGCAGGATGCCGTCCTCGATCAGCACGTTGCGCTGGCTGGGGTTGCCCTCGTCGTCGACGTTGAGCGAGCCGCGCCGGTCGGCGATGGTGCCGTCGTCCAGCACCGTGACGCCCTTGGCCGCCACCCGCTCGCCGATGCGGCCCGAGAAGGCGCTGGAGCCCTTGCGGTTGAAGTCGCCCTCGAGCCCGTGGCCGATGGCCTCGTGCAGCAGGATGCCGGGCCAGCCGGGGCCGAGCACCACGGTCATTTCGCCGGCGGGCGCCGGCCGCGACTCCAGGTTGGTGAGCGCCGCCTTGACGGCATCGTCGACGTACTCCTGGATGCGGGAGTCGTCGAAATAGGCCAGCCCGAAGCGGCCGCCGCCGCCGCTGGAGCCCACCTCGCGGCGGCCGTTCTGCTCGGCGATGACGGTGACCGACAGCCGCACCAGCGGGCGCACGTCGGCGGCCAGCGTGCCGTCGGCACGCGCCACCATGACCACGTCCCACTCGCTGGCCAGCCCGGCCATCACCTGGACGATGCGCGGATCCTTGGCGCGGGCCCGCTTCTCGACCTTCTCGAGCAACTGCACCTTGGCCGTGCTGTCCAGCGTGGTGATGGGGTCGAGCGCCGGATAGAGCGAGCGGCTGGATGCCACCTTGCGTGCCGCCACCTTGGCCTTGCCGGCGCGAGTAGAGGCCGAGATGGAGCGCACGGTGCGCGCCGCATCCAGCAGCGAGGCCTCGGAGATGTCGTCCGAGTACGCGAACGCCGTCTTCTCGCCGCTGACGGCGCGCACGCCCACGCCCTGGTCGATGCTGAAGCTGCCGGTCTTGACGATGCCCTCCTCCAGGCTCCAGCCCTCGCTGCGGGTGTACTGGAAGTAGAGGTCGGCGTCGTCGACCCGGTGGGCCGTGATCTCGCCCAGGGCACGCGAGAGGTGGGTTTCGTTCAGACCGAACGGCTCGAGGAGCAGGCGCTGCGCGGTGGCGAGACGTTCGATGGTGGGTTCGCGGGAGATCATCGGAGCATTCTAGGAGGTCGTGCCCGCCCCCGCGGGGTGCAGGCTCAGCCTGGCGGGGGCAGCGCCACCGTCCGCAGGAACTGACGCTGCTCCAGTTCAGCCAGCAGGGCGTCGGCGCTCGCAAACCGGTCCTCCGGCCGCTTGGCCATGAGCCGGTCCAGGATGGGCTGGAGCCCCTCGTGTTCCGCCGGCAGGCGCGGCGTGGGCGTGTTCACGTGATGCGCCAGCAGCGCGTTGAGCGATTCCGCCCGGTAGGGCCGCTCGCCCACCAGCATCTCGTACAGCATGATCCCCAGGCTGTAGAGGTCCGAGACCGGCGAGATGGGGTGGCCCGAGGCCTGCTCCGGACTGAGGTAGTACGGCGTGCCGACCACGTCGCCATGGCGGGTCTGCGAAAACGCCAGCTGCTCCGATGCCAGCAGCGACTTCGCGATGCCGAAGTCGGCCACCGCCACCGTGGCATCGGCCCGCCGCATGATGTTTTCCGGCTTCAGGTCGCGGTGGATCACGCCCAGCGCGTGGATGGCCGACAGCGCCTGCGCGACCTGGCCCAGCACCTCCATCACCCGCTCCCGGGCCATGCCGGCGTTCAGTTCGCTGCGCAGGTCGCCGCGCGCGAAGTACTCCATCGCGATGTAGGCGTGGTCGTCGGTGAAGCCCTGGTCGTAGATGCGCACCACGTTCGGGTGCTGGATGCGCGACAGCAGCATGTACTCCTGGATGAAGCGCGACAGGTGCTCGTTGGCCGACTTGCCGCTGGCTTCCAGCACCTTGAGCACCACCGGCAGGCCATCGACGTCGCGCTCGGCCAGGTACACCTCGGTCATGCCGCCGGACCCGATCTTGCGCGTGAGCCGGTACCCGCGCAGGCGCAGCGGCGGCTCGCCGGCGGCGAACCGGTGGTCCTTGAGCGCGGTCAGCCTGGACTGCAGCGCGCCCTTCACGGCCCGGGCCGTGATCTCGGAGTTGACCTGCAGCGCCGCCGTGACCTCGTCGGCCCGCAGCGCCAGCGTCGCCATGCCTTCGGTGTCGCCGAATCCGGCGGCCAGGCCGGTGATCTCGGCCACGTCGACGTAACCGTTGCGCCCGCGGACCTCCAGCGCCGTCATGCCGCCGGTCTGGATGCCCTCGCCGGCCTCGCGCAGGACGGCCGTGCTGGCCACGACCGTCCAGCCGAGTTCCTTGCTGGCCGCTTCCAGCCGCGCCGCCACGTTGACGGTGTCGCCGATGGCGGTGGTTTCCCGGCTGCCCTCCATGCCGACCCGGCACAGGGCGACCTCGCCCCTGTGCAAGCCGACGCCGATGGCAAACGGCGGCAGCGCGCGGCCGCCGAACCGGCGGTCCAGCCAGCTGCGAAAGCCCTGCGTGGACAGCGCCAGGCCGAGCGCCGCCGAGAGGGCCTGGCGCGCCGCCGGGACCTCGGCATCCGGCGCATCGGCGAAGATGGCCATCAGGCCGTCGCCGATGAACTTCAGGTACCGGCCTCCGCTCTTGAGGATGGGGTCGCAACCCCGCTCGAAATACTCCGTCAGCAGCTCGGCGACCTCCGCCGAATCCAGCTTCTCGGCCAGCGCGGTGAAGTTGCGGATGTCGGCGAACAGCACCGTGGCCTGCAGCACCTGGTCGGCCACGGCGCCGCTGGGCGCCTCCAGCCCGAACCGGTCGGTGATCTGCTGGCCGCCGATGCTCTCGCTGAAGGCGCGCCGCAGATGGGCCTCGCGCTGGCTGACGGCCTCCTCGATGGTCTGTTGCAGCCGGCCGCGCTTCTTCAGGAGGCCGGCCAGCGCATCGAGCAGTTCGACCCGGGTGAAGGGCTTGGCGAGGTAGTCGTCCGCCCCGGCCGTCATGCCGCGCCGCATGCTGGCGCGGTCGTCGAGTGCGGTGAGCAGCATCACGGGCGTGGCGGCCAGCGCGGGATCGGCGCGCATGGCCTCGACCAGGGCGAAGCCGTCCAGCCCGGGCATGCCGATGTCGGAGATCACGATGTCGGGCCGCGCCTGGCGCGCCTGCTCGAGCCCCTGGGCGCCGTTGACCGCGGCGAGCACCTCGTAGCCCTCCAGCCTCAGCAGGCGGGCCACGTTGCTGCGGATCGCATCGTCGTCCTCGACGACGAGGATGGTGGTCATGGCCCGTCCGCCGCCAGCAGCCGCAGGAGGGCGGCGTCGTCCAGGTCGGCCAGCCCGGCGCGGGCGGCGCGTTCGAACACGTCGCGCGCGGCGGCGCCCAGCGGTCCGTGGAAGCCGGCCGCCGAGGCGGATTCGACCGCCAGTCGGGTGTCCTTCTGCAGCAGGCTGACATGGGCGCGCGGAGCCCAGTCGCCCGCAAGCGCACGCCGCATCCGGTCCGAGCCGATCCAGCTCTGGCCG
Organism: Ramlibacter pinisoli; assembly: GCF_009758015.1. NCBI lineage: Bacteria > Pseudomonadati > Pseudomonadota > Betaproteobacteria > Burkholderiales > Comamonadaceae > Ramlibacter > Ramlibacter pinisoli. Next base: position 1,865,813 of record NZ_WSEL01000009.1, read on the forward strand.
CTCGACTGCTCGATCACGTCGAGCGTGCGGGCCGGGTCCAGCCCCAACCGGCCTGCCATGGCGATGGCCTCGGCGGCGCCGACCAGGTTGATGCCGGCCAGCAGGTTGTTCACCAGCTTGGTCCGGGCGCCGTCGCCCGGGCGCGTGCCGACCCGGAACAACCTGTTGCTAAGTGCCTGCAACAAGGGCAGCACGCCGGCATGGGTGTCGTCGGAGCAGGCCACCATCAGGCTCATCGTGCCGTCGCGCGCGCGCGCCGGCCCCCCCGACATGGGCGCATCGACCGCGCGCAGGCCGCGTGCCGCGAGGGCGTCCGCCAGCCGTTCGGCATCGTGCGGGCCGATGGTCGGGCACAGGACCACCGGCGTGCCGGCTGCCAGCACGGCGGCCGCGCCGTCGGCGCCGAACAGGACCTCGTCGCACTGCCCGGCGTCGACCACGCACACGATCAGCCCCAGGCAGCCGGCCGCGGCCTCGGCCGCGCTGGCCGTCGGCTTCGCGCCCAGCGCCCGCAGGGCCGCCACCTTGGCCGGATCGAGGTCGCGCACGCGCACCGTCCAGCCGAGCGACAGCAACCGGGCGGCCATGGCGCCGCCCATGTTGCCGACGCCGACGACCGCGACGGTGCCGCCCGGGGCGGTCATGACTGCACGAGTCGCTTGGCCTTCGCGATCGACATCAGGATGCCCAGGCCCATGCCCAGCGTCACCATGGCGGTGCCGCCGTAGCTGATGAACGGGAGCGGCACGCCCACCACGGGAAGGATGCCGCTGACCATGCCCATGTTCACGAACGCATAGGTGAAGAAGATCATCGTGATCGCGCCGGCCAGCAGGCGCGAGAACAGCGTCGGGGCCTCCAGGGCAATGGCCAGCCCGCGCAGGACCAGGAAGATGAAGCCGCTGATCAGGCACAGGTTGCCCAGCAGGCCGAATTCCTCGGAAAAGGCGGCGAAGATGAAGTCGGTGGTGCGCTCCGGGATGAACTCCAGGTGGGTCTGGGTCCCCTGCATGAACCCCTTGCCGAACACCCCGCCCGAACCGATGGCGATCATCCCCTGGATGATGTGGAAGCCCTTGCCCAGCGGGTCCTTCGAGGGATCCAGCAGGGTGCAGATGCGCTGCTGCTGGTAGTCGTGCAGGACCGGCCAGCGCACGCCGTCGGCGCACAACTGGCCCTCGAAGATGACGATGAGCACCAGCGCCACCAGCCCGATGACCACCGGCGGCACGATCAGCTTCCAGGACAGGCCGGCAAAGAAGATCACGGCCACGCCGGCGGACAGCACCAGCAGGGACGTGCCCAGGTCGGGCTGCTTCATGATCAGACCCACGGGCACCAGCAGGATCAGCGCCGCCATCGCGTAGTCGAGCGGCCGCAGCTGGCCCTCGCGCTTCTGGAACCACCAGGCCAGCATCAGTGGCATCGCGATCTTCAGGATCTCGCTCGGCTGGATGACCACGCCCACGTTCACCCAGCGCCGCGCGCCCTTCTTGGTGATGCCGAACACGGCCACCGCGATCAGCAGGGCCACACCGATCGTGTACAGCGGCACCGCGAAGCTCATGAGCCGTTGGGGCGGCACCTGGGCGACCACGAACATGATGCTGGCCGCGATCAGCATGTTGCGGCCATGGTCGACGAAGCGGGTGCCGTGGTCAAAGCCCGACGAGTACATCGTCAGCAAACCGGCGCAGGCCAGCAGGAAGACGGCGAACGCCAAGGGGCCGTCGAAGCCCTGGAGCATGGGTGTGGCACGCTGCCACAGGGGCGGCTTCTCGAACACGGCTGACATGGGGCGCGATTATCCGCCCCGGTGCCGGCGATCATCCAAATGGCCGACCGCGGCGCCCGGAGGCGGGCAGCTAAGATGCCCCACCCCCCAGGCATCTCATGAATATCCTCGTAGTCGACGACCACCCGCTGTACCGCAGTGGTGTCGTGCACGCCCTGCATGCCACGCTGCCGGACCTGCAAGTCACCGAATCCGGCAACGTGCAGGGCGCCCTGGCCAAGCTCGACGAAGGCGGGCCGGTCGACCTCATGATCCTGGACCTGCAGATGCCCGGCTGCACCGGCCTCGATTCGCTGCGCACCGTCCGCGCCCACCGGCCCGACGTGCCGGTGCTGGTGCTGTCCGGCAACGAGAGCCCCACCGTCGTGCGCGAGTGCATCGACCTCGGCGCCTTCGGCTTCGTTCCCAAGTCAGCCCCCGGCGACATGCTGCCGGCGGCCCTCGGCCTGGTGCTGTCGGGCGGGGTGTTCCTGCCGCCCAGCAGCCTCAGCATCGGCGAACCCGCCAGCCGGGCCCAGAAGGACGCCTGGGACAAGCTGGGCGCCCGCCTGACCGAACGGCAGCGCCAGGTGCTGCTGGGCATCGTCCAGGGCAAGCCGAACAAGGTGATCGCGCGCGACCTGAACCTGTCCGACGCCACCATCAAGACGCACGTCTCGCACATCTTCGACGCCCTGGTGGTGTCCAACCGCACCGAGGCCGTCTATGCCCTGGCCCGGGCGGGCGTTGGCATCAACGAGCTCCAGGCCCAGATGCGGCCCGAGCACTGACCGCCTGCGGCGGCCCGCCGGTCACACGGCGGTGGGCAGCAGGCCGCGCCGCTCGGCCGCCTCTTGCGGCAGCAGCGGCATCCGGCACACGGACTCGAGCGCCTCGCCCCTCTCCCAGACCCACAGCTTGCGCTGGAATACCAGCCCCGGGCCCGCGTCGTCCCGGGTTACCGTGACCGTGCCCAGCCCGGATCCGCGCAGGAACTCCCCGCCCGGCAGGGTCCTCAGGACCAGCGGCGCCCGACCGGGCAGGTCGACCTGCTCGTCCAGGAACACCGTCCCGGGCGTGCTGTTCGCGTACGGCAGGGGGGCATAGAGCGGCGGCGCCACCACGGCATGGCCGACCACCTTGCCAGCGGATTCGAGCTGGGCGGCACCGCTGACGTGGTAATCACCCGACAGCAGCAGGAAATTTCCCGGCACCAGGTCCACCAGCAGCGCCAGCATCGCCTGGCGCTGGGCCGGGGCGTACTGCCAGGTGTCGATCGCGCCGGGGCTGGCCGGATCGCTGTCCGGGCGCAGGCCGGGCAGGATCACGGACCCGCAGGCGATGACGTTCAGATGGCTGCGCGCCTGCGGTTGGGTGAGCCATGCACGCAGGCTGGCCAGGAAGTCGTCGCCCACGATCTTGCCCCGGTTGCGCTGGCGCGAGTAGCGGACATCCTGCACGTAGAAGCGGGCGCAGCCATGCTCGAACTCGTAGTGGTCGCGATCGCCTTGGGCCCGCAGCCGGTCGTGCCGCGGCGACGTCAGGCGCTGGAACGCGGTGATGGCCTTGCCCGCGACGCGGAATGCCCCGTGCTCGCGTCGGGCGAACCCGGTGCGGGGATTCCACTGCGGCCAGCGCTCCTTCACCAGCGGGCTGCCGGCCGGGAAGTTGTCCGCCCATTCGTGGTCGTCGGGCGTCATGTACACCGGCATCGCCGCCGCCAGGCGACCCAGGCCGTCGCGGTCGAACGCCGCCATGTGGCGGTCGTAGTAGCGCTCCAGCGGGCTGGTCGGATCGACCAGCCCGGCCGTGGCATCGGCGTAGATCTGGTCGCCCAGCAGCATCGCAAACGCCACTTCGTCGCGTCGCACGTCCGTTCTGAGGAACTCGTCCAGCGTCTGGTTGACGCGCTCCTGGTCGATGCCCAGGCCGGGATAGCGGCAGCAGGCCGCCGCGAAGGTGACCTCGCTGGCCGGCGGCAGCGTCTGCACCGACAGCGCCGGAACCTTGAACCGCGCCCGGGACAGGTCGTGCGGTCCCAGGCTGACGGACGGCAGCACCTGCTCGGCAGACGGCCGGTGTCCCATGCCGGCCAGCCAGCGGTCGAGGACGCCGTCGCCCGGACAGGCGTCCGGCAAGGTGCCCGGGCGCCGGTACCACGACCGGTGCAGGCTGAGAACTTCCCATTCGTCATCGCCCGAGAAATCCGTTGGCAACGGTACGTCGGCCCAGGCGAAGCGCAAGGCCACCTTTTCGGCGCCCGGTTGCCCCTGGGGTTCCGACACGACCTCGTGGACATGCCATGTCAGCCCCAGTGCCCAGCGGGTGAAGCCGCCTGCACCTGACCGCTGGCGCCGCAGCACAACCGGCGGACAAGGTTGCCCGGGGCCGTCCGCCGCGTGGTCTTCGAGCAGGAAGGACATGCGCAGCCGCGCCCCCTGCCCGTCGTCGCGCAACCAGCCCAGGAAGGGGCCCAGCCGCGGCGCCCGCGCCACCCAGCCCGTCGGTGACGGTGGCTGGAAATCGTGGTGCGGGCGGTCCAGGCAGGCTCGCAGGAACGCCGAGAGGCGCGGAAAGACCTCGTGCGCGGCCCGATTGCCGATCAGCACGTCAAGGTGGCCGTAACCCGGCGCCACGATGGGCTGCGGCGGCGCGGTGTCCGCAGGCCGGCAGAACGCCTGCTGCCACTGCGGATGGAAGTCGCCGAGCCGCTCGAACGAACGATGGACGCTGCTGATGTCGAACAGTTCGTTCTGCTCGCCGTGCAGCAGCTGGATCGGGAAGGCGAGGTGGCGCTGGATGGCTTCGTCGGTGATGTAGCAGTCGACGCCGTCCTCGTCCACCAGGCGCTCGCGGTCGACGAAGCGCCGCGCCTGGGCGAACAGCCGCAGATTGGCGTCGCCGAACAGCAGATTCATCTGCTCCAGCGTCCCGGGCCCGATGTTCTCGTGCCGGAACAGGGGCGCCTCGATGAAGCGGATGCGGCGGCAGGTGGCGGCGCCGTCGTCGCTGCCGTCCGGCCGGCGGCTCTCGGCCGCCGGTGCCGGCATGCTGGCGAACAGGCGGTCCATCCATTGCGCGAACATGCCGTCCTGCGGCCCGCGCACTGCAAACGGCACCACCGCGCGCCGCCCGAGTGCCCGCAGCAGGGCCGGGACCCAGGTCTTGGCCTGGGTGGTCCGGCCGCCGACGATCCAGGGGTGGACCTGGCTGAACACGGCATGCGACAACACGGGCAGCCGCGGCGCCAAGCTGCGGTCGCCGGCTGATGGCCGCGGATCGTGCGACAGGCGCCCGGACAGCAGGGACATCCACAACGCTGCCGCGCCGATGCACTGCGCGAACGCCGAGATCTGGAGCGCACGCCCGGCAAGCCGTGCGTCGCCGGCCAGGTCCTTGCCCAGCTGCTCGAGGATGGCGCGGACGGCACACGGAATGTCGTGTGCAGCGATCTGGTCGACCGTGCCGGGATCCTGGGCGTAGCCGCTGCGGGTGGACATGCGGCTCTCGAGGATCCAGACCTCGTGCCCCTGCCGGTACAGGTGCTCGGCCAGGTTTTCGCGGATGGCGTCGGTCTTGAACGTGAAGGTCAGGCCCGACTGGCCGAAGGCGTGCAGCAGCAGGATCGCCTTCGCCCGGGCGACCGGACGGCCCATCCAGGTACCGGGGATCACCTCGGGGGCCACCGCGGCCCCCTCCCTGCGCTGGCGGTACTGCCGCAACTGCAGCCGCAGCGGGGCCGTACTCTCCTCGCCGCGATCGCTGCTCGACGTCCCCCGGTCGACCTTGACCCAGTACAGCACCGGCTCGACGAGCTGGCCGTCCACCCGCAAGGCGGTTTCGCTTGCCGGGGCCACATCGGGTCGCGGACGCCGGGAATACGTCGGCAGCCGGAAGTCCAGCAGCCGCGTCTTGAGCATGTAGCGCACGAACAGCAGCGGGTAGCCCATGGCCACCATGAGCCCGGTGGTCGTGTCGCCGTTGCGCCCGAGTTCGAGAGCGCCTTTGGCGTGCTGGCGCGCGGCCGACAGACCGCTGGAGGTGAGGTTCTCGAAGCCCATGCGGAACGTGCCGCGCGCGATCACGCCGCCGCCGGGCGCGACCACCTGCACCTGCGCATCCATGACCTGCTCCCAGACCGTCGGACGGATTGGCACCGGCTCCACCGTTCCGTCGTCGCGACGCTGTTCGTGCTTGCGCCACCAGTCCCAGACCTGCCGCAGGCTGGCCCGGTACATCACCGTCTTGGTCGCCAGCAAGGTGACCTTGCGGGGCATGTCGCCGGCCGGCAGCGCGGGATCGAGGTCCATCTCGATGCGGTAGCGCATGACGCGCACTTCGGCGGCATGCACCATCTGCTGGGCCAGCGACTTCCCCCATTGCCAAAGATCCATCGCCCCCATGCCGCCCTGCCCCGACTCGCGCCGCGCCTTCCATTTCTCGGCAATGTCGCGCCGGCCGCGCAGCACAAACCAGGTCAGGAGGGCGCGCCCCATGGGGAGGACGATCGCCAGCAACGCCAACAGCAGTGGCGCCGAGACGGCCAGCGCCATCCCCTTCGGCGACCACTGGGCGTGCAGCGCCTCCCAGCCGGCACAGGCGACGGCACCGGCGGCCACCATCCCGCCGATCACCAGGAATGCCAGCTGCGCCATGGCCCATGCGAAGTGCACCGGTCCGCTGCTCCAGCGCCCCGCCGGCAACGGCATGAACGATCCACCTCCGACACATTGGTAGCGGACCCGGACCTCGCCGGGCTCCGCGTTGGCGACTGTGCCCAGCGACAGCGTCGCCTTCACCTTCATCGCATGATCGGCGCCGGCCATGTCACCGGCCAGGTCGGCGCTGAGGAAGTCCGCCTCCAGCCGACCACTGCCGCGGTCGCCCTCCAGCAGGCAGGCCAGCGGGCCAGCCACACGGACATCGCGTGCGACCAGCACCTCGTGCAGCGTGGCATCGATGGGAATGTCGCGCGAGGGGAACGCCTCGGCCGGGCGCGGCTGGCTGCGTGCCGGCTCCCCGGGTTGGCTGTGCTGAGGCTTCTTCTCGACCGCGTGCAGCGCGCGCTCGGCCAGCGCGGTGATCGTCAGCAACGGGTTGCAGCCCAGCGAGGTCGGCACGATGGAGCCGTCGAGCACGTACAGGCCGCGGTAGACCTGCGGCTCGTCGACGTTCGGCTGTTCGCCGGTGTGCACCGGCCCGATGCCGGCCGGCGCGCGCCCGAACTGGCCGGGATCCTGCGCCCAGACGCGCCCGAGGTCGTCCACCACGCCCTCGGCCGGCGAATCCGCCATGGCGCAGCCGCCAAGCGGGTGCACCGTGGTGACCGTCTGCGGCGGCTTGGGGCCGCTCATCAGCTTTGCCGCGCTCTCCGGCAGCGCCCGCCAGAGCGGACTGTGCACGTGCCGCAGGCCGAAGCGGTCGAACAGGGCCTGCTGCCGCTTGTAGGTCTCGAGTGTGTCGGGCTCCGGCAACCAGGGCGCCGCGCGGTCATCGCCGTCCATCCAGACCAGCCGCGCCGGCGAGCCGTCGTGCCCCATCGCCAGCAGCACCTGGGCCTGCTGCGCCCGCCCCTCGCTGGCCGCGAGCGGATCCTCCTGCGCGGCGCCCGGATGCCGCAGCCGGCGGGGCCACCAGCCATCGAGTTGCCGCAGGCCGTGCGCACTGGCCAGCAGTTCGCGGTACAGCTGGGCGATGGCTCGGGGCACTGCACCATCTTCGAGGACCAGCCGCTGGTCCAGCGGCTGGTCCCGGTCGCGAAGGTCCACCTTGGCGGTGATGGTCGGACCGACGATGCCGGCCGGCCGGAACTTGCCCGCCCCGAGCTTGCGCGCGCGCTGCCACTCCTCGACGCCGGCCTCGCCGCGTCCGAGGCTGGCCACGACCTCGGGCTCGTCGACCAGCCAGCTCAGGCTGTCGCCATTGCCCGAGACGCGCGTGCCCAGCGTCGGCGAGAACCGCAAGGGCAGGTCACCGCCGGAGCGGGCCTGCGAGCGCTGCATCAGCTGCGTCGTGCCGAGGGTGCCGGCGCACAGGAACAGCAGCGGCGCCGCCAGCGTGCGGTGGGTTGCCGCCGGCTGGGCGTCGGCGAACACCTCGCGCGGCGCCGTGAAGTGGTGCTGCGCATCGGTGGAAAACACGTGGACCTGCCACGACGGATCGGCAGCCCCCGGCGACCGCACCCGGTCGAACCGGTACACCTCGGCCTGGGTCACGATCTGCACCAGCCCCGTGTCCAGCGCCTGCTGGAGGTAGGTGGCCGCGAGGGACCGCTTGGCGCCGGGGACGTTGCAGCCGGATGCGCAGTCGCCGCACCGCACGCACCGGTCCGGATCGATGGTGACCGCCACCGGGTCGGCCTCGGCGCCCACCACGCGGGCAAAGCGCTTCAGGGCCGATGTCTTGTGCAGGACGCCGCCGCCGGGCAGCGAGGCGTCCCACTCGTGCACGTCCAGGTGGTGGCGGGCGAGTGCGAAAAACGGCCCGAGGCCCCCTGCCTCGGCCTGGCGGATGGGGGCCGGCCAGGCCGGCTGCGAGAAGACGTCGTGATCCGGCTCCATGACGACCCCGGCGTTGATCAGGCTGGTGCCGCCCAATCCGTTGCCGGTGATGGCCACCATGCCCAGCCCCACGTGCGTTTCGACCAGGCCGCTCGCCCGCCCCACCGGCAGGCCCTGCCCGGGCATGTTCACCCGCATCGCCTTGGGGACGAGCGAGAAGTCGTTCGGAAAATCGCCCGGCAGGTACTCGCTGCCCCGTTCGAGCAGCAGGGTCCGGTAGCCCTTCTGGGCCAGGCGCAGGGCGGCCACGCTGCCGCCGTAGCCGGAACCGACCACGATGGCATCGAATGCGTGCGGCGACGCGGTGCCGGCCTTCCAGCCGGATCGCTCCAGCCAGTCGCGCCAGGTGATGGACAGGGGCGTCTGCGACGGCGCCGATGCCGTCGCCCCGTCCCGGGTCTCAGTCGGCAAGGCGCACTCCATCCGGTGCCGGTAGCGACCGGCGCAATTGCTCGAGCAGCTTGTCGGGCGTGACCGGCTTCTGCAGGAACGGCACGCCCAGGCTGCGCTCGTCCAGATCGGGTTCGCCGGAGATGATGAGCGCCGGGATCTCGCCGTGCTCGGCCCGCAGCGAGCGGATCGCTTCGGCGCCGTCGCCTTCGTTCAGCCGGTAGTCGGCCAGGATGAAGTCGGGGGCGCGCCCGGCCGCCGCCAGCGCCGCCCGGAGCTGCGGCAGGCCGCTTCCCGCCGCGACCTGGGCGCCGGCTTCCTGCAGCCAGGACTCGAGCGCCAGGCGCGCCAGCTTGTCGTTCTCCAGCACCGCCACCAGGCGGCCGGCCAGCACCAGGGCCAGGCCGGGCACCGGCACGCGCGCGGCGGCCGCCACGCCCTGCGGGACCGGCAAGCGGATGGCGGCCCGGGTTCCCTGGCCCGGGGCGGACGTCAACTCCAGGCCGGCTCTCATCAGGTCGGCCATGTGGCGGCAGATGGCCAGCCCCAGGCCGATGCCCTCCGCCTCGGCCAGGCCGGCCGAACGCCCCCGATGGAAGGCGTTCCAGACCTGGGCGAGGTCCTCCTCGTCCATTCCCACGCCCTCGTCCTGCACACAGACCTCGAGATCGCCGGCGACCTGCCGCACGCGCAGGACGATCTCGCCGTGCAGCGAGTACTTGCAGGCGTTGTCCAGGAAATTGCGCAGCACCCGCTCCAGCAGCACCGGGTCGGCGATGACCGTCCCGCCCACCTGGGGGTCGACGCGGAACCGCAAGCCCTTGGCCGCGCACTTTTCGGCGAAGCCCGAGATCGCGCCATGCACGAGGCGGTTCAGGTCGACCGGTTGCAGCGCGACCTTCATCGTGCCCGCGTCGATCTGGGCGAAGTCCACCAAGTGGCGGAACATGTTGTCGATGGACTCTCCGGTGCGCATGATCTGCTGCGCCATGGCATCGCGGCGCGCACTGTCGGTGGACTTGCGGAAGATATCCGACAGGAAGAGCAGCGCCTGGACCGGCTGGCGCAGGTCGTGGCTCGCCGCACCGAGGAACCGGGAGCGCGCGCGCTGCGCCTCCTGCTGGCGCGCCAGCGCGTCGCGCAGCTGGCCGACCAGGCGGGCGTTCTGCTCCCCCGCCACCACGGCGTCGCGCACCTGCCCGTGGATGACGCGGGCCAGCTGCACCAGCATGAAGCCGCCCAGGACCATGCCGACGCCGATGGTCAGCATCTCCAGCCCCTCCGCCTGGCCGATCCAGCCCAGGAAGATGGTGAGCATGCACACGGTCACGTAGACGGCGTAGACGCGTGGCTGCACGGCCAGCACGCCGACCGCCAGCGCCACCCAGCCGACCAGCAGGATGGTGAGTACACCGACGTGGGCGACGCCCAGGTAGCGGCTGAACAGCGGCAGCGTCACGGCGGCGAGCCAGCCGGAGAAGGCCGCCAGGATGGCAACGCGCAGGAGCGTGAATTCGGTCGGTCCGTCGCGGGCGACCACCCGATCGAAATACGGCTGGCGCGCCAGCATGACGACCAGGAACGGCCCATACCAGCAAAGGAACAGTGTCCAGCCGGCAGCCGGCACCAGGATCAGGCCGAAGATGCCCCCCAGCAGCACCGAGATGCCGGCCCCTGCGCGCGTCTGGCGCAGGAGCATCTCGACGCTACGCCGCGTCATCTCGCCGGCGCCGGCCTCCCCGTCCGCGCCTTCCGCCATCCTCTCCATGCCCTCCCGATCCCTCGCCGATCCGACCGGCGCGCAGTTGTAACTTCTTTCCGTGGCAGCCACCAGAGGCGCTGCCCTCTTCGGCCCGACTTGCATGGGCCACTCACCCATCCGGCCGATCCTGCCGTGCCTGGCTTGCGACTACCTTTCGCCGTTCAGTGGACCGGGGACGTGGGCGCGTGGTGCCCAACCCGGCAACCAACCCTGATCCGGCGGTCCGGCAGGCCCGTCCGGTCTTCACCCCGCAGGCCCCGCCTGTGGGGTATTTTTTTGGGCGGGCGAGAACTGGGCGCTTCCTATGATCGGCGCATGCCCCTGACCCACCTTCTCTACCTGCACGGCTTCCGGTCCTCGCCGCGATCGACCAAGGCCCGCCTGGTGGCGGCCCGGGTCGCCGCCGACCATCCGGACCTCACGTGGTGGTGCCCGCAGCTGCCGCCCTCGCCGCGCGAGGCCATGGCCCTGGTGATGGACGGCATCGCGCACTGGCCGCGTGCCGGCATGGGCGTCATCGGGTCCTCGCTCGGCGGCTTCTACGCCACCCACGTCGCCCACGAGACCGGCTGCCCCTGCGTGGTCCTCAACCCGGCCGTCGACCCGGCCCGCGACCTCGCACGCCACATCGGCGAGCAGGCGTCCTGGCACGACCCGGCCGACCGCTTCTACTTCGAGCCCGCCTACATCGAGGAGCTGCGGGCGCTGCAACACACCGGGCTGCGCCGCCCCGAGGCAACGTACGCCGTGATCGCCAAGGGTGACGAAGTGCTGGACTGGCGCGAGATGGCGGCCCGCTACGCAGGGGCGCACATCGAGCTGCTGGAAGGCAGCGACCACGCGCTGTCGGACTTCGACCAGCAGATCGACGGGGTGCTCGGCTTCCTGCTGTCGCGTTGAGGGTGCATGGGACAATCCCGGCGATGTTTGCTTTGTTCGAAGATGCCGGGAAGTTCCTCGCCGGCCGGGTGCTGTCGGAAGCCGATGCGTCGGCGCAGGTGGAGCTGGAAAGCGGCAAGCGGGTCAAGGTCAAGGCCGCCAACGTCCTGCTGAAGTTCGACAAGCCCCAGCCCTCCGAGCTGATGGCGGCAGCCCAGAAGCTGGCGTCGGAGATCGAGCTCGACCTGGCCTGGGAGTTCGCCCCGCAGGAGGAGTTCGGTTTCGCCGAGCTGGCACGCGAGTACTTCAGCGACAAGGCCAGCCTGGACCAGCAGGCCGCGACGCTGCTGCGCCTGTTCGAGGCGCCCCACTACTTCCGCCGCGCCGGCAAGGGCCGGTTCCGCAAGGCGCCGGCCGAGATCGTGCAGCAGGCGCTGGCGGCGATCGAGAAGAAGAAGCAGGTGCAGCAGCAGATCGAGGCCTGGGCCGCCGAGCTGGGCAGCGGCAGTTGCCCGCCGGCGATCCGCGACCAGCTGTACCGCATCCTGTTCAAGCCGGACAAGAACGCGCCCGAATACAAGGCGGTGGTCGAGGCCTCGCGCGCCACCCACACGGCGCCGCTGGCGCTGCTGCAGAACGCCGGTGCCATCCATTCGGCCTACGAGTTCCACTGGAAGCGGTTCCTGTTCGACCACTTCCCCAAGGGCACGGGATTCCCGCCGCTGGCGGCGCCCGCCATCTCGGACGAATTGCCGCTGGCGCCGGTGCAGGCGTTCTCGATCGACGACTCCAGCACCACCGAGATCGACGACGCACTGTCGGTCCAGGGCCTGGGATCGGGCACGGTCACGGTGGGCATCCACATCGCGGCGCCCGGCCTGGCGCTGCAGCCCGGCACGCCGATCGACCAGGTGGCGCGCCAGCGCCTGTCGACCGTGTACATGCCCGGCCACAAGATCACCATGCTGCCGGACGACGTCGTGCAGGCCTACACGTTGCAGGAGGGGCGCGACTGCCCCGCCGTGTCGCTGTACGTCGACTTCGACGAGCAGACCCTGGTGGTGAAGGACTCGCAAACGCGGCTCGAACGCGTGCCCATCGCGACCAACCTGCGCCACGACCAGCTGGACGCCGCGCTCACCGAAGGCTGGCTCGAGGGCGGGGCCGCGGGCGGCGAGATGCCGGAAGTGGTCACCCGCCTGCGCGAGCCGCTGGCCTTCCTGTGGCGCCTGGCCCTGCACCTGAAGGGCCTGCGCGAACTGGTGCGCGGCAAGCCGGAGACCTTCAACCGTCCCGACTACAACTTCCGCCTGGTGGGCAGCGAGGGCCGCGAGCCGGACGGCACGGAGCAGGTCGAGATCACCGTGCGCCGCCGGGGCGCGCCGCTCGACCTGATCGTCGCCGAGGCCATGATCCTGGCCAACAGCAGCTGGGGCCAGTGGCTGGCCGACCTGGGCATCCCCGGCATCTACCGCAGCCAGGCCAGCCTGGCGCCGGGCGTCAAGGTGCGCATGGGCACCAAGGCCGCGCCGCACGCCGGCATCGGCGTCAAGTGCTACGCCTGGAGCACCTCGCCGTTGCGCCGCTACACCGACCTGGTGAACCAGTGGCAGATCATCGCGGCGGCCCGCCACGGGCGCACCGCGGCCCTGGCGGCGCCCTTCAAGCCGAAGGACGCCGAGCTGTTCTCGGTCATTTCCAGCTTCGATGCCGCCTACACGGCCTACAACGGCTACCAGGCCGGCATGGAGCGGTTCTGGACGCTGCGCTACCTGCGCCAGCACGGGCTGCAGGAGATCACGGGCACGGTCTTCAAGGAAGGCCTGGTGCGCGCGGACGACCTGCCGCTGGTGCTGCCGGTGCTCGGCGCCGAGGGCGCGCCGCGCGGTGCCCGCCTGCGCGTGCGGCTGGGCGCCATCGACGACATCACGCTGGAGGTGGCGGGCACCGTCGTCGAGCGGCTCGATGCCGCGCCCCAGGCGGTGTCGGCCGAAGACGACACCGGCGAGGACGAGGAGGCGGTGGGCGGCCCGATCGCCATCGCCGTCGACGTGTCGGAAGGCGCCGAACCCGACAATGGGGCGGATAATCCGCCCTCGTGAACCTGAAGTCCCTCAGCACCCTGCAGATCGCGCTGGGCGTGTCGGTCGCGGCCCATGCGGCACTCCTGACGGTTCGCATCGTCGATCCCGAAGCCTTCAACCGGGTGTTCCAGGACACGCCGCTCGAAGTGGTGCTGGTCAACGCCAGGACCACCGAACGCCCGGACAAGGCCCAGGCCATCGCCCAGGCAACGCTGGCCGGCGGCGGCGAGGCCGCCCGGGGCCGTGCCACCTCGCCGCTGCCGCCCTCCGCGCTGTCGTCCATCGGCGATTCCAGCGAGGAGGCGCAAAAGCGCATCGAGACGATGCAGGAGCAGCAGATGCTCATGCTCGCCCAGGTCAAGCAGATGCTGGCAGCCATGCCACCGGCCGACCCCCGGCAGCCCGCCACCAACCCCGAGGCCCAGGCCCGGGAGGAACGACGGCGCCAGCTGGTGAAGCTGCTGGCCGAGATCGAGCGCCGCATCAACGAAGAGAACGCCCGGCCCAAGAAGCGCTACATCAGCCCGGCCACGCGCGAGGAGACCTACGCCGTCTACTACGACACCCTGCGGCGGCGCATCGAGGACCGGGGCACGCACAACTTCCCGGAAGCGTCGGGGCAGAAGCTGTACGGCGAGCTCACGATGATCGTCACCGTCAACCACGACGGCCGCGTGCTCGCCACCGAAGTGGTCGAGACCTCGGGCAATCCCACCCTCGACCGCCGGGCCCAGACCATCGCCCGCGCGGCCGGCCCGTTCGGTGCCTTCACCACGGCGATGCGCCGCCGCGCCGACCAGATCGTGGTCGTCTCGCGCTTCAAGTTCACCCGCGACGAGACGCTGGAAACCAAGCTCACCAGCCGATGACCCCCGACGCCTACTGCGTGGTCGGCAACCCTGTCGCCCACAGCCGCTCCCCCTGGATCCACGCCCGCTTCGCCCGCCAGACCGGCGAGCCCGTGCAGTACGAACGCCTGCTGGCGCCCCTGGACGGCTTCGCCGCCGCGCTGCGGGCATTCCGCGCCGGCGGCGGCCGCGGCTGCAACGTCACGGTGCCGTTCAAGTTCGAGGCGGCCGCCCTGGCCACCGCGAGGACCGAGCGGGCCCGGCTGGCCGGTGCCTGCAACACGCTGCGCTTCGACCCGGATGGCGCCGTCTTCGGCGACAACACCGACGGCGCAGGGCTGGTCAACGACATCCAGCGCAATGCCGGCGTCGATCTCGTCGGCCGCGACGTGCTGCTGGTGGGTGGCGGCGGCGCCGCTGCCGGCGTGCTGGGCCCCTTGCTGGAAGCGCGACCCCGGCGCGTGGTGGTGGCCAACCGCACCGTGTCCAGGGCGCTGGCCCTGCTCGAGGGCCACGCCGCGCTGGCAGCCGCCAGCGGCGTCGACCTGGGCGGCTGCGGGCTGGACGCGGTGCCGGCCGGCTTCCACGTCGTCCTGAATGCCACCGCAGCCAGCCTGTCCGGAGGCGGCGTGCCGGTTCCGGGTTCGGCGCTGGCCCCCGGGGCCCTGGCGTACGACATGATGTACGGCCCGCCGGCCCAGGGTTTCCTGCAGTGGGCCCACGAGCACGGCGCCCGCGGCCGCGACGGGCTGGGCATGCTGGTGGAACAGGCGGCCGAGTCGTTCCTGGTCTGGCGCGGCGTCCGCCCGGACACCGACGGCGTGCTGGCGGAACTGCGGGCGCTGCTGGCGGCGGGCTGATCGATGAAGGGGCTGCTGCGCTGGCTGCTGCTGGCCGTGCTGGCCGGCGTGCTGCTGCAGCTGTTCTTCGTGCTGCGCATCGCCGTTGCCGTGTCGGTCGACCCCGAGTCCACCACCTTCCAGCGGTCCGAGGCCTGGCGCATCGCCAGCCAGAAGGACCGCCTGCGCTGGCGCCAGGACTGGGTGCCGTACGACCGCATCTCCGAGCACCTGAAGCGGGCCGTCATCGCCTCGGAGGACGACGGCTTCGCCACCCACGACGGCGTCGACTGGGAGGCGATCGAGAAGGCCTGGGAGCGCAATGCCAAGGCCGAGGAGCAGGCCGCGCGGCGGTCCCAGCTGCGCCCGAATGCCAGGCCACCCAAGATCGTCGGCGGCTCCACCATCACCCAGCAACTGGCCAAGAACCTGCTGCTGTCCGGCGAGCGCACGCTGGTGCGCAAGGGACAGGAGATCGTGCTGACGTTCGCGCTCGAACGGCTGCTGACCAAGCAGCGCATCCTGGAGATCTACCTGAACAACGTGGAATGGGGGGAAGGCGTCTTCGGCGCCGAGGCCGCGGCGCGCCACTACTGGCGCAAGCCGGCCGCCCAGCTCACGCCCTACGAGGCGGCCCGGCTCGCCGTGATGCTGCCGCGCCCGCGCTATTTCGAGAAGGTGCCCAACTCGGGCTACCTGGCCAGCCGCGCGCAGACCATCCTCGCGCGCATGCGCCACGCCGAACTGCCCTGAGCCGGCCCCACCTCAGCGCGTCGCGCGCTTGGGCAGCCCGAACGCCTGGGCCCAGTAGATGCCGCCCTCGCTGCCTTTGTTCACGGCGTACGCCAGCCCCATCTCGGTGAAGCGCGGCTCCATGATGTTGGCGCAGTGCTCGGGACTGTGCAGCCAGTCCTGCATCACCTTCTCGGGCGTGGTCTGGCCCATGGCGATGTTCTCGCCGATGCTGCGCCAGTCGTAACCGACCCGGCTGGCGCGGTCGGCCGGCGAACTGCCGTCGCGTCCCCGGTGTTCCATGTAGCCGTAGCGGGCCATCGACTCCGCATGCGTGGCCGCCGCACGCGTGAGCACCTCGTTGAGCGAGAGGGACGGCGCGGCGCCGAACGCCTGGCTGCCGCAGCGCCGCGGCTGCGTCCTGGCCTGGTTCACCAGCGTCAGCACGCGGGCGGCCACGGCACCGGCCGCGCCCTGCGCCGGCGGATCGAACGGCGCCGCGGCGACCAGCCAGTACGAGTTGCCGTTGCGCTGCAGGCCGACATCGAGCAGTTCCGGATTGCCCAGGGTGGAGCAGTGCTTCTGCTGCAGCGCCTGCGCCACCGCGTCCGGCGAGGCGTAGCCCTTGAACGTCCACTGGAAACTGCGGCGCGCCCGGTAGTCGCTGTCGTCGAGCGCGGTCTGCAGCGGGACGCCCCGCGACAACCGCCGAGCTGCCTCGGACAGCCTCGGCTGGGTTCGCAGCGCCGGTGCATCCGGATTGCACTGCTGCCGCGCCGCCTGCACGAGCGCGGCGGCATCGTCCCGGATCGGGTGCGCCTGCTGCTGGGCCTGCCCAGGGGTCACGGCCGCCAGCCCCAGGCCGAACAGCAGGTCGGGAAAGTTCGTCAGCAGTGACATCGGCCCAGCGTAGCCACCGCGCCGTCGGGCAGGGGTGGCTCTGCGCCTTCATACGCAACAAAAGGTAGCTCGGCCGCACATCCCAGTGCCTCATCGGGTGCTTAAGATCCGCCCATGCTTGCCAAGGCGATGAGCCTGTTCCTGCTGGGCCTGGTGCGCCTGCTCACCGGGGCACAGGCGCGCTGGTACGGCTGCCCGCCCAAGGCCGAACAGCGGATCTATTTCGCCAACCACCAGAGCCATGCCGACCTGGTGATGATCTGGGCCGCCTTGCCGCAGGAACTGCGCAGCATCACCCGCCCCATCGCGGCCCGCGACTACTGGACGACGAGCCGCCTGCGCGAGTGGATCACCACCCGGGTCTTCAACGCCATCTACATCGACCGCGCCCGCACCGGCGAGCAGGACCCGCTCGAGCCGCTGGTGCAGGCGCTGGCCAGCGGCGACTCCATCATCCTGTTCCCGGAAGGCACGCGCGGCCACGCCGAGGAACCCCAGCCGTTCAAAGCCGGGCTGTACAACCTGGCGCTGCGGTTCCCCCAGGTGGTGCTGGTGCCCGCATGGATCGACAACGTGCAGCGGGTCATGCCCAAGGGCGAGGTGGTCCCGGTTCCGATCCTGTGCTCCGTCACCTTCGGCGCCCCGGTGGCGCTGGCGCCCGGCGAGGACCGGCACGCCTTCCTGCGCCGCGCCCGCGACGCGGTGATCGCCCTGCGCAACGTCTGAGCCGCCACCATGCTCTCGTTCCTGCGCAGCCTCACGCCCTCCCAGCAGGTGGGGGCGCTGTTCGTTTCCGTCTTCGGGCTCCTGGCGATCATCAGCATCGCCGCCTTCCTGCTGACCTTCCGCACGCGCAGCGACGCACGCGACGAGTCCCGGCACGAGGAACTGCGCAACTTCCGCCGGCTGCTGGGTACTTCCTGGTTCATGGTGACGGTGTTCTGGGCCGCCTGGGCGGCCGGGGACCTGATGGGCACGTTGCTGTTCGCGCTCATCGCCTTCCTGGCGCTGCGCGAATTCATCACCCTGTCGCCCACCCGCCGAGCCGACCACCGCAGCCTGGTGCTGGCGTTCTTCGTCGTGCTGCCGGTGCAGTTCTGGCTGGCGGCGACGCGGCACTTCGACCTGTTCACAGTGTTCATCCCGGTGTATGTCTTCCTGGCGCTGCCGGTGGCGAGCGCGCTGGGCGGCGACACCCAGCGGTTCCTGGAGCGCAATGCCAAGCTCCAGTGGGGCATCGTGGTGTGCATCTACGGCATGAGCCACGTGCCGGCGTTGCTGCTGCTGGACTTCAGCCAGCGCAACTTCACCGGCAAGGGCGCCTTCCTGGTGTTCTTCATGGTGTTCGTGATCCAGACCTGCATGGTGGTGCAGCACCTGCTGACCCGCCGGCTACGGCGGCCGCCGAGCATTCCCGGCGTGAGCAGCAGCTTCAACTGGCCTTGCTGGGCCGCCGGCATGGCGGCGGGCAGCCTGCTGGGCGGCGCCCTGTCGTTCATCACGCCCTTCACGCTGGGCCAGGCAGTGGGAATGGCGGCCATCGCCTGTGCCGCGGGGTCGCTCGGACACCTGGTGATGAAGGCCCTCAAGCGCGACCGCGGCGTGCCGGCGTGGGGCCCCCGGGCCGCCGTCACCGGCGCCAACGGCCTGCTGGACCGCGTCGACGCGCTGTGCTTCGGCGCGCCGATCTTCTTCCACTCGGTGCGTTGGTACTTCGGCGCCTGAGGGCGCGAACGACGCCTAGCGGCGGCGCAGGACGTGGATGAACTCCTCGCCCAGCTGCTGCTGCTCGACCAGCTCGTTGCCGGTCTGGCGGGCGAAAGCCTGGAAGTCGCGCATCGAGCCCGGATCGGTAGCGACCACCCGCAGCAGCTGGCCCGTCAGCATGTCCGTGAGCGCCTTCTTGGCGCGCAGGATGGGCAGCGGGCAGTTGAGGCCGCGGGTGTCGATTTCCTTGTCGATGGTCATGGAGGGCCCTGGCGAGATGAGGCCGATTCTAGGCCGAAGCACGGCACCAGGCCGACGCTGCCGCCAGCGTGCTATGATCGCAGGCTTTGCCGGCATCCCACCTGGGAAGGTGGTCGAACGGCAGATGGGTTACCGCCACCCGACTTGGCGAGGTGAGGCGAGTTTCGCGAGGGCCGCAACGCAAGCCGTTGCGCCCGACAGTGGCCGCCGATTTTTCTGGAGTGCTTCCATGGCACGCGTCTGCGACGTCACGGGCAAGGGCCCGATGGTGGGAAACAACGTTTCCCACGCGAACAACAAAACCAAGCGCCGGTTCCTGCCGAACCTGCAATACCGCCGTTTCTGGGTCGAGAGCGAAAGCCGCTGGGTGCGCCTGCGCGTGTCCAACGCCGCCGTGCGCCTGATCGACAAGAATGGCATCGAAGCCGTGCTCGCGGACATGCGCGCCCGCGGCCAGGCCTAACCGAGAAGGAGCAGCACCATGGCTAGCAAAGGCGGACGCGAAAAGATCAAGCTGGAGTCCACGGCGGGCACCGGCCACTTCTACACGACCAGCAAGAACAAGAAGACGATGCCCGAGAAGATGTCGATCATGAAGTTCGACCCCAAGGCTCGCAAGCACGTCGAGTACAAGGAAACGAAGCTGAAGTAAGCAGCACCGCTGCGCTTCGACTTCTCCCCGCCCAGGCGGGGATCCAGGAAAGCCCCGCACTGCGGGGCTTTTTCGTTTCCGGATCCGGATAGCCCTCCGACCTTTCCCTCGCCCGTCGCTGGCGACGCCCAAAAGACAACAGCCTGCGACCGTTGGGCCGCAGGCTGTTGCCGGGGAGCTGGTGCGGGCGCGGTGCGCCCGCAGGTCAGGCGTTCGCGGCGCGCAGGCGCAGCGAGAACTGGCGCAGCGCCTCGATGCCGCTTTCCTCCGCCCGCCGGCACCAGGCCTGCAGGTCGGCTGCGAGCTGCTCGCGCGACTGGGAGGTGTTGAGCCACATCTGGCGCAGTTCCTCGCGCATGGTGACCATCTGGTCCAGCACCGGGTGGGCGGCACGGGCGCGCTCGAGCTGGACCCGGGCCGAGGCCGGCACCCGGTCGTCGTCGCGGTGCAGCCAGCGGCGGGCCGCCTTGAGCGGCGACAGGTCGGCCTTCTTCTCCTTGAGAAGCTCGATTTCCGACTTGCAGACCCGGCGCATTTCGCGGGCGTAGCCGGCCATCACCTCGTAGCGGTGGGCAATGAGCGCCTCCAGCGTCTTCTCGTCGGCGACCGGCTTGACCGCGCCCAGGCGCAGCTTGGGCGGAACCTTCTTGACCTTGGCCCAGCCGATGCGCTGCATGGCCTGGATGTAGACCCAGCCGATGTCGAACTCGTAGGGCTTGACCGAGAACTTGGCCGAGGTCGGGTAGGTGTGGTGGTTGTTGTGCAGTTCCTCGCCGCCGATGATCAGGCCCCAGGGCGAGATGTTGGTGCTGGCGTCCGGCGCCTCGAAGTTGCGGTAACCCCAGTAGTGGCCGATGCCGTTGATGATGCCGGCCGCCGTGATCGGGATCCACAGCATCTGCACCGCCCAGACGGCGGCACCGAGGGCGCCGAACAGGGCCAGGTCGAGGATGAGCATCACGCCCACGCCCTGCCAGCTGTAGCGGGTGTACAGGTTGCGCTCGATCCAGTCGTCGGGCGTGCCGTGGCCGAACTTGGCCATGGTTTCCTTGTTCTTGGCCTCGGCACGGTAGAGCTCGGCGCCGCGCCACAGCACGGTTTCGATGCCGCGGGTCTGCGGGCTGTGCGGGTCGTCGGCGGTCTCGCACTTGGCGTGGTGCTTGCGGTGGATCGCCACCCACTCCTTGGTCACCATGCCGGTGCCCAGCCACAGCCAGAAGCGGAAGAAGTGCGACGGGATGGGGCCCAGGTCCATCGCACGGTGGGCCTGCGTGCGGTGCAGGAAGATGGTGACCGCGGCGATGGTCACGTGCGTGGTGGCCAGCGTGTACAGGACGACCTGCCACCAGGGCAGATTCCAGAGGCCGTGGGCCAGCCAGTCGATCGCCGCGTTCAGCACGGCCCAGTCGGGAAGAAACATAAGGTGAGGAGGTCTCGCAAGTCAGGCGCGGGCAGGGATGCCGCAACCCATCCGAGCCATTTTAGGCCTAGGGGTTCCCGGCGGCCTCAAATTTGTGCTATTTGCGCGTAAAGGATTGACTCTCGTCAACCCTGCCGCGCCGGCTCAGCGGCGCTCCCAGGCCGCCGCGAAGAACCCGTCGGTCTGGTGGCGGTGCGGCCACAGGCGCAGGTAGGCACCGCCGTCCGGCCCGGCCGTCAGCCCCGGCTGGGTCACCTTGACGTGTTGCAGGATGTCAGCGACCGGGAGGGGCCGGAACGTCTCGGCCAGCTCGGCCGTGAAGGCCGCGGCGATGTCCTCGTTCTCCGCCGGCAGCACGCTGCAGGTGGCATAGACCAGCCGGCCGCCTGACTTGAGCAGACGGGCGGCACTGCGCAGGATGGCGGCCTGCTTGACGGTCATCTCCGCCACGGCCTGGGGCGATTGCCGCCATTTCAGGTCCGGGTTGCGGCGCAGGGTGCCCAGCCCCGAACAGGGCGCGTCGACGATCACCCGGTCGATCTTGCCCGCCAGCCGCTTGATGCGCTCGTCGCGCTCGTGGGCGATGGCCGCCGGATGCACGTTGCTGAGCTTGCTGCGCGCCAGGCGGGGCTTGAGCGCCTCGAGGCGGTGGGCCGAGGTGTCGAACGCATAGAGACGCCCGGTGCTGCGCATCACGGCGCCCAAGGCCAGCGTCTTGCCGCCGGCGCCGGCGCAGAAGTCGACCACCATTTCGCCGCGCCGTGCCTCCAGCAGCAGGGCCAGCAGCTGGGAGCCCTCGTCCTGCACCTCGAAGGCACCGCGGGTGAACGCCTCGAGCCTGGTCAGCGCAGGCTTGTCGGCCAGGCGCAGCCCCCAGGGCGAATACGGCGTCGCAACGGCGG
Organism: Ramlibacter pinisoli; assembly: GCF_009758015.1. NCBI lineage: Bacteria > Pseudomonadati > Pseudomonadota > Betaproteobacteria > Burkholderiales > Comamonadaceae > Ramlibacter > Ramlibacter pinisoli. The sequence goes on from NZ_WSEL01000009.1 coordinate 1,887,523, forward strand.
CGATGCCCGCCCGCCGCAGTTCGGCCTGGACATCCTCGCGCTTGTCGGTAAAGGCATTGACCCGCAGGTCCAGCGGGGCCGGCTCGTTGAAGCACTCTGCCAGGGCCCAGAACTCGGCCCCCAGCTGCGCCTTCAACGGCTCGACCAGCCACTCGGGCAGGTTGTGCCGGTGCCGCTCCAGCAGAGCCTGGCGGTCGACCGCGTCGCACTGCGCCAGCCAGCGCTTTTCCGGCTCGTCCAGCGCAGCCAGCAGGAAGTCACGCGGGCCCTGGAAGCCCAGGATGGCCAGCCGCCTCGCCTTGGGCCCGCTGCCCGACGGCGCCAGGTGGTCGAACAGCAGCTTGCGGCGCAGCACCGCGTACACCGTCTCGGCCAGCGTCCCACGCTCGCGCGGACCGAGCGAGCGGTGCTCGCGGAAGTAGCGCGACACGACGGCGTCGGCCGGGTGCTCGAAGGTCAGGACATCCTGCAACAGCTCGCTGCAGGCACCGAGGATGGCCTTGGGATGCATCGCTCAGAGCCCCCCGCGCAGCAGCGCCTCGATGGCACGCGGATAGATGCGGTGCTCCTGCGTCAGCACGCGGGCAGCGAGCGCCGCCTCGGTGTCGCCGGGCAGGACCGGAACCACCGCCTGCTCGAGGATGGGGCCGTGGTCGAGCTCGGCGGTCACCTGGTGCACGGTGGCGCCGGCGAAGCGGCAGCCCGCCTCGATGGCGCGGCGGTGGGTGTGCAGGCCGGGGAAGGCCGGCAGCAGCGAGGGATGGATGTTCAGCAGCCGGCCCTGGTAGCGGCCGACGAAGCCGGGCGTGAGGATGCGCATGAAGCCGGCCAGCGCCACCAGCCAGGGCTGGTGGCGGTCGATCGCCGCGACCAGCTGCGCCTCGAACGGCTCGCGGCCCTCGAACTGCTTGTGGTCGACCACCTCCGCGGCGATGCCCTGCTCGCGAGCGAAGGCCAGGCCGCCGGCATCGGGACGGTTGCTCACCACGGCCGCCACCTGGGCGTCGTGGCGGTGGGCCCACTCGCCGCGCTGGGCCGCGCGCACGATGGCGGCCATGTTCGAGCCCCCGCCCGAGATCAGAATCACGATGTTCTTCATTCGGCAGCGATTGTCCCATCCTCCCCATGCGACCCCTGACCCTGATCGAAACGCGCGTGCTCGGCACGCTGATGGAAAAGGCCCGCACCGTTCCGGACAGCTACCCGCTGTCGCTGAACGCGCTGGTGGCCGGCTGCAACCAGAAGAGCGCCCGCGATCCTCTGCTGGAGGTGACCGACGCCCAGGCGCAGGAAGCCCTGGACGAGCTCAAGCGGCTGGCGCTCGTCTTCGAGACCAGTGGCAGCCGCGTCACCCGCTGGGAGCACAACTTCGAGCGCGTCCTGGGCGTGCCCAGCCAGTCCTCGGCACTGCTGGGCCTGCTCATGCTGCGCGGGCCGCAGACCGCAGGCGAGCTGCGCATCAACAGCGAACGCTGGCATCGCTTCGCCGACATCTCCTCGGTCGAGGCCTTCCTGGCCGAACTGGAGGAGCGCTCGGCCGACAAGGGCGGGGCCCTCGTCGCGCGCCTGCCCAAGGCCCCGGGAGCGCGCGAACAGCGCTGGGCACACCTGCTGTCCGGCGCCCTGGCCGACAACGCCGGCGCGCGGGACGCCTCGCGCGAGCCGGCGCGGGAAGCGGCGCCCGCCGGCTTGGCCGGGCGGCTGCAGGCACTCGAGGGCGAGGTCGCCGTGCTGCGCGAAGAACTGCAGAGCCTGCGCGAATCCCTCGGCTTGTCACGACTCGGACAGGACCGATAGCACGCCCGTGCTAGAAACCGCGTTCGCATCGCATACCGGAGACACCCCCCATGGACCTGGCCTTCACGCCCGAGGAACAGCAGTTCCGCGAAGACATCCGCGCCTGGGTGCGCGACAACCTGCCGCAGGACATTTCGAACAAGGTCCACAACAACCTGCACCTCACGCGCGATGACATGCAGCGCTGGGCCCGCATCCTCGGCAAGAAGGGCTGGCTGGGCTACGGCTGGCCGAAGCAGTTCGGCGGCCCGGGCTGGAACGCCATCCAGAAACACCTGTTCGAGGAAGAGTGCGCGCTGGCCGGCGCGCCGCGCATCGTGCCCTTCGGGCCGGTGATGGTGGCGCCGGTCATCATGGCCTTCGGCAACGCCGAGCAGCAGAAGCGCTTCCTGCCGGGCATCGCCAGCGGCGAGGTGTGGTGGAGCCAGGGCTACAGCGAGCCGGGCTCGGGCTCCGACCTGGCGTCGCTCAAGACACGCGCCGAACGCAAGGGCGACAAGTACATCGTCAACGGCCAGAAGACCTGGACCACCCTGGGCCAGTACGGCGACTGGATGTTCAACCTGGTGCGCACCAGCACCGAAGGCAAGCCGCAGACCGGCATCTCGTTCCTGCTGCTCGACATGAAGTCGCCCGGCGTCAGCGTGCGGCCCATCATCATGCTCGACGGCGGCCATGAGGTGAACGAGGTGTTCTTCGACAACGTCGAAGTGCCGGCCGAGAACCTGATCGGCGAGGAGAACAAGGGCTGGACCTACGCCAAGCACCTGCTCTCGCACGAACGCACCAACATCGCCGACGTCAACCGCGCCAAGCGCGAGCTCGAGCGGCTCAAGCGCATCGCCAAGGCCGAGGGCGTGTACGACGACCAGCGCTTCCGCGACGAGATCGCCAAGCTGGAAGTCGACATCGTGGCCCTGGAGATGATGGTGCTGCGCGTGCTGTCGGCCGAGAAGTCGGGCAAGAACTCGCTCGACGTGGCCGGCCTGCTGAAGATCAAGGGCAGCGAGATCCAGCAGCGTTACAGCGAACTGATGATGCTGGCCGGGGGCCCGTACAGCGTGCCCTTCATCCTGGAAGCCATGGAAGCCGGCTGGCAGGGCGACTTCCCGGGCGCCGCAACGGGACTGGCGCCGCTGGCAGCGACCTATTTCAACCTGCGCAAGACCACCATCTACGGCGGCAGCAACGAGGTTCAGCGCAACATCGTGGCGCAGACCGTCCTGGGCTGAGGAGACAAGACATGGACTTCGATTTTTCCGACGACCAGGAACAGCTGCGCGACGCGGTACGCAAGTGGGTCGACCGCAGCTACGGCTTCGAGCGCCGGCGGGGCGCCGTGCGCGCCGGCGGCTTCGACCGCGACACCTACACCGAGCTGGCCGAACTGGGCCTGGCCGGGCTCTACGTTCCCGAGGACCACGCCGGCATGGGCATGGGGCCGGTCGAGGGCATGGTGGTGATGGAGGAGCTGGGCCGTGGCCTGGTGCTGGAGCCGCTGGCGCAGGCGCTCATCGCCGGCGCGGTCATCAACGGGTATGGACCGGAACCGCTCAAGACGGCCCGGCTGGGCCACATCGCCAGTGGCGAGACGCTGCTGGTGCTGGCGCACCAGGAACGCAAGGCGCGCTGGCACCTGGACCGCTGCGAGACCAAGGCCAGCCGGCAGGGCGACGGCTGGACCGTGAGCGGCAGCAAGAGCCTGGTGCCGGCCGGCGACCAGGCCGATGCGTTCCTGGTGCCCGCCATGGCGGACGGCCGCATGGCGATGCTGCTGGTCGAGCGCGCCGCCGGCGTCACCGCCACGGGCTACCCCACCCTGGACGGCAGCCGCGCCGCCGAGGTCGTGTTCAGCAACGCCCCGGCCACGCTGGTCACGCAGGACGGCCTGGCGGCCCTGGAACATGCGGTCGACATCGGCATTGCCTGCGCGTGCGCGGAAGGCGTCGGCGTCATCGACAAGACCATGGCCCTGACGGCGGAGTACATGAACACCCGCAAGCAGTTCGGCGTCACGATCGCCAGCTTCCAGGCCCTGCGCCACCGCATGGCGGACATGAAGATGCAACAGGAACTGGCGCGCTCGATGAGCTACTACGCGAGCCTGAAGCTCAATGCCCCGGCCGCGGAGCGGCGCCGGGCCATGGCGCGCGCCAAGTACCAGCTCGGTGTCGCGATGCGCTTCGTGGGCCAGAACTCGGTGCAGCTGCACGGCGGCATCGGCGTCACCGACGAATACATCGGCAGCCACTACTTCAAGAAGCTCACCCAGCTGGAGCTGACGTTCGGCGACACGCTGCACCACCTGGGCGAAGTGTCGGCGCGGATGCAGGACACGGCCGGCGTGTTCGCCTGAGCGTCGACCCTCCCCCAGAATGCCCGCGCCCCGCGGGCATTTCTTTTGGCCCGCCGACAAGGAGACATCCGTGACCACCCGTCGAGACCTGCTGGCCGCGTCGGCCGCGACCGCGCTGCTCGCCGCCTGCGCCTCCACCCGCGGGGGTGCCGACCTGCCGCCCATCGTCTTCGTCCACGGCAACGGCGACAGCGCATCGATCTTCCAGTCGCTGCTGTGGCGGTTCGAATCGAACGGCTGGCCGCGCGAACGCCTGCACGCCATCGACCTGCCCTATCCCACCGCCACCGAGGACCACGCCCGGCCGCAGCCGGGACGCAGCACCTCGGCCGACTTCCGCAACCACCTGCGGGCGGAGGTCGACCGCATGCTGCAGGCCACGGGTGCCGGGCAGGTGGTGCTGGTCGCCCTGTCGCGCGGCGGCAATGCCGTGCGCGACTACATCCAGAACGGCCCGGGTGCCGACCGCGTGAGCCATGCCATCCTCGGTGGAACGCCGAACCACGGCGTGTGGGCGCTGCCCGATTTCCAGCCGAACAGCGAGTTCAACGGCACCGGTCCGTTCCTGCGCGCGCTGAACACGCCACGCAACGCGCAGGGCGACGAGGTGACCGGCCCGGTGCGCTGGCTGACGATCCGCTCCGACGGCAACGACAAGTTCGCGCAGCCGGACGGCCTGTGGATCGGCCGGCGCGGCCAGCCGACCCACGTGACGGCCGCCGGCCCCGAACTGAAGGGCGCCACCAACGTGGTGATCCCGCGCATCGACCACCGCGAGACGGCGCTGTCGCCGGCCGCCTTCGCCGCCATGCACCAGTTCCTCACCGGCCGTCCGCCGGCCCAGCCGGCCGTCGTTCCCGAGCCGCGCGTCGTGCTGTCCGGCCAGGTCAGCGGGCTGGGCGTGTCGTCCACCGATCCGGCCTCGGGCAACCTGCCGAACAACCTGCCGCTGCCGGGCGCGACGCTGGCGGTGTACGCCGTCGACGCCGGCACCGGCGAGCGCCGCGGCCCCGCGCTGCTGTCGCAGGCCATTGGACCGGACGGCCGCTGGGGCCCGCTCGCCACCACGCCCGAGACCCGGCTCGAGTTCGTCGTGGCGGCACCCGGCTACGCCACCACGCATGTCTACCGCAGCCCCTTCCCGCGCTCGAGCGCAATCGTGCACCTGCGCCCCGAGCGGGTGCCCGGCGCCGACCGCGACGCGCCGGCCCTGGTGCTCATGACGCGCCCGCGTGGCTACTTCGATCCGACCCGCGACCGCATGGCGTTCGACGGCCAGACGCCGCCGCCGGGCGCGCTGCCGGGGGCCGGCGTCGCCAGCTCGCGCATCCAGCCGGCCGGCCTGCCGCGCACCGTGGTGGCCGAATTCAATGGGGAGAAGGTGGTAGGCCGCAGCTGGCCGCTAGCGCAGAACCGGGTGTCGGTGCTCGAGCTGACCGACTGACCGGACGGCCCGGTGCCGCTAGCCGTGCAGGCGCGAGGACTTGGGCAGGTGCGCCATCAGGAACTCCATCTGGTCGGCCAGGATGCGCCGGTTGCGCAGGATGAAGTCTTCCCACAGGCTGGGAACGTAGGGCGCGTAGAGCAGCGGCATGCGGGCCTGCTCGGGCGTGCGGTTGCTCTTGCGGTGGTTGCAGGCACGGCATGCCGTCACCACGTTCATCCAGTGGTCCTTGCCGTTCTGCGCGAAGGGAATGATGTGCTCGCGGGTGAGCTCATCCTCGTGGAAATCGCCGCCGCAGTAAGCGCAGATGTTGCGGTCGCGGGCGAACAGCTTGCCGTTGGTGAGGCCGGGCTTGAGGTCGAAGGGGTTGATGTTCGGCACCCCCTTGGTGCCGATGATGCTGCTGACGGCGATGAGCGACTGCTCGCCGGTCATGGCGTTGTGGCCGCCACGGAACAGCGCAACCTGTGCGCCGACCTCCCAGCGCACCTCATCGGCGGCATAGTGCAGCACCGCCTGCTCGAGGGAAATCCAGGACTGCGGCAGACCCTGGCCGGACAACTTCAAGACCTTCAACGAACGCTCCTTCCACGACAACGGGCGAACAGCGAACGGAACAGCAAGCACAATATACCCTGATTCAGCGACATTTCGCCCGCGGCGCCCCTGCGCGCCGAGACCGGGCGCTATCAAAACGATATCGACGCCGGCATGCACATCTTCCGCGGCTTCCACCATCCCGGCATCGCGCCGGCATGCGCCGTCACGATCGGCAATTTCGACGGCGTCCATCGCGGCCACCAGGCCATGCTGGCGCTGCTGAACAGCGAGGCGCGCCACCGCGGCGTGCCCAGCTGCGTTCTGACGTTCGAGCCGCACCCACGCGACTACTTCGCCGCCGTGGCCCGCAAGCCCGAACTGGCGCCCGCACGCATCGCCACCCTGCGCGACAAGCTGGGCGAGCTGACCGCGTGCGGGGTCGACCAGTGCGTGGTCCTTCCGTTCGATGCGCGTTTGTCGAGCCAGGTTCCCGACGTCTTCATCGACGAGGTGCTGGTGCGCGGCCTCGGGGCCCGCTACGTGCTCGTGGGCGACGACTTTCGCTTCGGCGCCAAGCGCGCCGGCGATTACGCGATGCTGGATGCGGCCGGCCAGGCGCGGGGGTTCGATGTCGCACGCATGAACAGCTACGAGGTGCGCAACCTGCGCGTCTCCAGTTCGGCCGTGCGCGACGCCCTGGCCAGTGCCGACATGGACGGGGTCGCCGCCCTGCTGGGCCGTCCGTACAGCATCAGCGGCCACGTCGTCCACGGGCGCAAGCTCGGCCGCGACCTCGGCTTCCCCACCCTGAACCTGCGCTTCTCGCACTGGAAACCGGCCGCCTCGGGCATCTTCGCGGTCCAGGTCCACGGCCTGGTGGCCGACCCGCTGCCGGGTGTGGCCAACCTCGGGGTGCGGCCGTCACTGGATCCGCGCGATGTCAACGGCGGGCGCGTGCTGCTGGAGACCCACTGCCTGGAATGGCCCAGCCAGCTCGGGGCGCAGGGGGGCTACGGTAAAATCGTCCGGGTGGACCTGCTGCGCAAACTGCACGACGAGCTGAAGTACGACAGCCTGGAAGCGCTGCGTGCCGGCATTGCGCGCGATTGCGCCGACGCCCGCGCCTTCTTCGCGTCCACCCGCCGCCAGACCACCCGCGACCGAATTTAGGGGGCGCCCCCGCCGCTCGCCGCCTCGACAGGCTCAGGGCGACCGGACCCGCGCACTTCGCCCCCCTGCGGCCCGACCGGGCTGAGCTTGTCGCAGCCCCCGAGGCCCCAGCATGTCCGACCAGAAAACCGATTACCGCGCCACCCTCAACCTGCCCGACACCCCGTTCCCGATGCGCGGCGACCTGCCCCGTCGCGAGCCGGGCTGGGTGAAGCAGTGGGAGGACGAGGGCCTGTACAAGCGCCTGCGCGTCGCCCGCCGCGGCCGCCAGAAGTTCATCCTGCACGACGGCCCGCCGTACGCCAACGGCCAGATCCACATGGGCCACGCGGTGAACAAGGTGCTCAAGGACATGATCGTCAAGTCGCGCCAGCTCAAGGGGCTGGACGCGGCCTACATCCCGGGCTGGGACTGCCACGGGCTGCCGATCGAGAACGCGATCGAGAAGAAGTTCGGCCGCAACCTGCCGCGCGACGAGATGCAGGCCAAGAGCCGCGCCTTCGCCACCGAGCAGATCGGCATCCAGATGGCCGACTTCAAGCGGCTGGGCGTGCTGGGCGACTGGGAGCACCCCTACCGCACCATGGACCTGCGCAACGAGGCCGACGAGATCCGCGCCTTCAAGCGCGTCATCGAGCGCGGCTTCGTCTACCGCGGCCTCAAGCCGGTCTACTGGTGCTTCGATTGCGGCTCCTCGCTGGCCGAGTTCGAGATCGAGTACGCCGACAAGAAGTCGCAGACGCTGGACGTCGGCTTCCTGGCCCACGACCCGGCGGCCCTGGCCCGGGCCTTCGGCCTGGCGGCGCTGCCCAAGGCGCAGGATGCCTTCGTCGTCATCTGGACCACCACCGCCTGGACCATCCCGGCCAACCAGGCGCTGAACCTGAACCCGGAACTCGACTACGCCCTGGTCGACACCCCGCGCGGCTACGTCGTGCTGGCCGCGTCGCTGGTCGAGAAGGCGCTGGCGCGCTACCAGCTCACCGGCGAGGTGGTCGCCACTGCCAAGGGGCAGGCGCTCGACGGCCTGCAGTTCCGGCATCCGCTGTACGAGGTCGACGCGGCCTACCGGCGCCTGTCGCCGGTCTACCTGGCCGACTACGCCACCGCGGAGGACGGCACCGGCATCGTCCACTCCTCGCCGGCCTACGGCCTGGACGACTTCAACAGCTGCATCGCCCACGGCCTGTCCTACGACGACATCCTCAACCCGGTGCAGGGCAACGGCAGCTACGCGCCCGACTTCGCCCTGTTCGGCGGCCAGAACATCTGGAAGGCCGCACCGGTCGTCATCGAGACGCTGGACAAGGCCGGCCGCCTGTTCGCCACCGAGACCATCGCCCACAGCTACCCGCACTGCTGGCGCCACAAGTCGCCGGTCATCTACCGCGCCGCCGCCCAGTGGTTCATACGCATGGACGAAGGCGAAGGCGTGTTCACCCGCGACAAGGCGCCGCAAACGCTGCGCCAGATGGCGCTGGCCGCGATCGAGGAAACCGGCTTCTTCCCCGAGAACGGCAAGGCGCGCCTGCACGACATGATCGCCGGCCGCCCCGACTGGTGCATCAGCCGCCAGCGCAGCTGGGGCGTGCCCCTGCCCTTCTTCCTGCACAAGGACACCCACGAGCTGCATCCGAAGACGATGGAGATCCTCGACCTGGCGGCCGACATGGTGCAGGCCGGGGGCATCGAGGCCTGGAGCAAGGCCACGCCGGAGGACATCCTGGGCCGTGTCGGCGCGGCGGCCGATGCGCCGCAGTACACCAAGAGCACCGACATCCTGGAAGTGTGGTTCGACTCGGGCACCACGCACACCACCGTGCTCAAGGGCTCGCACCCGGGCAGCGCGCACGAGAACGGCCCCGAGGCCGATCTCTACCTCGAGGGCCACGACCAGCACCGCGGCTGGTTCCACTCGTCGCTGCTCACCGCCTGCGCGATGTACGGGCGCGCGCCCTACCGCGGCCTGCTCACGCACGGCTTCACCGTCGACAGCCAGGGCCGCAAGATGAGCAAGTCGCTGGGCAACGGCGTCGATCCGCAGGAGACCTGGAAGAAGCTGGGTGCCGAGATCATCCGCCTGTGGGTGGCCGCCTCCGACTACTCCGGCGACATCGCCGGCGACGACAAGATCCTGGCGCGGGTGGTCGACGCCTACCGCCGCATCCGCAACACGCTGCGCTTCCTGCTGGCCAACGTGAGCGACTTCGACCCGGCCAAGGACGCGGTGCCCATGGCCGAGCTGCTCGAGATCGACCGCTACGCCCTGAGCCGCGCGGCCCAGTTCCAGGCCGAGGTGCTGGCGCACTACGAGGTCTACGAGTTCCACCCGGTGGTGGCCAAGCTGCAGGTCTACTGCTCCGAGGACCTGGGTGCGTTCTACCTCGACATCCTGAAGGACCGGCTCTACACCACCGGCGCCAAGTCGCTCGCCCGCCGCAGCGCGCAGACCGCGCTGTGGACCATCACGCACGCCATGCTGCGCTGGATGGCGCCCTTCCTCAGCTTCACGGCCGAGGAAGCCTGGCAGGTGTTCGGCACTTCCGACTCGATCTTCCTGGAGGAGTACGCCGAGCTGGGCGCGCCCGACGAGGCCCTGCTGGCCAAGTGGAACCGCATCCGCGAGATCCGCGACCTGGCCAACAAGGAGATCGAGGCGGTGCGCGCGAGCGGCGCCGTCGGCTCCTCGCTGCAGGCCAACCTCACCGTCACCGCGCCGGCGGCCGACCACGCGCTGCTGGCCGGCCTGGGCGAGGACCTGAAGTTCGTCTTCATCACCTCGGCGATCGCCCTGGCGGCCGGCGAGGCCCTGGGCGTGCAGGCGGTGCCGTCGACCGACACCAAGTGCGAGCGCTGCTGGCACTGGCGTGCCGACGTCGGTGCCGACCCCGCCCATCCGGCGATCTGCGGCCGCTGCGTCAGCAACCTGTACGGCACCGGCGAAGACCGGCACCACGCCTGATGGCCCGCGCCGCCCTCCGCAGCGCGTCGCCCGCCGGCAGCCTGCTGCCCTGGCTCGGGCTGGCCTTCATCCTGCTGATCGCCGACCAGTTCACCAAGGTCCTGATCCTCGGCTACTACCGGCTGGGCGACTCCACCACGATCACCAGCTTCTTCAACATCGTGCGAGCCCACAACACGGGGGCGGCGTTCTCGTTCCTGGCCGCGGCCTCCGGCTGGCAGCGCTGGCTGTTCACCGGCATCGCCGTGGCCGCCGTCGTCTTCATCGTCTGGATGCTGCGCACCCATCCGGGGCAGAAGCTGTTCTGCCTGTCGCTGGCGCTCATCCTGGGCGGCGCGGTCGGCAACCTGGTCGACCGCCTGCTGCACGGCTACGTGGTCGACTTCCTGCAGGTCCACTACGGCGGCTGGTTCTTCCCGGCCTTCAATGTGGCCGACAGCGGCATCACGCTGGGCGCCATCGGCCTCGTCGTCGACGAGCTGCGGCGCGTGCGGCGCAGCGGCTGACCTGCGCGGCGCGGCCGCCGGGTTGACGGCCGGCGGGAATCCCCGCAGGCTAGCCGCATGGCCGACCTTCCCGAAGCGTTCGATTCCTTCATTGGCCGGCGCGAGCAGATGTTCCCGGTGCTCGGCGAGGACGACCTCGCCCGGGCGGCACGGTTCGGCTCCGCCCGGCAGTACGCGGCCGGCGAGTACCTGTTCCGCGCCGGCCAGCCCGGGCCGGGCCTGTTCCTGCTGCTGCGCGGCGTCGTCACCATCTGCCAGCGCGATGGGCTGGGGCACGTGGCGCCCATCGTCCGCGAGGGGCCGGGGTCGTTCCTCGGCGAAGTCGGACAGCTCTCGGGAGCGCCGGCGCTGGTGGACGGGGTCGCCGACGAAGCGGTCGAAGCCATCCTGGTGCCGCCGCCACAGCTGCGCGCGCTGCTGACCGCCGAGGCCGACCTAGGCGAGCGCATCACGCGCGCCCTGATCCTGCGCCGGGTGGCGCTGATCGAACGCGGGGCGGCCGGCGCCGTGCTGATCGGCGACGCCCAGGGGCCGCACCTGGTGCGGCTGGAGCACTTCCTGCGCCGCAACGGCCAGCCCTACCACGTGATCAGCCCGCGCGAGGACGCCAGCGCCTGCGCGCTCGCCTCGCAGTACGCCAACCGGCCGCACGAGATGCTGGCGGTCTGCCCGGACGGCAGCATCCTGGTCGACCCGGACGAGCACGCGCTGGCGCGCTGCCTGGGCCTGCTCGATGCCGGCGAGCAGCAGCAGCTGTTCGACGTCGCCATCATCGGCGCCGGGCCCGCCGGCCTGGCGACCGCGGTCTACGCCGCCAGCGAAGGGCTGGAGGTGGTCGCCCTGGACTGCCGCGCCTTCGGCGGCCAGGCCGGCGCGAGCGCCCGCATCGAGAACTACCTGGGCTTCCCGACCGGCATCTCGGGCCAGGCCCTGGCCGGCCGCGCCTACGTGCAGGCGCAGAAGTTCGGGGCCCGGGTGCTGGTGCCGGCCCAGGTCGAGACGCTGGAGTGCGGCGCCGGCATGGACGCGCCGACCCTGCACCTGACCGACGGCCGCCAGCTGCGCGCCCGGGCCGTCGTGGTCGCCACCGGGGCACGCTACAACCGCCCCGAGGCGCGCAACCTGCCGGCCTTCGAGGGCCGCGGGGTCTGGTACTGGGCCTCGCCGATCGAGGCGCGCCTGTGCAAGGGCGAGCACGTGGTGCTGGTGGGCGGCGGCAACTCCGCCGGCCAGGCCGCGGTCTTCCTGGCCGCGCATGCCGCGCAGGTGACCATGCTGGTGCGCGGCGCCGCGCTGGCGGCCACCATGTCGCGCTACCTGGTCGACCGCATCGCGGCGGCCCGCAACATCACCGTCCTGCCCCGGCAGGAACTGGTGGAACTCGACGGCGACGCCGGCGGGCACCTGTCCGACGTGGCCTGGCAGGACCGCGATACCGGCGCCGTCACGCGGCGGCCGGTGCGCAACCTGTTCCTCTTCATCGGCGCCTCGCCCGAAACCGCCTTCCTGGCCGGCTGCGGCGTGGCACTGGACCGGGCCGGCTTCGTGGTCACCGGCGGGCCCGGGCGCGGCGAGCTCGAATCCAGCCTGGCGGGCGTGTTCGCGGTGGGCGACGTCCGCGCCGGCTCCACCAAGCGGGTCGGGGCAGCCATCGGCGAGGGCGCCGCCGTGGTGGCGGCCCTGCACCGCTACCTGGAGGCCCGGACCCAGGAGAGCCGGGCATGACCGCCAGCCGGCGGCTCCGGTGATGCGCGGGAACGACACCGCACCGCCCAGCCGCCCGTATCATCGGATGCTTCAAGCATGAAGCATCTGCTCAACCTGCTGGCGGCCGTGGCGTTGCTGGTCTGGGGCACCCACCTCGTCCGCACGGGCATCCTGCGGGTGTTCGGCGCCAACCTGCGCCAGGTGCTGGCCCGCAGCGTCGGCAGGAACCGGGTCAACGCGGCGCTGGCCGGGGTCGGCGTCACCGCGCTGCTGCAATCGAGCACCGCCACCGCCCTGATCGTCGCCGCCTTCGTCGGCCAGGGCCTGATCACGCTGCCGCTGGCGCTGGCCGTCATGCTGGGGGCCGACGTCGGCACCAGCCTGGTCACGGTGATCTTCTCGTTCGACCTGTCCTGGCTGTCGCCGCTGCTGATCTTCAGCGGCGTGGTGCTGTTCATCTCCCGGCCTTCCACCAACGTCGGCCGCTTCGGGCGCGTGCTCATCGGCCTCGGCCTGATGCTGCTGGCCCTGCGCCTGATCTCCGAGGCGACCCAGGTGATGGTGCAGTCGCCGGTGGTGCGGGCGCTGCTGGCCTCGATCAACAGCGACCTGCTGCTGGAGATCACGACCGGCGCCGTGCTCGCCCTGTTGTCGTATTCCAGCCTGGCCATCGTGCTGCTGACGGCGACCCTGGCCGCCTCGGGCATCGTGCCGGTCGACATGGCGCTGGGCCTGGTGCTGGGCGCCAACCTGGGCAGCGGCCTGCTGGGCGTGCTGACCACCTCGCGCTCCGCCGTCGAGGTGCGCCACGTGCCGCTGGGCAACCTGCTGTTCAAGTGCATCGGCGTGGCGCTGGCGGCGCCGTGCATCGGGCTGTGGCTCACGCACCTGCGGCCCCACCTCGGCCCCACGGTGTCCACCGTGGTGCTGTTCCACCTGACGCTGAACCTGGCGATGGCGGTGCTGTTCCTCGGCCTGGTGCATCCCATCGCCCGCGCTGCCACCCGCTGGCTGCCCAAGCCCGAGCGGGGCCCGGCCGGCAACCGGCCGCACCACCTCGACCCCTCGGCCCTGGGCACCCCCTCGCTGGCCATCTCGTGCGCCGCCCGCGAGGCGCTGCACCAGGCCGACGTGGTCGAGACCATGCTGCTGGGCATCCTCACCGTGATCCGCACCAACGACCTGCGGCTGGCCGAGGACCTGCGCAAGCTCGATGACACGGTCGACGAGCTCTATTCCGCCATCAAGTACTACCTAACCAAGATCTCGCGCGAGGCGCTGGGCGAGGAGGAAAGCCGGCGCTGGACCGACATCATCAGCTTCACGATCAACATGGAGCAGATCGGCGACACGATCGAGCGCATCCTGATCGACATCGAGGACAAGAAGATCCGCAAGGGCCGCAGCTTCTCCGAGGCCGGCATGGCCGAGATCTGCGAGCTGCACGCGCGGCTGGTCGACAACCTGCGCCTGGGCATGAGCGTGTTCCTGAACGGGTCGGTGCGCGACGCGCAGAAGCTGCTGGAGGAAAAGGCGCGCTTCCGCGACCTCGAGCATGCCTACGCCGCCACCCACCTGTCGCGCCTGTCCGGCAACACGGTGCAGAGCATCGAGACCAGCTCGCTGCACATCGACCTGATCAGCGACCTCAAGCGCATCAACTCGCACATCTGCTCGATCGCCTACCCCATCCTGGAGTCGGCCGGCGCACTGGCCCCCAGCCGCCTGCGCAGCGACGTGCTGGCCAAGGACGGCGTCACCAGCTGAGGCGCCTCAGGCGCGCGGCGGCCAGCGGTCGAACAGCCGCACCGCCACCGCCTCTCCCCAGAGGTCAATGCGGGCCGGCGTCCCGGCGTGCGGCAGCTGCGCCGCCGCCTCGCGCACGTAACCCAGGGCCACGCAGCCGCCGGCCAGCGGGCTGTAGCCGGCCGACGTGATCTCCCCGGCCGGTTGTCCGCCGACCAGGATGGTCTCGCCGCCCCAGGGCCAGGCGCCGCCGTCCACCACCAGCGCCACCAGCTTCTTGCCCAGGGGCTGGCCCTGCGCCGCCAGCAGCGCCGCGCGGCCCAGGAAGTCCACCGGCTTGTCCAGCCGCACGCCGGCCATCAGCCCGGCCTGCCAGGGCGTCTCGTCGGGGCCCAGCTCGGCGCCCCAGGCGCGCCGGCCCTGCTCGATGCGCAACGCGTCCAGTGCGTAGTAGCCGGCATCCTTCAGCCCGAGGTCCTTGCCGGCCGCGTGCAGGGCCAGGTAGACATGGCGCGCCATCTCCACCGGCACGTGCAGCTCGAACCCCGGCCCGCCCACGTAGCTCATGCGGGCCGCGCGCACGCGGGCGTGGCCGAGGTCGATCTCGCGCGTCCACGAGAACTTCAGCGCCTCGGGCGACAGGTCGTCCGGGCTCACCCGGGCCAGCAACGCACGCGCCCTGGGCCCCATGACCGACAGGACGCTGGTCAGGGCCGAGACGTCGGTCAGCACGGCATGCTCGCCGGCGCCGATGTGGCGCTCGATCCAGTCGGCATCGCGGGTGGGCTGCGCGGAACCGGTGACCAGCAGGAAGCGGTCGGCGGCCTGGCGCAGCACCGTCAGGTCGCTCTCGATGCCGCCGCGCGCATTGAGCAGCGGCGTGTACACCATCCGCCCGACCGGCACGTCCATCTCGTTGGCGCACAGGCGCTGCAGCACCGCGAGCGCGTCGCGGCCCTGCAGCAGCAGCTTGCCGAACGAGGTCTGGTCGTACAGCGCGACCGCCTCGCGCGTGGCCCGCTGCTCGGCCTGCACCCAGGGCAGCCAGCCCGGCGTGCCGAGCGTGTCGGCCGGCCGTTGCGCCCCCGGTGGGCGGAAGTAGTTGGCGCGCTCCCAGCCGTTCTTGCTGCCGAACTCGGCGCCGCGCGTGGCCAGCAGGTCGTACAGCGGCGACGTGCGCAGCGGCCGCGCCGTCTGCAGTTCCTGGCGCGGCCAGCGCATCGCGTAGTGCAGGCCCAGGGTCTCGCCGGTGCGCTCGGCCAGTGCCTGGCGGTTGCCGGTGAAGGCACCGAAGCGCCGGATGTCGACCTCCCACAGGTCCATCGGCGGCTCGCCGGCCAGGATCCACTCGGCCATCAGGCGGCCGGCGCCGCCGCTGTTGGCGATGCCGGCCGAATTGAAGCCGGCGCAGACGAAGTAGCCGCGCAGCCCCGGCGCCTCGCCGAGGATGAAATTGCCGTCGGGCGTGAAGCTCTCGGGCCCGTTCAGCAGCATCTTCACTTCGGCCGTCTCCAGGCAGGGCGTGCGCTGGATGGCGTTGGTCATCAGGATCTCGAACTGGTCCCAGTCCTCGTCGAGCAGCTGGAACTGGAAGGTGGACGGGATCGGGTCGACGCGCCACGGCTTGGCCTTCGGCTCGAACCCGCCCATCAGCAGGCCGCCGACCTCCTCCTTGTAGTAGATGTAGCCGTCCGGGTCGCGCATCACCGGCAGCATGGGATGCACCCCCGGGATGCGGCCGGTGACGATGTAGAAGTGCTCGGCCGGATAGAGCGGCACGTTGACGCCGGCCAGCGCGCCGAACTGGCGGGCCCACTGGCCGGCGCAGTTGACCAGCGCCTCGCAGCGCACCTCGCCCTGCGCAGTGCGCACGCCGGTCACCCGCCCGTTCTCCACCAGCACGCCGGTCACCTCGATGTCCTCGTGCATGGCCACGCCGCGCTGGCGGGCCCCCTTGGCGAGCGACATGCACAGGTCGGCCGGGTTGGCCTTGCCGTCGCCCGGCAGCCAGATCGCGCCCTGCAGGTCGTCGGTGCGCATCACCGGGTAGAGCTCGCCCGCCTCCGCTGGCGAGATCTCGTGGCACTCGACGCCGAAGCTGCGCGCCAGCGCCAGCTGCCGGCGCAGCACCTGGAGGCGCTCGGGCGTGCGGGCGACGTTGACGCTGCCACACTGCTTCCAGCCGGTGGCCAGGCCGGTCTCCTGCTCCAGGGTGGCATACAGCTCGATGCCGTAGCGGCTCATCGCGGTCATGCTGCGATTCGGCCGCATCTGGCCCACCAGCCCCGCGGCGTGCCAGGTGGTGCCGCTGGTGAGCTTGCCCTGCTCCAGCAGCAGCACGCCGGTGCAGCCCGCCTTGGCCAGGTGGTAGGCGGTGGAGCAGCCGGCGATGCCGCCACCGACGATGACGATGCGGGCATGGGTCGGCAGGGTCATGGTGTCATCCCAGTCGCAAGGCGACGACGCCCGCCACGATCACGGCGGTGCCGGTGGCGCGGCGGATGCTGAAGGACTCGCGCAGCAGCCAGGTGCCCAGCAGGGCCGCGAACAGCACCGAGGTCTCGCGCAGCGCCGCGACCACCGCGACCGGCGCACGCGTCATGGCCCACAGCGCGATGCCGTACGAGCCCAGCGACGCGGCGGCGCCGATGGTGGCCAGCGGCGCCCGGGCGCGCGCGTACGGCCAGGCGACGGCGAAACCGCGCCGATGCAGCACCAGCAATCCGAACGGCCAGCCGTCCAGCACGAATAGCGCCGCGATGTACTGCAGCGCGCTGCCGCCCTCGCGCACCGCGGTGCGCGCACCGAGCGCATCGACCACCGTATAGATCGCAATGACCACGGCGTTGGCCAGCGCGAAGCCGACCGCCTGGGGCCGCTCCAGCGCATGGCTGGACAGGCCCAGCACCAGCACGCCGGCGCAGACGCCGAGCACCCCGGCCCAGGCCGTCGGCGACAGCTGCTCGCCCACCGTGAGCGTGGACGATAGCGCCACCAGCATCGGCCCCAGGCCGCGCATCAGCGGATAAGTCAGCCCGAGGTCGCCATGGCGGTAGGCGCCGGTGAGCGCGATGTAGTAGCCGATGTGGATGACCACCGACGCCAGGATGAACGGCCAGGCGGCCGCCGGCGGCAGGCCTGCCAGCAGCAGCAGCGGCAGGCCGAGCAGGGAGCCGATGACGTGGATGACCGCCGTGTCCAGCGCCTTGTCGGTGCTGGACTTCACCAGTGCGTTCCAGCCCGCGTGCAGCAGCGCGCCCAGGAGCACCGCCGCCGCCACGGGCCAGGTGAGGGTCATGCCGCGCGCAGCGCGCAGCGCCGGGCCCGCTCGAGGAAGTGCGCCAGCGGCGGCGTGGCCGCTCCCGCGACCTTGGCCAGGTCGTCCCACTCGCGCAAGCGCACCGCGTCGGCAGCGCCGGGCCGGGCGATGAAGGCGTCGGCCTGGACCGGGGTGAACACGCCGCCCTGCAGCCGCAGCGAGCGCTTCGAGTCCTCCGACAGCGCCTCCTGGTAGCCGGGCCGCACGGCGCAGAGATAGCGCTTGGCGTCGACATGGCCGCCGATGGCTCCCAGCACCTGGTCCGGGAACAGCCCGCGCAGGAACGGGAGGGCCAGGTGCTGGTGCACGTCGTCGATGCCGCGCAGGGTGGGCGTAGCACCCAGGTCGTGCACCAGGTGGCCCAGGTCGTGCAGCAGGCAGGCGGTCACGAGGCCGTCGCCGGCACCGGCCTGTTCGGCCCTGTGCGCCGTCTGCAGCGCGTGTTCGAGCTGGGTGACCGGCTCGCCGCTGTACTGCTCGCCGCCGCGGCGGTCGAACAGGACCCCGATGTCGTCCAGCGTCAGGGCCATGGCAGCGAGTAGGTCTTGAGGTTGGTGAAGCTCTTCATCGCTTCCTGCACCCCCTCCTTGTAGCCCAGCCCGGAATCCTTGATGCCGCCGAACGGCGTGAGCTCCAGCCGGTAGCCGGGCACCTCGCGCACGTTGACGGTGCCGACGTGCAGTTCGTCGACGAACCGCGTGATGTAGTCCAGCCGGTTGGTGCACACGGCGCTGGACAGGCCGTAGGCCGTCCCGTCGGCGATGCGGATCGCGTCGTCGATGTCGCGGAAACGGATGATGGGCGACACCGGCCCGAAGGTCTCCTCGCGCACAACGGTCATCCCGGGCTGGACGTTGTCGAGCACGGTGGGCGAGTAGAACGCGCCGCGCCGCTGGTTACCCACCAGCAGCCGCGCGCCTTGGCCGACCGCCTCGTGCACGCGCGCCTCGAACAGGCTGGCGGCCGCCTCGTCGATCACCGTGCCCATGTCGTTGCCCGGATCGAGCGGATCGCCGTGCTTCCAGGCCCGGGTCTTGTCGACCACCAGCTCAGTGAAGCGGCCCGCCACCGCCTCGTGCACCAGCAGGCGCTTGATGGCGGTGCAGCGCTGGCCCGAGTTCTTGTAGGAACCCTGCACCGCCAGCGTGGAGGCCTCGTCGAGGTCGGCATCCTCCATCACGATGATGGGATCGTTGCCGCCGAGCTCGAGCACGATGCGGCGGTAGCCGGCCTTGGCGGCGATGGCCTTGCCGATGGCGACGCCGCCGGTGAACGTCACCAGGTCGACGCGCGGGTTGGTGATCAGCTCGTCGGCGATCTCGCGCGGGTCGCCCGTCACCACGCTCAGCATCTCCGGCGGCAGGCCGGCCTGGTAGAGGATGTCGGCGAACAGGATGGCCGAGAACGGCACCTTCTCCGACGGCTTGAGCACCATGCGGTTGTTGGTGGCGACGCTGGGCACGACCTTGTGCGCCACCTGGTTCATCGGATGGTTGAACGGCGTGATGGCGCTGATCACGCCCAGCAGCGGCGCGCGCTGGGTGTACACCCGGCGCTTCTTGCCGTGCGGCGTGAGGTCGCAGCTGAAGATCTGGCCGTCGTCGCGCAGCACCTCGTTGGCGCCGAACAGCAGCACGTCGCTGACGCGCCCGGCCTCGTAGACCGAATCCTTGCGGCACAGCCCCGATTCGGCGGTGATCAGGCCGGCCACCTCGTCCAGCCGCTCGCGGATGAGGGCGGCCGCCTTCTGCAGGATGGCGGCGCGCTCGGACCGCGTGAGCCGGGGCCGGAAGGCGTGTGCGGTCTCGAAGGCCTGGCGCACCTCCTCGAGGGTCGCCTTGGGCACGCTGCCCAGGCGCTCGCCGGTCGCGGGGTTGAAGACGGCGATCGCGCGCTCACCCTCGCGCCCGGCACCGACCTGGCGGCCGGCGATGCGCATGCGGTCCAGGGCCTGCTCGCGGATGAACTCGGCCATCGATGCGGACGTGGCAGCCATCGGCACCTCACTGCAGGTGGTTGAGCACCAGATCGAAGGCGTCGAAGTTGCGCCAGCGGCGGTTGGGATCGACGTTCGCCAGCTTGCGGTTGACCACCAGCGGCACGCGCTGCTCGCTGATGCCGCCGTGCGATCGCAGCGGTGCGTCCAGGCCCGACAGGTCGTGCCGCGCGACCGATGTCCCGATCACGGTGAAGCGTTCCGACACGCAGACGATGTCGCCGATGCGGTCGGCCGGCAGCTCGAAGCGGTCGGCCGCGGCGCCCCGCTCCAGCACCAGCTCCATGCCGCGCAGGCCGCGCAGCTGGGCGACGATGGGCGCGGCCGGCTGGTCGGGCGGCAGGTACACGGTGGCGAACGAGCCAAGGGCGCCGTGGTGCACCACGTAGGGATCCGTGATCGGCAGGATGACGCGGACGCGGCCGGTGCCGATGGCGCGGTCGCACCAGTCCTGCAGGTAGATGACGTCGGGCCGCCCGTCCAGGCCGACCTTGGCGTTCATGCCGTGGTCGGCCGTCAGCGCGATGACGCAGCCCATCGCATCGAGCTCGCCCAGGTAGCGGTCCATCATGGCGTTGAAGGCGTTGGCGCCCGGTGTGCCGGGGGCGTGCTTGTGCTGCACGTAGTCGGTGGTCGAGAGGTACATCACGTCCGGGCGCCGGGTGCGCATCAGCTGCACGCCGGCGGCGAAGACGAACTCCGACAGTTCCGCGCTGTAGACGTCGGGCACCGCCATGCCCACCAGGGCCGGCACGTCCTCGATGCCGTTCTCGGCCAGCGTCGCCTGGTCGGCCTTCTCGGAGGAAAAGCAGATGCCCTTCATGCCGTGCCCCAGCAGCCGGCGCAGCTTGTCCTTGGCCGTGACCACCGCCACCGAATGCCCGGCATCGGCCAGGGCCGCCAGCAGGGTCGGCGCGCGCAGCCACTTGGGGTCGTTCATCATGACCTCGGTGCCGCTGGCGGTGTCGAACAGGTAGTTGCCGCAGATACCGTGCACGCTGGGCGGCGCGCCGGTCACGATGGACAGGTTGTTCGGGTTGGTGAAGGACGGCACGACGCAATCGGCCACCAGCCCGGTGCCCTCGGCCAGCGCGCTCTGCAGCCAGGGCATCCGGCCGGCGGCGACCGCCTGGGCCAGGTAGTCGGGCTCGCAGCCGTCGACGCAGACCACCACCGTGGGCTGGCGCGGCGGCTGGTAGGTGCGCTGGTTGACGGTCAGCATGTGGCTCCTTTCACGCGGTGTCCCGCGCCTGGCTGCGGGACTGGCGCCGCAGGTCGTTCTCGATGGTGCGCTGCTTGCTGTCCATGACGTGCTGGAACAGGGCCTTGCCCGCGGCGTCGGGGTCGCCCGAGGCGATGGCCTTGACGATCTGGCGGTGCTCGCCGGCCGACACCGGCAGCAGCCAGTTGTCGGCCAGGTTGAGCCGCCGGAACAGCGACAGCTCCTTGATCAGCTTGCGGTAGATGGCGGTGAGCTTGCGGTTGCCGGCCATCTCCACCAGCCGGTCGTGGAACCCCAGGTTGAGCAGGTGGTAGCCGTAGGCGTCCTCCGCTTTCACGGCCTTCTCCATCTGCTCGACCAGGCCGCGGATTTCCTTCAGCTGGGCCGGGGTGATGTTTGCGGCAAGCTGGCGGCCCACCAGTTCGTCCATGGCCGCGCGCAGGTCGAAGATCTCCACCGCCTCGTCGATCGGGATGTCGCGCACGAACACGCCGCGGTTCTTCTCCGTGCGCACCAGCCCGGCTTCCTCCAGCATGCGGAACGCCTCGCGCACCGGCCCGCGCGAGACGCCCATCTTCTGCGCCAGCGCCGCCTCGATCAGCTTGGTGCCGGGGGCGTATTCGCCGACCAGGATGGCGCGCTCGACCTCCTGCTGCACCACGCTGGCCAATGAACTGGTCTGCAGCAGCGCGATGGTGGGATGGAGCGCGGAAGCCATGCGGCGATTAAAGCAGCATCGCCCGGATTGTCAACAATCTGCAAAAAACAATTGACAAGCTCTGGGGTGCGTCGTTCAATGGACCGCAAGAGAAGCGCGAGGGGGAAAGGCACGTTTCGTGCAACGCGCGGTCACCGGTTCGTCGTTCATTCCACGTCCCGTCAGCATCAAGGAGCTGCCATGCCCGTGTCCCGCCTCTTCACCTGCCTTGCCGCGTGCGGCCTGCTCGCCTTCGCCGGCGCGGCGTCGGCGCAAAAGACCACCCTCCTGGTCTACACCGCCCTCGAGACCGACCAGCTCAAGGCCTACCAGGAGGGCTTCAACAAGGCCGTGCCCGACATCGAGCTCAAGTGGGTGCGCGACTCCACCGGCGTCATCACCGCCAAGCTGCTGGCCGAGAAGGCCAACCCGCAAGCCGACGTCGTGATGGGCGTCGCCGCCACCAGCCTGGCGCTGCTGGACAAGCAGGGCATGCTGGAGCCGTACGCGCCGCTCAACCTCGATGCCATCATGAGCCAGTACCGTGACAAGAAGTCGGTGCCGGCCTGGTGGGGCATGGACGTATGGGGCGCCACGGTGTGCTTCAACACGACGGAGGCGCAGAAGAAGGGCGTGCCCAAGCCCGAGACCTGGAAGGACCTCACCAAGCCGGTCTACAAGGGCCAGATCGTCATGCCCAACCCGGCCTCCTCGGGCACCGGCTTCTTCGACGTCACCGCCTGGCTCACGCTCTGGGGCGACGACGGCGGCAAGGGCGGCGGCTGGAAGTACATGGACGCGCTGCACGAGAACATCGGCCAGTACACGCATTCCGGCTCCAAGCCCTGCAACATGGCGGCCGCCGGCGAGTACCTGATGGGCATCTCGTTCGAATACCGCGGCAACACCAACAAGGCCAAGGGCGCGCCCATCGACCTGGTGTTCCCCAAGGAAGGCCTGGGCTGGGACCTGGAAGCCTTCGGCATCCACAAGGGCACCAAGAAGCTGGCGGCGGCCAAGAAGCTGGCCGACTGGGCGTCGAGCAAGGACGCGATGCTGCTGTACGGCAAGAACTTCGCCATCACCGCGCAGCCCGGCGTCGCCGCGCCACTGCCCAACGTGCCCAAGGACTACGAGGCACGGCTGGTGAAGATGGACTTCGGCTGGGCCGCCGAGAACCGCGAGCGCATCCTGGCCGAGTGGACCAAGCGCTACGACGGCAAGACCGAAAAGAAGTAATCGAGCACCGATGACCCCGGAGGACCCGAGCTACCTCGAGCTGCGCCACGTCCGCAAGACCTTCGGCGGCTTCACGGCGCTGCACGACATCAACCTGGGCATCGCCCGCGGGGAATTCGTCTGCTTCCTCGGGCCCTCCGGCTGCGGCAAGACCACGCTGCTGCGCATCATCGCCGGGCTGGACGTGCAGAGCGCCGGCGAGGTGCGCCAGGACGGGCGCGACATCTCGCGGTTGCCGCCCGCCGAGCGCGACTACGGCATCGTGTTCCAGAGCTACGCGCTGTTTCCCAACCTCACCGTGGCCGACAACGTCGCCTACGGCCTGGTCAACCGGCGCACCCCCAAGGCGCAGGTCGGCGCGCGGGTGGCCGAACTGCTCAAGCTGGTGGGCCTGCCGGGCAGCCAGGCCAAGTACCCGGCCCAGCTCTCGGGCGGCCAGCAGCAGCGCATCGCGCTGGCCCGGGCGCTGGCCACTTCGCCCGGCCTGCTGCTGCTGGACGAGCCGCTGTCCGCCCTCGACGCGCTGGAGCGGGTGCGCCTGCGCCACGAGATCCGCGCGCTGCAGCAGAAGGTGGGCGTGACCACCGTCATGGTCACGCACGACCAGGAGGAGGCGCTGTCGGTGGCCGACCGCATCGTGGTCATGAACCAGGGCGCGATCGAGCAGGTCGGCACGCCGCTGCAGGTGTACCGCGAACCGGCCTCGCCCTTCGTGGCCGATTTCGTCGGCAAGGTCAACGTGCTGCCGGCCCGCGTCAGCGGCGGCGAACTGCGCCTGGGCACGCTGCGCATTCCCTGCGACGGCCCCGAGCGCGAGGCGCGCGTCTACCTGCGCCCCGAGGACGTGCTGGCGCGTCCCATTGCCGAGGGCGACCCGCACGTGTTCGACGCCAGCATCGAGAAGATCGAGTTCCTCGGCTCGTTCTGCCACGTCCACGTGGCGTCGCCGGCCATCGACCCGGCCCGGCTCACGGTCTACCTGTCGCTCAACTACCTGTCGGAGCAGTCGCTGGCGGTCGGCTCGCCGTTGCGGCTGAAGCTGCTGCCCGAACGGATCAAGGTGTTCTGAGATGTCGGCGGTGCTCGCGCCCACCACGTCGCCGTTGCCAGTGCGGCAGGGCGCCCACTGGAGCGATCGGGTGGCGCACGCCGCGCTGGCCGTGGTGGCCATCGCCCTGGTCGTCTTCCTGGCGCTGCCACTGGGGGCGATCCTGCTGCACGCCGTGCAGGGGCCCGGCGGCGAATTCGCCGGGCTGCGCAACTTCCTCGACTACGCCCGCAACCCGGCACTGCTGTCCAGCCTGTGGAACAGCTTCTGGGTCTCCACGGTGGTCACCGCCATCGCGGTGCCGCTGGCCTTCGGCTTCGCCTACGCACTCACCCGCTCCTGCATGCCCTGCAAGGCGCTGTTCCGCGGCATCACTCTGGTGCCGCTGCTGGCGCCCTCGCTGCTGTCCGCCATCTCGCTGATCTACTGGTTCGGCAACCAGGGCGTGCTCAAGGCCTGGATGCAGCGGCTGGGCATCGAGCAGATCTACGGCGCGCCGGGCATCGTGCTGGGCGAATGCTTCGCGGTGTTCCCGCACGCGCTGATGATCCTGGTGTCGGCGCTCTCGCTGGCCGACGCCCGCCTGTACGAGGCGGCCGATGCCCTGGGCACCAGCCGCGCCCGCAAGTTCTTCACCATCACGCTGCCCGGCGCCAAGTACGGGCTCATCTCGGCGGCGCTGGTCACCTTCACGCTGGTGGTCACCGACTTCGGCATCCCCAAGGTGATCGGCGGCAACTTCAACGTGCTGGCCACCGACGTGTTCAAGCTGGTCATCGGCCAGCAGGATTTCGCCAAGGGGGCGGTGGTGGCCATCCTGCTGCTCGCCCCGGCCGTGCTCACCTTCGGCGTCGACCAGTACGTGAGCCGGCGCCAGACCGCCATGCTGACGGCGCGCGCCGTGCCCTACGCGCCCAAGGCGGCGCGCGGCTTCGATGCCGGGATGACGGCCTACTGCTGCGTCGTCGCCTTCCTCATGCTGGCCATGCTGGGAATGGCGGTGTTCGCCTCGTTCGCCAGCTTCTGGCCCTACAACCTCACGCCCAGCCTGCGGCACTACGTGCTGGGCCTGGTCGACGCCGAGGTCGGCACCGCCTTCCTCAACAGCCTGGCGATGGCGGCCGGCACCGCCGTCTTCGGCGCCGTCGTGGTGTTCTGCGGCGCCTACCTGCTGGAAAAGAGCCCCGGCGGCCGCGAGCCCGGCGCCGGGCCGGTGCGGGTGCTGCGCGGCCTGGTCTCGGCCCTGGCCATGCTGCCGATGGCGGTGCCCGGCCTGGTGCTGGGCCTGGGCTACATCTTCTTCTACAACGCCCCCGGCAACCCGCTGGGCGGGCTGTACCAGACGCTCACGCTGCTGACGCTGTGCACGGTGGTCCACTTCTACACCACCGGCCACCTGACGGCCGTCACCTCGCTCAAGTCGCTCGACAGCGAATTCGAGGCGGTCAGCGCCTCGCTGAAGGTGCCGTTCTTCAAGACCTTCTGGCGCGTCACCGTCCCGATCTGCCTGCCCACGCTGGTGGACATCGCCCGCTACTTCTTCATCAACGCCATGACCACCATCTCCGCCGTGGTGTTCCTGTACTCGCCCGAGACCAAGGTCGCGTCGATCGCGATCCTGAACCTCGACGAGGCGGGCGAGATGGGCGCGGCCGCTGCCATGGCTGTGCTCATCGCCGCGGCCTCCACGGCGGCGATGCTGCTGTTCATGGCCATCGCCTGGTGGATCCAGCGCCGCACACAGGCCTGGCGAACCGTGACACGATAAGCATCGGAAGGACCCATGGACCGCGACCGTATCCTCCTGACCCCCGGCCCGCTCACGACCACGCTGCGCACCAAGCTCGCCATGCTGCGCGACTGGGGATCGTGGGACGCCGACTTCAACGCGGTCACGGCGCGGGTGCGGGCCAGCCTGCTGAAGATCGTGCATGGCGAGCAGAGCCACGTCGTGGTGCCCCTGCAGGGCAGCGGCACCTTCAGCGTCGAGGCCGCGGTGGCCACCGTGGTCCCGCGCGACGGCCACGTGCTGGTGCTGGACAACGGCGCCTATTGCAAGCGCGCCGCCCGCCTCACCAGCCTGATGGGGCGGCGCTGCACGGTGCTGCCGTTCGACGAATCCGCGCCGGTGTCGGCGGCGGCGGTCGAGCGCCAGCTGGCGCAGGACGCCAGCATCACCCACGTGGTGCTGGTGCACTGCGAGACCGGCGCGGGCGTGCTCAACCCGCTGCCGGAAGTCGCCCTCGCCTGCGAGCGCCGCGGCAAGGGCCTGATCGTCGACGCGATGAGCTCGTTCGGCGCGCTGCCCATCGACGCCCGCGAGGTGCGCTTCGATGCGCTCGTGGCCGCCAGCGGCAAGTGCCTGGAGGGCGTGCCCGGCATGGGGTTCGTGTTCCTGCGCAAGGCCATCCTCGAGGGCTGCGCCGGCAACAGCCAGTCTCTGGCGATGGACCTGCACGACCAGCACGTGTACATGGAGAAGACCGGCCAGTGGCGCTTCACGCCGCCGACCCACGTCGTCGTCGCGCTGGCCGAGGCGATCGCGCAGTTCGAGGCCGAGGGCGGCCAGCCGGCCCGGCTGGCGCGCTACACCGACAACTACCGCACGCTGGTCGACGGCATGGGCCGGCTGGGCTTCATGCCGTTCCTCGACCCCGCGGTGCAGGCGCCCATCATCGTCACCTTCCATGCGCCGGGCGACCCGCGCTACGCCTTCCGCAGCTTCTACGAGGCGGCCAAGGCGCACGGCTTCATCCTCTATCCGGGCAAGCTGACCCAGATCGAAACCTTCCGCGTCGGCTGCATCGGCGCCATCGGGCGCAACGAGATGCAGCAGGCCGTGCACGCCGTCGAGCTCGCCCTGCAGGAGCTCGGCATCGCCTCGGGCGAACCCGCCATCTGACCTTCACCCCGCCATGGCCAGCAGCACACCCCACCCCGCCCTCGCCGCCCTCAAGAAGGACGGCGCCACCAAGGTGAAGGTCGCCGTCAGCGACATCGACGGCGTGCTGCGCGGCAAGTACCTGCACATCGACAAGTTCGAGGGCGCCGCCGACGGCGGCTTCGGCTTCTGCGACGTGGTGTTCGGCTGGGACATGCTGGACACCTGCTACGACAACACCTCCGTCACCGGCTGGCAGCACGGTTACCCCGACGCGCTGGCCCGCATCGACCTCGGCACGGCGCGGCACGTGCCCTGGGACGGCAACGTGCCCTTCTTCCTCGGCGAGTTCGTCAGCGCCGACGGCGCGCCGCACCCGGTGTGCCCGCGCCAGACGCTCAAGCGGGTGCTGGCCCGGGCCGACAAGCTCGGGTTCGCGCCCATGACGGGCATGGAGTTCGAGTGGTTCAACTTCCGCGAGACGCCGCAGACCTGGGCCGCCAAGCGCGGGCAGCCGCCCGATCCCATCACGCCCGGCATGTTCGGCTACTCGCTGCTGCGCATGGCCGACAACCCCGGGTTCTTCAACGCGCTGATGGACGAGATGCTCGCCTTCAACGTGCCGATCGAGGGGCTGCACACCGAGACCGGCCCGGGCGTGATGGAAGTGGCGCTGGGCTTTTCCACCGCGCTGGAGCAGGCCGACCGCGCCATCCTGTTCAAGACCGGGGCGCGCGAGATCGGCAAGCGCTTCGGCATCATGCCCAGCTTCATGGCCAAGTGGAGCCAGCAGTACCCGGGCTGCAGCGGCCACATCCACCAGAGCCTGTCGGATGGCAAGACCAACCTGTTCTTCGGCGCCGACAACCCGCGCAGGATGAGCCCGCTGTTCGAAAGCTACCTGGCCGGCCAGGTGGCCTGCCTGATGGAGTTCGCGCCGCTGTTCTGGCCCACCATCAACAGCTACAAGCGGCTGGTCGACGGCTTCTGGGCGCCGGTCAAGCCGAGCTGGGGCATCGACAACCGCACCGCCAGCTTCCGCGTCATCGCCGGCTCGCCCAAAGCCACCCGGCTGGAGACGCGCTGCCCCGGCGCCGACGTCAACCCCTACCTGGCCATGGCCGCGGTCATCGCGGCCGGCCTGCATGGCGTCGAACAGGGCCTGAAGCTCACCGCGCCGCCGATCACCGGCACCAACCAAGGCGCCGAGGACATCCCGCGCGCGCCGCGCAGCCTGATCGAGACCACGCGGGTGTTCCGCAACTCGGCCATCGCGCGCGACTGGCTCGGCGACACCTTCGTCGACCACTTCGCCGCCACCCGCGAATGGGAATGGCGCCAGTGGCAGGACGGCGTCACCGACTGGGAGCTCAGGCGCTACTTCGAGATCATCTGACGGCCGGCCGCCGGCGCGTCCCCAACACCCGCATCGCCATGAGCCTGTCGAGCTTCTCCTTCCCCACCCCCATCGTCTTCGGCGCCGGTGCGCGCAAGGAGGTCGGCGCGCACCTGCACGAGAGTGGCCTGCGACGGCCGCTCCTCGTCACCGACCGCGCGCTGGCGGCGCTGCCCGTGCTAGCCGAGTTCCGCACCCACCTGCAGGGGCTGGAGGTGGCGGTGTACGGCGGCGTGTTCGGCAACCCGACGGCCAGCCAGGTGATGGCCGGCGCGGCCGCGTTCCGGGCCCACGGCGCCGACTGCGTGATCGGCTTCGGCGGCGGCGCCGCGCTCGATGTCGCCAAGGTGGTCGGTGTCGCGGCCACCCACCCCGGCGACATCATCGAATACGCCTGGGACCATCCCCAGGTGCGGGCGATCGAGAACGAGTTGCCGTACTTCGTCGCCCTGCCCACGACGTCCGGCACCGGCTCCGAGGTCGGCCGGTCGTCGGTGGTGAGCGAGGACGACACCCACCTCAAGCGGGTCGTGTTCAGCCCCCGGATCCTGGCCAGGAAGGTCTTCGCCGACCCGGAACTGACGCTGGCCCTGCCGGCGCACGTCACCGCCGCGACCGGCATGGACGCGCTGACGCACAACATCGAGAGCTACCTGTCGCCGGCCTGGCATCCGCTGTGCGACGGCATCGCGCTGGAGGGCACCCGCATCGCGGCGCGCTCGCTCGTCACCGCGGTGCGCGAGCCGGGCAACATCGCGGCCCGCAGCGACATGATGATGGCGTCGATGATGGGCGCCATCGCGTTCCAGAAGGACCTGGGCGCGGTGCATTCGTGCGCCCACGCGCTCGGCGCCGTGTGCGACCTGCACCACGGCCTGGCCAACGCCCTGATGATCGAGCCCGTGCTGGCATGGAACATCGAGGCCGCGCCGGACAAGTTCGAGGAACTGGCGCACGTCTGCCGCTCGGGCGGCGGCGGCCCCGGCCTGGTGCGCTGGCTCGGCCACCTCAAGCAGCAGATCGGCATCACCGGAACGCTCGCCGCGCACGGCGTCAAGCGCGAGCAGATCCCGCGCCTGGTGGACATCGCGGTGAAGGACATCTGCCACCAGACCAATCCACGGCCGGTGACGGCGCAGGACTTCCAGCGCCTGTTCGAGCATGCCATGTGAGAGGCGGCGGGACATGGATCGGCCGAAGATCGGCATCAGCGCCTGCCTGTTCCACCCGGACCCGCAGCGCAAGGCCGCCCCGTCCAAGACCCTGCAGTGGATCGAGCAGTCCACCGCGCACTGGGTGATGGCCGGCGGCGCGCTGCCGGTCATGGTGCCGGCGCCCTACGGCGACACCGCGCGCGGCGACATCACCGTGCACGACTACGCCAACTGGCTCGACGGCCTGGTGCTGCACGGTGGCGCCGACGTCTGGCCGGGCAGCTACGGCGAGCAGCCGCTGCGGCCCGAGTGGGCCGGCGACCGCCTGCGCGACGCCTACGAGATCGCCCTGGTGCAGGCGTTCGAGCAAGCCGGCAAGCCGGTGTTCGGCATCTGCCGCGGCCTGCAGCTGATCAACGTCGCGCACGGCGGCACCCTGTTCCAGGACATCGCCACCCAGAACCCCGGTGCCCGCGTGCACCGCGACGCCCAGGCCTACGACCTGAATTTCCACGAGGTCGACATCGTGCCCGGCACCCGGCTGGCGCAGTTGCTGGGCGAGGCCCGCCACAAGATCAACAGCGTGCACCACCAGGGCATCAAGGATTTGGCGCCCGGCTTCGTCGTCGAGGCCACCTCGCCCGACGACGGCGTCATCGAGGCCATCCGCCACACCGGCGGCGCCTGGGTGTCGGCGGTGCAGTGGCACCCCGAGTTCCACTTCCCGCGCCTGGGCGTGGTCGACGACACCCCGCTCCTGCACGACTTCCTGGCGGCCGCCCGCGCGGCCCGCACCGCATGAGCCCCCGCTCGTTCCACCGCTGCGCGTAGCGCGAAGGTTCCCTGTCGATGACCCAGCTGCCCGTCCACGATCCCGCCACCGGCGCCCTGATCGCCACCCTGCCGGCCGACGACGCGGCCTCGGTCGCCGCTTGCTACGCCGCGGCACGCGCCGCCCAGGCGGCCTGGGCCGCCACTCCGCTGGCCGACCGCAAGGTCTGCATCGAGCGCTTCCGCGCCGGCGTGGTCGGCCAGTTGGAGTCGCTGGCGGTGACCATGACGCGCGAGACCGGCAAGCCGATCCGGATGTCGCGCAACGAGCTCAACGGGCTGCTGCCGCGCATCGACTTCTTCCTCGGCATGGTCGAACCGGTGCTGGCGCCCGAACAGGTGTTCGACGAGTCCGGCATGCGCGAGGTGATCCAGCACGAGCCGCTGGGCGTGGTCGCCAACATCTCGGCCTGGAACTACCCCTGGTTCGTCGGCTGCAACGTCATCCTGCCGGCGCTGCTCGCCGGCAATGCGGTGCTCTACAAACCCTCGGAATACGCCGCCCAGACCGGCCTGGCGATCACCCGGCTGCTGCACGAGGCCGGCGTGCCGCCCGCGGTGATGGCCTGCCTGGTGGGCGCCGGCGCCGTCGGCACCGCCCTGCTCGAGCAGCCGGTGGACGGTGTCTTCTTCACCGGCTCGCACGCCACCGGCCGCCGCATCTCGCAGGCGCTCGCCGGCCGCTTCGTGAAGCTGCAGCTGGAGCTGGGCGGCAAGGACCCGACCTATGTCTGCGAGGACGTCGATCCGCGCACGGCGGCCGAGTCGCTGGCCGACGGCGCCATGTACAACACCGGCCAGAGCTGCTGCTCGGTCGAACGCATCTACGTGCACGAGAAGATCCACGACGCCTTCGTGGCGGCCTTCGTCAACACCGTCAAGGGCCTGCGCCGCGGCGACCCCATGCGCGAGGACACCTACATCGGCGCCATCACGCGGGCGCCACAGCTCGAGGTGCTGGAAGCCCAGGTCGCCGATGCGCGGGCCAAGGGCGCGACGCTGCTGGCGGGCGGCGCGCGCGGCGCCGGTCCCGGCAACTGGTTCGAGCCCACCGTGTTCTCGGGTGTCGACCACCGCATGGAACTGATGCGCGAGGAGAGCTTCGGGCCCGTGATCGGCATCCAGAAAGTGGCGGGCGACGAGGAGGCGGTGCGCCTGATGAACGACACCCGCTACGGCCTCACCGCCGGCGTCTACACCCGCGACGAGGCGCGGGCGCGGCGGCTGCTGGCGCAGGTGCACGCCGGCAGCGTCTACTGGAACTGCTGCGACCGCGTGAGCCCGCGCCTGCCCTGGAGCGGCGTCGGCGACTCCGGCATCGGCCTGACCTTGTCCAGCTACGGCATCCAGGCCTTCACGCGGCCCAAGGCCTGGCACCTGCGCGCCGCGTGAAGCCGCGCCTCGCCCTCTTCGACCTCGACCACACGCTGCTGCTGGGCGACAGCGATGTGCTGTGGTGCGATTTCCTGATCGCCGAAGGCCTGCTCGATCGCGCCGCCTTTGCCGTGCGCAACGCCGACATGGAGTCGCGCTACCAGGCCGGCACGGTGGGCGTGGACGAGTTCGCGGGCTTCTACGTGTCCACCCTGGCCGGCCGCAGCCCGTTGGAGTGGGAGCCGCTGCGCCGGCGCTTCCTGCACGAGCAGGTGGTGCCGCGCATTCCGCCGGGCGCGCTGGACCTGGTGCGCCAGGAACGGGCGGCCGGCGCGCTGGTCGTGCTGACCACCGCCACCAACCGCTACATCACGGAGCTGACGGCGGCCCACCTGGGCATCGACCACCTGCTGGCCACCGAGGCGCAGCAGCAGGACGGCCTGTTCACCGGCGGAGTGTACGGGCCGCCCAATATGCGCGCGGGCAAGGTGCGACGCCTGCAGGACTGGCTGGCGCAGCGAGGTTCATCGCTGGCCGGTTGGCACAGCATTGCCTACAGCGACTCGTCGAATGACCTGCCGCTGCTGGAAGCGGCCGACGAGGCGGTGGCCGTCGAGCCCGATCCGCAGCTGGCCGCCATCGCGCGCCAGCGCGCGTGGCGCGTCATCCGTTGGAACGGCTGAGCCAGCTCAGGCCGCCTCGAGCTCGCCGCGCGCCTTCACGCAATAGTCGAGCAGGTCGTCGATCTCGGTGGACTTGTCGAACACCGCGTCGGCGCCCAGCTGGGCGCAGCGGCGCCGCATGTCGGCCGTCGCATGGTTGCTCAGCACGATGACCTTCTGGCCGCGCCGGCGCGTGCGGCCGGCCTCCACCACCTTGAGGCCGCTGCCCTGGCGCAGGAACAGGTCGACGACGGCGATGTCCCAGGCATCGGGGTGGGCCGCCAGCCAGGACTTGCCTTCGCTCTCGGTGTCGGCCAAGCCGACGCACTCCACCTCCGCCAGCTCCTGCAGCGTCTCGATGAGGTTCTCTCGGATGGTCGGGCTGTCCTCGACGATATAGGCTCGCAATGCCACTCGGTGCTCCGGAGGCCCTGCCCCCAGGGGGACATGGCCGATGCTTCATTGCCCCCAATCTAGTCGCTCGCCAGCAACCCAAGTGCAAGCAGCCCGGCCAAGCGCCTGTAGGAGACGGCGGTCAGGAGGCGATCAGGCGGCCGCCGCCGCGAACACCCCGGCCGCCTCCAGCGTGAACTCGTCGGCCACCAGCATCCGCACCAGTTCCGCGTCGCCGACCAGGCGGAACTGCGCCACCTCGCCGTCCTGGTTGACCGGCGCCACGCCGTCGGGCACCCGTGCCCGGTACCAGTCGATCACCTCGACGACGTAGCCGCCGGCCACCTCGCCCGCCGGTCCCCGGCTGAGCACCGCGCCGCCGCGCTGCAGGTCCTCGAGCTGGTCCAGCCGGAGGCCGGCCTCCTCCCAGGTCTCGCGCTGGAGTGCCTCGGCCACCGCATCGCGGGCCGGCACCATGCCCCCCATCAGGGTGTCCCACAGCCCCGGGTCGGTGGGCTTGTCGAGTGCACGCTGCTGGATCCAGTGGCCGCTGCCGGCCTGGCCGAGCAGGTGCACGGCCCGGGTGGCGATGCCCAGCGGCCGGACCGCCGCCCGCTCGATGCTGCCGAGCACCGCACCGTCCTCGCCTGCCACCGCAAGCTGCTCGTCGCGCCAGGCATGGGCGCGACCGGCGGCGCGCATGGCATCGGCCAGGACCTGCAGCGCGGTGGTCAGGTCGGCGCCGTCGACCAAGTAGCCGGGGCCGGCCGGGTCCATCGCCGGCCGCAGCAGGGGCACGGTGGTGGGCGCCGCCGCGTGCAGGCCCGCCACCCACTGCGGCTCGACCGAACCGATGGCGTGGCCGCGCCAGCGCAGCGGCAGCCGCGGCTGCGCCGGCGGACGATCCAGCCGTGCGCGCAGGCCGGCCAGCCAGCCGGCGGGCAGCGCCGGAAATCCGCTCACAGGGTGAGGATGGTGCTGCCGGTGGTCTTGCGCGCCTCGAGCGCGCGGTGCGCGTCCTGCACCTGCTCCAGCGGGAAGCGCTGGTCGATGCGGATCTTGACCTGGCCGCCGGTAACGGCGGCGAACAGGTCGTCGGCCATCGCCTGCGTGTTCTCGCGGCTGGTGATGTGCGAGAACAGCGTCTGCCGGGTGACGTAGAGCGAGCCCTTGGTGCCCAGGATGCCGGGCGCGAAGGGCGGCACCGGGCCCGAGGCGTTGCCGAAACTGGCCATCAGGCCCAGCGGCTGCAGGCAGTCGAGCGACTTCTCCCAGGTGTCCTTGCCGACCGAGTCGTAGACCACCTTCACGCCCTTGCCGCCGGTGATCTCCTTGACCCGCTCCTTGAAGTCTTCCTTCGCGTAGTTGATCACGTGCGTCGCGCCGTGCTCCTTGGCCAGGGCGCACTTGGCGTCGGAGCCGGCCGTCCCAATGAGCTGCAGCCCCAGCGCCCTGGCCCACTGGCAGGCGATCAGGCCGACGCCGCCGGCGGCGGCGTGGAACAGCACGTAGTCGCCGGCCTTCAGCCCGCCCTGCGGGCTGGTGCGGCGCAGCAGGTACTGCGCCGTCAGGCCCTTGAGCATCATGGCGGCGCCGGTGTCGAAATCGATCGCGTCCGGCAGCTTGCAGACGTTCATCGCCGGCATCACCCGCACGTCGCAATAGCTGCCGGGCGGCTGGCTCGCATAGGCGGCGCGGTCACCCGGACGCAGGTGCGTGACGCCCTCGCCCACCGCCTCGACGATGCCGGAGCCCTCCATGCCCAGCTTCAGGGGCATGGGCAGCTGGTACAGGCCGGTGCGCTGGTAGACGTCGATGAAGTTCAGGCCGACCGCCTTGTGGCGGATGCGGATCTGGCCGGGGCCCGGCTCGCCGACCTGCACGTCGACGATCTTCATCTGCTCGGGCCCGCCATTCTGGTCGATCTGGACGGCTCTGGACATGGTCGTGTTCTCCTCGATGCTGGTCATGGGGCCGCGGCGCGGCGCGCCATCCTGCCACACATCGCGGGACGCCGCCGGGGCCCCCGATACAGTTGCGCCATGCACCAACGCCTGACGCCCGCCACCGCCGCCCTGCTCGTGCTGCCGCCCTTGCTGTGGGCCGGCAACGCGGTGGTCGGCCGGCTGCTGGCAGGCCTGGTGCCGCCCATCACGCTGAACTTCCTGCGCTGGCTGCTCGCCTTCCTGCTGCTGCTGCCGTCGACCGCCTGGCTGCTGCGGCGCGACAGCCCGCTGTGGCCCCTGTGGCGCCGCTTCGCCGTGCTCGGCCTGCTGGGCGTGGGCTGCTACAACGCGCTGCAGTACCTGGCCCTGAAGACCTCCACGCCGCTGAACGTCACGCTGGTGGCCGCCAGCACGCCGGCCTGGATGCTGGGCATCGGGGCGCTGTGCTTCGGCCAGCGCATCACGGCGCGGCAGGTCGCGGGTGCGGCGCTGTCGATCGCCGGCGTGCTGGTCGTGCTGAGCCGCGGCGACTGGGACCTGCTGCTGCAGGTGCGGCTGGTGCCGGGCGACTTCTACGTCCTGCTGGCCACCGTGGCCTGGGCGTTCTACAGCTGGCTGCTGGTGCGGCCCGGCGATCCGGCCGCCATCCGCGGCAACTGGGCGGCCCTGCTCATGGCGCAGATGGTGTTCGGGCTCGGCTGGTCGGCGCTGTTCGCCGCCGGCGAGTGGGCGGCGGCCCCGCAGTACATCGCCTGGAGCTGGCCGGTCGCGGCGGCGTTGCTGTTCGTGGCGGTGGGGCCGGCGATCCTGGCCTACCGGTGCTGGGGGCTGGGCGTGCAGCGCGTCGGGCCGACGGTGGCCGGCTTCTTCTCCAACCTGGCGCCGGTGTTCGCCGCCGTGATGTCGGCGGCGGTCCTGGGCGAGCTGCCGCGGCCGTTCCACGGCGTCGCCTTCCTGCTCATCGTGGGCGGCATCTTCATCTCGTCGCGCAAGGCGTGAGCGCCGGCCGCCCGGCGCGGCCGTTCAGTGGGTGCCGGGGTAGGCGCCGCCGTCGGTGAGCAGGTTCTGGCCGGTGATGTAGCTCGCCTGCATGCTGCACAGGAAGGCGCAGGCGGCGCCGAACTCCGCCGGCGTGCCCAGGCGGCCGGCGGGGATGGTGGCCACCCGGGCCGCCAGCACTTCGTCGCGGCTCTTGCCGGTCTTCTTGGCCGCGCCGTCCAGCGTGGCCTTGATGCGGTCGGTGTCGAACGAGCCGGGCAGCAGGTTGTTGATGGTGACGTTGGCCGCCGCCAGTTTCTTCGTGCGCGCCACGCCGGCCACGAAGCCGGTGAGGCCGCTGCGCGCGCCGTTGGACAGGCCCAGGATGTCGATCGGCGCCTTCACCGACGACGAGGTGATGTTGACGATGCGGCCGAAGCCGCGCGCAACCATGCCGTCGACCTGCGACTTGATCAACTCGATCGGGGTCAGCATGTTGGCGTCGACCGCCTTGATCCAGGCCTCGCGGTCCCATTCGCGGAAGTCGCCCGGGGGCGGACCACCGGCGTTGGTGACCACGATGTCGAAGTCGCGGCGCACGGCGAACACCGCGGCGCGGCCTTCCGGGGTCGTGATGTCGGCCGCCACCTGCAGCACCTGCGCCGCGGCCGGCTTGGCCGGGTCGGCCTGCAGCTGCTCCACCGCCGCCTGCAGGGCCGGCGCGCCGCGCGCCACCAGCACCACGTTCACACCCTCGCGGGCCAGCGCCTGCGCGCAGCCGAAGCCGAGTCCCTTGCTGGCGCCACCCACCAGCGCCCATTTGCCCGCAATGCCGAGGTCCATAGAATTGCGCCCTTCTGTCGTCGAGATTTGGAACGCAGGATGATACGTGCCCGCTCGCGCTCCAGCGCCGGGGCCTGGCTGTTCGCACTGGTGCTGGCGGCCTCGCTGCCGGCCCCCGCGCAGGCCCAGGAGGAACCGGCGCTGGCCCGCCGCACCACCGAGTTGCGCGAAGCGCCCGGCGAGGCCGGCCGCAGCCTGGCCACGCTGGCCGCCGACACGCCGCTGACTCGCCTGGCCGACCGCCAGGGCCCCTGGGTGCGGGTGCGCACCGCCGCCGGCGCCACCGGCTGGGTCCATCTGTTCGACCTGGGCCCCGCGTCCGGCGCCGCCGGCACCTCGGGCGGCGGGGCCGCCAGTGCGCTGCGCGGTGTCGCCAGCTTCTTCACCAAGCCGTCGCAGCAGCGCGCGATCACGCCGACCTCGACCATCGGCATCCGCGGCCTGGGCGCCGAGGACCTGGCGCAGGCCCAGCCCGACACCGCGGCGGTGACACGGATGGAGGCCCTGCGCGTGGCCGAGCCGCAGGCGCGCCAGTTCGCGCGCGAGGCGGCGCTGCGGACCGAGTCCGTCGAACCGCTGCCGGTGCCTGCCCGCAGTGGCCAGGGAGGTCAGCCGTGATGCGCCGCTGCACCGCCGTCGCCCTGGCCGCCGCCGCGCTGCTCGCGCTGCCAGCCGCGGCGCAGACCAGCGGCCTGGGCCTGCTCAATTCCATCCTGGGCGGCCAGCAGGGCGGCTCGGCCTCGCCGGCCGCAGCGCTGGGCAGCCTGCTGGGCGGCACGCAGCCGACCGCTACAGCGGCGCCGGCCAACGACCTGATGACCCTGCTGTCGCAGGCCGACGGCACGATCGACGAGACGAGGGAGATCGAGATCGGCCGCCAGCTGGCGGCGGTGCTGCTGGGAAGCAAGCCACTGCACGCCGACGCGGCCCTTCAGCGCTACGTCAACCAGCTCGGGCGCTGGATCAGCCTGCAGTCGGCCCGGCCCCTGCTGCCCTGGACCTTCGGCGTGCTCGACGACCCCGGCTTCAACGCCTTCGCGGCACCGGGCGGGTTCGTCTTCGTCACCAGGGGCCTGGTCGATCGCGTCGACGAGGCGGAGCTGGCCGGCATCCTGGCGCACGAGATCACGCACGTGACCGAGCGCCACCACCTGCAGGCCCTGCGCAGCAAGGCGCGCGCCGGCCTGGCCACCCAGCTGCTCGGCTCGCAGATCCGCACCAGCAACGCCGTCGGCAGCCTGGTCTCGCAGCAGATGCTGGCGCTGGGGCGCAACCTCTATTTCAGCGGCCTCGACCAGAGCGACGAGTTCGAGGCCGATCGCCAGGGCGTGGCGCTGGCCGCGCGTTCCGGCTTCGACCCCTACGGCCTGCCCGGCGTGCTGCAGCAGTTGCGTTCGGCGGCGCCCGACAACCCGCTGTTCGCGTTGTCGCTGTCGACCCATCCGCCGGCCCAGCAGCGGCTGGACCTGCTCGAACAGGCGATGGGCCGCCGCCTCGACGCCTTGGCCGGCAAGCCGGTGGTGCGCATCGAGCAGCGGCTCGCACAGCCGAAGCGCTGACGCCGGCCCCGCGGCGGCACCGCTGCCGCCGGCCCGGTCACTCGCTGTCGTGCAGCAGGCGCGCGTGCAGGCGCCGCAGCGACAGCCAGACCGCGAAGGCGACCACCGGGATGGCGGTGGCGGCAGTGCCCTCGGGCGTGAACGGCCAGCCGAAGGCGTGTGCGCCCTTGGCGAGGTAGCTCACCAGGCCGACCACGTAGTAGGTGATGGCCGCCACCGACAGCCCCTCCACCGTCGCCTGCAGCTTCAGCTGCAGGCCCTGGCGCGTGTTCATCGCCGTGAGCAGGCCCTGAGCGCTCTGCTGCTGCTCGATCTCCACCCGCGTGCGCAGCAGGTTGCTGATGCGCGAGACGCGCTGCGACAGCGCGTCCTGCCGGCGCGTGGCCCACTCGCAGGTGCTGCGGGCCGGCGACAGGCGCCGGCCGATGAACTCGCCCAGCGTCTGCAGCCCCGCCAGGCGCGATTCGCCGATGTCGGCGATGCGCCGGTCGACCAGCTCGAAATAGGCCGCGCTGGCCGAGAAGCGCGCATGCGTGGCCGCGTACTGGCCCTCCACCTCGCCGGCCAGCTTGGTCAGGCGATCCAGCAGCCGCGGCTCGTCGTTGCGCTCGGCCACCCGGATCGCCGCGGCCAGTTCGGCCAGCTCGCGCTCGGCGGTGCCGAGGGCCGCGAAGGCCTGGCGGGCGGCCGGTAGCCCGAGCAGCGCCGCCATGCGGTAGCTGTCGATCTCCAGCAGTTGCTGCACCAGGCGGCCCAGGCGGCGCGGCGTCATCCCGCCCGCCAGCAGCACCATGCGGGAAAAGCCGTCGGGATGCAGGGACCAGTCGGTGTAGACCTCTCCATGGCCATCGGCCACGGTGGACGCCACCAGCGTCTCCTCGCGCAGCACGTGCGACGCCAGGCTGGCGGCGCCGAACTGCTGGCTGGAGAGGACCCACAGGTGCAGGCCCGCCAGCCACTGGCCCGGCAGCGCCGCCAGCCACTCGCGCGGCACCGCCTCCAGCGCGGGCGCGGGCTCGCGGCTGCCGAATCCGGCGGCATCGAAGGGGCGCGAGAAGGTCCAGCTGACGAATTCGGTGTGCAATTCCCAACGCAGCCGCATGCCGCCCACGTCCATCCGCAGGTGCGTGGTCTGGGCATCGGGCAGCGGAAGGTGGTGGTCGCGCAGCAGCGCCGCCAGGTGCTCCCGGCTCGCCTCGCGCTCGGCCGCATCGCACACCATGACCAGGTGCGACAGCGCCAGCGGCGCGCCCATGGCCTCGGGCGGGCGGGCATGGATCTCGTTGTGGAGGGCGACGCGCAGCGGGTGCGCGGTGGGTTGGGCGACGATGGACGGCATGGTGGTGCGGACGATTGTGCCCGGCCGTAGCGGCCGCCCAAAGCGACAGCGGCGCCCGAAGGCGCCGCTGGAGGCGAAGCGCCCGGGGGACCGGGCGCAGGCCGTGGCTCACTCCTCCACGAAGGCCTCTTCCCGCTTGTGCTTCACCGAGGGCAGCAGCACGATGATCAGCAGCAGCAGGGCGGCGGCCAGCAGGCCGGCCGACAGCGGCCGGGTGATCAGCACGCTCCAGTCGCCGCGCGACAGCAGCAGGGCCCGGCGCAGGTTCTCTTCCATCATCGGGCCCAGGATGAACCCGAGCAGCAGCGGCGCCGGCTCGGCCCCGAGCTTGATGAAGGCGTAGCCGATGATGCCGAAGGCGGCGACCATCCAGATGTCCCAGGTGTTGTTGTTGGTGGAGTACACGCCGATCGCGCAGAACAGCACGATGGACGGGAACAGCCAGCGGTAGGGCACGGTGAGCAGCTTGATCCACATGCCGATCAGCGGCAGGTTCAGGATCACCAGCATCGCGTTGCCGATCCACATCGAGGCGATCAGGCCCCAGAACAGCTGCGGGTTGCTGGTCATCACCTGCGGGCCCGGCTGGATGTTGTGGATGGTCATGGCACCGACCATCAGCGCCATCACGGCGTTGGGCGGGATGCCCAGCGTCAGCAGCGGGATGAAGGAGGTCTGCGAGCCGGCGTTGTTGGCCGACTCGGGCGCCGCGACGCCGCGGATGTTGCCCTTGCCGAACGGCACTTCGCCCGGACGCAGCTTGGTCTTCTTCTCGATCGTGTAGGCCGCGAAGGCGGACAGCAGGGCGCCGCCGCCAGGCAGGATGCCGAGCGCCGAGCCCAGGAGCGTGCCGCGCAGCACAGCCGGGATCATGTTGCGGAAGTCTTCCTTGGTCGGGAACAGGTGCTCGACCTTGGCAGTGAAGACCTCGCGGTGCTCGGACGAGTGCGACAGGTTCTGGATGATCTCGCCGTAGCCGAACACGCCCATGGCGATGACGATGAAGCCGATGCCGTCGGTCAGTTCCGGGATGTCGAACGAGAAGCGCGCCACGCCGGAGTTGACGTCGGTGCCCACCAGGCCGAGCAGCAGGCCCAGCACGATCATCGCCACCGCCTTGATCAGCGAGCCGGAGGCCAGCACCACGGCGCCGATCAGGCCCAGGATCATCAGCGAGAAGTATTCGGCCGGACCGAACTTGAACGCCACCTCGGTCAGCGGCGCGGCGAAGGCCGCCAGGATCAGCGTGCCGACGCAGCCGGCGAAGAACGATCCCAGGCCGGCGGCCGCAAGGGCTGGGCCGGCGCGGCCCTGGCGGGCCATCTGGTAGCCGTCGATCACGGTCACCACCGAGGACGA
Organism: Ramlibacter pinisoli; assembly: GCF_009758015.1. NCBI lineage: Bacteria > Pseudomonadati > Pseudomonadota > Betaproteobacteria > Burkholderiales > Comamonadaceae > Ramlibacter > Ramlibacter pinisoli. The sequence goes on from NZ_WSEL01000009.1 coordinate 1,927,987, forward strand.
TTCGCCCGGCAGGTTGACCAGGATGGCGGTGGTGGAGCCGCCGTAGGAAGCGCCGTAGTAGATGCCGGCCAGCATGATCAGGGCCGACACCGGCGGCAGCGCGTAGGTGGCCGGCAGCAGCATGGCGATGGTGGCCACCGGGCCGATGCCGGGCAGAACGCCGATCAGCGTGCCCAGCAGGCAGCCGATGAAGGCGTACAGCAGGTTGATCGGCGTGAAGGCCACGCCGAAGCCGATCGCCAGGTTGGAAATCAGGTCCATGGTTTGCTCGCTCAGCCGGTGATGAAGGAAGGCCAGACGGGGAACTGCAGCTTGAGCAGGACCACGAAGGCGAGATAGCTGCCGATGGCCAGCACGGTCGCGAGGATCGCGACTTCCTTGGCCTTGAACTCGTCGCCGGCCAGGGCGGCCACGAACGTCAGGCCGTAGATGGCCACGATCAACCCGAAGGCCGGCACGCCCAGCTTGGGCAGGCCGGCCAGCAGGATGCCGAACAGGATGTTGGAGCCGATGATGAAGCCCAGGGGCTTCCAGGCCAGGCTGCCGATGCGGTCGCCGTTCTCGGTCTCCACCACCAGTGCGGTGAAGGTGATGATGGCGCCCAGCGCGGCCAGCAGGATGCCCAGCATCAGCGGGAAGTAGCCCGGGCCCATGCGGGCGCCGTTGCCGACCGTGTAGTTGGTCGCGCCCCAGGCAAACGCAATGCCCACCGCAGTGAACATCAGGCCGGCCACGAAGTCTTTCTGGCTCTTGATTTTCAAGTCACGTCTCCTCGGGAGATTCCGAAGGGACGGATTGTTGCGGTCAGGTGCCGGTCAGGCGATGTGGATTTCACCTATATCAACTGGACTGACCAGGTACTGACCGTTTCGCCGAGCCGGCCGTCATTTTGGAGCGAGCCTGACCAGAAGCTGACTTTTGGGCCTCAGTCGGACAGGGGCGGGGTGGCCGACAGGACCTCCTCCAGGGTGGTCAGTCCCTCGGCCACGCGCAGGGCGCCGGCCAGGCGCAGCGGGCGCATGCCGTCGGCGACGCCCTGGCGGCGCAGGGCGGCCATGGCCGGCTCACGGGACACGCGCTCCTTGAAGGCCTCGCTGACGGTCAGCAGTTCGTACAGGCCCATCCGGCCCATGAAGCCGGTCATGCGGCAGTCGACGCAGCCCACGGCCCGGTAGGGGCGCCAGCCGCCGGTGAGCTTCCAGGGCCGGATCATCTCTTCGGCCGCCTCGCGGGCGGTGTGCTCGTCGGGCGCGCGGCACTGCTTGCACAGGGTGCGCACCAGCCGCTGGGCGAGCACGCCCAGCACCGTGGCGTTGATCAGGTAACCGGGCACGCCCAGCTCCATCAGGCGGGTGACGGCCGACGGCGCGTCGTTGGTGTGCAGGGTGGAGAACACCAGGTGGCCGGTGAGCGCGGCCTGCACCGCCATCTCGGCCGTGGCCAGGTCGCGGATCTCGCCCACCATGATGATGTCGGGGTCCTGGCGCATCAGGGCGCGCAGCCCCTCGGCGAAACCGAAGTCCAGCTGGGTCTGGACCTGGGTCTGGTTGAAGGACGGCTCGATCATCTCGATCGGGTCCTCCACGGTGCTGACGTTCACCTCCTCGGTCGCGACCCGCTTGAGGGTGGAGTACAGCGTGGTGGTCTTGCCCGAGCCGGTCGGGCCGGTGACCAGCACGATGCCGTGCGGCCGCTTGACCAGCGCCTCCCAGCGCTGGGCGTCGTGCTGCGAGAAGCCGAGCGCGTCGAGGTCCTTGACGGCCGTGTCGGGATCGAAGATGCGCATCACCATCTTCTCGCCGAAGGCCGTCGGCAGGGTCGACAGGCGCATTTCCACCTCGTCGCCGCGCGGGTTGCGGGTCTTGATGCGGCCGTCCTGCGGCCGGCGCTTCTCCACCACGTCCATGCGGCCGAGCAGCTTGATGCGCGCCGTCATCGCGTTGAGCACGCCCATGGGCATCTGGTAGACCGGGTGCAGGATGCCGTCGATGCGGAACCGGATCACGCCCTGCTCGCGGCGCGGCTCCAGGTGGATGTCGCTGGCCCGCTGGTCGAAGGCGTACTGCCACAGCCAGTCGACCACCTGCACCACGCCCTGGTCGTTGGCGTCCAGCTGCTTGGTGCTCTTGCCCAGCTCGACCAGCTGCTCGAAGCTGCCGGCGCTCGCGCCGCCGCCCGACTTCTGGGCCGCGCGCACCGACTTGGCGAGCGCGAAGAACTCGGCCGTGTAGCGGTGGATGTCCTGCGGGTTGGCGACCACCCGCCGCACCGAGCGGCGCGCCTGGCGCTCCACCTCGGCCACCCAGCCGGCGATGAACGGCTCGGCCGTGGCGACCACCACCTCGGTCGCGGTCACCTGCACCGGCAGCACGCGGTGCCGCTCGGCATAGGCGGCGCTCATGGTGTCGGCGACCCGGCCGACATCGACCTTGAGCGGGTCGATGCGCAGGTAGTCCAGCCCGGCGCGCCCGGCCAGGTACTGGGTCAGCATCTCGATGTCCAGCGGCTTGCCGTCCTGGGCCCGGGTCATGGCCACCGCCGCCAGCCGCACCAGCGGGTGCTGGGAGCTCTCGGCCTGCGAGCAGCGGGCGATGGTGCGGCGGGCCTCCTCGCCGGAGATGACGCCGTCCTCGCTGAGCCACTGCACCAGGTGCCGCCAGTCGACGGGGCCCTCGTGGGCGAACGGGCGGGAGACGGGCTTGCTGCGCACGGTCGGGCTCATGCCCGCATCATTCCACAGGCTTGAAGACGCGCAACCACTTGTGCGCCGGCAGCCCCCAGCGGGCCCGCACGGCCTCGGCCCGGGCGGCCAGTTCGCCGCGCACCGGCTGCTGGGGCGTGCGCAGCGCCAGCACGATGGTGTTGCCCTCCCGGGTCGGCCGGAACGCCCACACCGCCTCGCGTCCGAACACCGCCGTGATCCGCGCCAGGCTGCGCTCGTAGCTCGAGGAGCGCCCGAACAGGTTGACCGTCATGCAGCCGTCGTCGGTGAGCAGCCGCCGGCAGTCGGCATAGAAGGCCTGGCTGTCGAGGACGGGGGCGGCCGCTTCGTGGTCGTACAGGTCGACCTGGAGCGCGTCGACCTGGCCGCGCCAGTGGGCGTGCGCCGCCACCTCGGCGGCGTCGCCCAGCACGACCGACAGCCGGCTGTCGTCGCGCGGCAGCTTGAACCACAGCCGGCAGGCCGCGATCACCTGCGGATTGAGCTCGATGGCGGTGGTGCGCATGCGCAGCGCACGGTGGCAGAACTTGGTCAGCGACGCCGCACCCAGGCCCAGCTGCATGGCGTGCCGCCGCGCCACGCTGGCCGGATCGACGAACAGCAGCCAGGCCATCATGCGCTGCACGTACTCGAGGTGGATGGCGAACGGGTCGTCGAGCCGCATCGAGCCCTGCACCCATTCCGTGCCCAGGTGCAGGTAGCGGATGTCGCCGTGGTCGGAGAAATTGACTTCGGGCAGGGGCTCGGTCGTGGTCACGCGGCCGATTATCGGCGGCGCCTCAGCTGCCCCGGCCGCGCAACCGCGCGCCCAGCCGCGGCAGGGCCTGCACCGCGTTGGCGGTGGTCGCATCGGCCAGCTCGTCGAGCGGGAGGCCGCGCAGGCCCGCGACCACGGCTGCGATGGCTGGCAGCTGACCCGGCTCGTTACGGCCCTGCGGCTCGCCGCCGGCGCGTTGCGCGGCCGTGCGGTAGAGCCAGTTGGGCGGGATGTCGGGCGCATCGGTTTCCAGCACCAGCGCCGACAGCGGCAGCCCCGCGGCCAGCCGCCGCAGCTGCAGAGCGCGCTCGTGTGTCACCGCGCCGCCGAAGCCCAGCTTGAAGCCCAGCTCGACGAAGGCGCGCGCCTGCTGCTCGCTGCCGTTGAAGGCGTGCGCGATGCCGGTGACGGGCAGCTCGCGCAGGTGCTTCAGCAGGCGGTCGGCCGAGCGCCGCACGTGCAGGATGACCGGCAGCCCGTGGCGGCGGGCGATGCGCAGCTGCTCGCGCAGGAAGCTGTCCTGCCGCTCGGGATCCAGGCCGGCGACGAACAGGTCCAGGCCGATCTCGCCCACGGCCACCAGCGCGGGGTCGTCGGCAAGCTCGGCCAGGCGGCGATCCAGGAGCGCCAGGTCGCTCTCGCGCGCCGCCGGCGTGCGCAGCGGATGGATGCCGAGCGCGTAGCTGTCGCCATGCGTGTGCGCGAGGGCGCGGACGGCCTCGAAGCTGTCGGCGTCGACTGCCGGCAGCACGCAGTGGCGGACGCCGGCGGCGGTTGCGCGCCGGCGCACATCCATGCGATCGGCCGCGAACTCGGGCGCATCCAGATGGCAGTGCGTGTCCACGAACTCGGGCATGGGGCGATGATGCCGCAACGGGCGTGCAGGCCGCGGCAAACCGTGCTACCGTTTGCTCGCAGGCGGTGCTGCACCGCCTTTCTCCCCAGGAAGGTGTTCCGATGCGCAGGCCAGCTCTCTACAGCTCCAGCCGTCCGGCTCCTGCGCAGCAGGCTCCCGCCGCCGCGCAGCCCGCCCCCGATGCGGCTCCGTCCACCCCCACTCCCGCCCGCAAGGGCCGCTGGCGCCGCGCCGCTGCCAGTCCGGCCATGCTCTGGGCCGCCATCGCCCTCCTGGGTGCCCTGCTGGCCACCAGCGTGCTGCTGCAGCCCACCCAGCGCCGGCTGACGCAGAAGGACATCAACGCCGCGGTGCTCAAGACGCTCGAGACGCAGGTGCTGCCGTCCGAGTACGCCAAGGCGGCCGAGAACATCCGGCCCGCCGTGGTGCGCGTGGTCAGCTACATCAAGAAGACCCGGCTCAAGGAGGATCCCGCGGTCAAGCTCGGCCATGGCGGCGCCAAGCCCAAGCCGCTGGGCCCGGCCAAGGCCACCGAGCCCGATGCCCCGCCCGGCGACGACCTGGTGGAAGCCGGCGTCGGCACCGGCGTGGTCATCGTCGACAAGGGCATCATCCTGACCAACCTGCACGTGGTGTCGGGCGCCGACGCCGTGAAGGTCACCTTCTCCGACGGCCTCGAGTCGTCCGCCAGCATCACCGGGGTGCAGCCCGAGAACGACCTGGCGGTGCTGCAGGCGCACAAGATCCCCGACGACATGATCGCGGCCACCATGCGCTCCACGAGCGACCTGGCCCCGGGCGACAAGGTGATCGCGGTCGGGTTCCCGTTCGGCATCGGCCCATCGGTCTCGGGCGGCGTGGTGTCGGGCCTGAAGCGCTCGTTCCGCTCGCCCGAGGGCAAGCAGGAGATGAACAACCTCATCCAGTTCGACGCGGCGGCCAACCCCGGCAATTCGGGCGGTCCGCTGGTCACCATGGACGGCGAGGTGGTGGGCATCGTCACCGCCATCCTCAACCCGACGCCCGCGCGCACCTTCCTGGGCATCGGATTTGCCGTCCCGATCGAGAACGCCGCCTCGGCCGCCGGCCTGCCGCCGTTCTGACCCCAGCCCATCCGTCCTTCGACCATCGACCATCGAGAAAGTTGAACTGCATGGAACAGACCGCCCGCCAGGACAGCGCCACCGCCAAGCTCATGGAGCAGATCCTCTACGAGGTCAAGCGGGTGGTCGTCGGCCAGGACCGCTTCCTCGAACGCGTCATGGTGGCCATGCTCGCGCAGGGCCACCTGCTGGTCGAGGGCGTGCCCGGGCTCGCCAAGACGCTGACGGTCAAGACCCTGGCCAGCACCGTGCGCGGCCAATTCAAGCGCATCCAGTTCACCCCCGACCTGGTGCCGGCCGACCTGGTGGGCACGCGCATCTACAACCAGAAGACCGGCGACTTCTCCACTTCGCTGGGCCCGGTGTTCGCCAACCTGCTGCTGGCCGACGAGATCAACCGCGCGCCCGCCAAGGTGCAGAGCGCGCTGCTGGAAGTGATGCAGGAACGCCAGGTCACCATCGCCGGGCAGACCCACAAGGTGCCCAATCCCTTCCTGGTGATGGCCACCCAGAACCCGATCGAGACCGAGGGCACCTACCCGCTGCCGGAGGCGCAGGTCGACCGCTTCATGATGAAGGTGCTGGTCGACTACCCGACCGACGAGGAGGAGTACGTCATCGTCGAGCGCGTCACCGGCCCGGCGGTCGACGTCATGCCGGTCGCCACCACCGAGCAGCTGGCCGCGCTGCAGCAGGAATGCCGGCGCGTCTATGTCGATCCCTCGCTGGTGCAGTACGCCGTGCGGCTGGTCTCGGCCACGCGCACGCCCGACAAGCACGGCATGAAGGACCTGGGCAAGTTCATCACCTTCGGCGCCAGCCCGCGGGCCACCATCAACCTGGTCGAGGGCGCGCGTGCGCTCGCCATGCTGCGCGGGCGCACCTATGCGCTGCCCGAGGACATGTCCGACCTGGTGCCCGACGTGCTGCGGCACCGCCTGGTGCTGTCCTACGAAGCACTGTCCGAGGGCCTCAGCGGCGACGCCGTCATCGGGCAGATCATGGGCAAGATCCCCGCCCCGCCGCGGCCGCTCGAGCATGAGAAACTGGCTGCGTAGGAGCGCTCCTCCCGAGGCCGCCCCGCCGGTGTCGGCGACGCCGGCGCCTGGCGCCGAGCATGTGCTGCGGCGCCTCGAGTGGACGGTCATCCGCCGCCTCGATGGCCTGCTGCAGGGCGACTACCGCACGCTGATGCGCGGCTCCGGCCTCGACCTGGCGGACCTGCGCGAGTACCAGCACCACGACGACGTCCGCCACATCGACTGGAACGTCACCGCGCGCCAGAACGTGCCGCACGTGCGGGTGTTCACGGAAGACCGCGAGATGGCGGCCTGGTTCCTGCTGGATCTCAGCCCCTCGGTCGACTTCGGCTCCGGCGAGCAGCGCAAGCGCAACGTGTCGGCCGAGTTCGTGGCGGTGCTGGCGCGCATGCTCACCCGGCACGGCAACCGCGTCGGCGCCATGCTGTACGGCAGCGGGGTCGACACCGTCATCCCCACCCGCGGCGGCCGCCGCCACGTGCTGCACGTGCTGCACGCCATCCAGCACCGGCCGCTCAGCGTCGCGGCGGGCCAGACCAACCTGCGCGTGCTGCTCGATTCGGCCGCCAGCCTCATCCGGCGCCGCTCCACCCTGTTCGTCGTTTCCGACTTCATCAGCGAACCGGGCTGGGAGCGCTCGCTCGGCCTGCTGGCCCAGCGGCACGAGGTGGTGGCGGTGCGGGTGCTCGATCCGCTCGAGCTGCAGCTGCCCGACCTCGGCCTGCTCACGCTGCGCGACGCCGAGACTGGCGAGCAGGTGCTGGTCGATACGCACGACCCGGGCTTTCGCAAGCGCTTCGCCCGCATCGCCGCCGAGCGCGAGGCCGAGCTGCGCCAGGGCCTGGCGCAGGCCGGCGTCGACACGCTCGAGCTGTCCACCGACGCCGACCTGGTCGAGGCCATGGTCCGCTTCACCGAGATGCGCAAGCGCCGCTCCCGCCTGTCGTCGGGCAGCCTGCCGGCACACCTGCAACACGCCGCCTAAGGACATCCTTCCATGCAATTCCTCTGGCCCGAGTTCCTGTGGACGCTGCTTGCCGTGCCGCTGCTGGTGCTGCTCTACGCCTGGCTGCTGCGCCGCAAGAAGAAGCTGGCGGTGCGCTACGCCTCGCTGTCCATCGTCAAGGAGGCGATGGGCGCCGGCCAGAGCGTGCGCAGGCACATCCCGCCGGCTCTGTTCCTGCTGGCCGTGGCCGCCATGCTGGTGGCGGCGGCACGGCCGACGGCGGTGGTCACCCTGCCCTCGCAGCAGCAGACCATCATCCTGGCGATGGACGTCTCGGGCAGCATGCGCGCGACCGACGTCCTGCCCAGCCGCCTGGAGGCCGCGCAGACGGCGGCCAAGTCGTTCCTGAAGGAGCTGCCGCGGCACGTGAAGGTGGGCATCGTGGCGTTCGCCGGCTCGGCCCAGGTGGCCCAGCTGCCCACCCTCAGCCGGGAAGACCTGGTCACCGCGATCGACCGCTTCCAGCTGCAGCGCGCCACCGCCACCGGCAACGCCATCGTCATCTCGCTGGCCACCATCTTCCCCGACCAGGGCATCGAGCTGGCGGCCCTGCAGGGCGGCCGCGACCGCGCGCGCGGCTTCTCCATCGACGACCAGAAGAAGGAGAAGAAGGAGTGGACACCCGTCGCGCCGGGCTCGTACACCTCGGCCGCGATCATCATGCTCACCGACGGCCAGCGCACCACCGGCGTCGATCCGCTGGAGGCGGCCAAGATGGCGGCCGACCGCGGCGTGCGCGTCTACACGGTGGGCATCGGCACGGTGGATGGCGAGACCATCGGCTTCGAGGGCTGGTCGATGCGCGTGCGCCTGGACGAGGAGACGCTCAAGGCGGTGGCCACCAAGACCAATGCCGAGTACTTCTACGCCGGCACCGCGCAGGACCTGAAGAAGGTCTACGACGCGCTCAGCTCCAAGCTAACGGTCGAGAAGAAGGAAACCGAGATCTCCGGCCTGCTGGCGCTGGCTGCCGCCGGGCTGTCGGTGCTGGCCGCGGCCCTGTCGCTGCTCTGGTTCAACCGGATTCTTTGACGCAACGCGTCAAAGAACCGGTTGCTCCGGCTTCAGGAACCCCCTCACCCCAGCCCTCTCCCCCGAGGGGGAGAGGGAGCGGTCAGCCCTCGCATGCATTGGCAACCCAGGCGCTCTGTCGTCAGGCGCAGCTGCACCCGCCTCTAACGCGTTCGCGTCAAAAAACCGGTTGCTCCGATTTCGGGATCCCCCGCACTCCAGCCCTCTCCTCCGAGCGGAAGAGGGAGCGGACCAGCCCCCGCATGCAGTGCTAACCCAGGCGCCCTGACGTGAGCCGCAGTTGGCGCCCGCAACGGGCGGCCAGTTGCTCGTCGTGGGTCACCAGCACGAACGCCGTGCCCTGGTCGCGCGCGAGCTGCAGCACCAGCTCGAACACCGTGTCGGCCGTGGTGCGGTCGAGGTTGCCGGTGGGCTCGTCGGCCAGCACGCACGCCGGCCTGGTCACCAGCGCCCGCGCGATGGCCACCCGCTGACGCTCACCGCCGGACAGCTCGGCCGGCCGGTGGGCGAGGCGGTGGCCCAGCCCCACCGATTCGAGGGCCGCGCGGGCCACCTGCTCGTACTCTTCGCGCGCAAGGCGCCGGATGCGCAGCGGCATGGCGACGTTGTCCAGCGCGCTGAACTCCGGCAGCAGGTGGTGGAACTGGTAGACGAAGCCCAGGTGCTTGTTGCGCAGCGCGCCCTGCGTGGCCGGATCGAGCGACGCCAGCAGCTGGCCGGCCAGGCGGACTTCGCCGCCGGTGGGCGCATCCAGCCCGCCCAGCAGGTGCAGCAGGGTGCTCTTGCCGGAGCCCGAGGCGCCGACGATGGCCAGCGTCTCGCCCGGATGCACGTCGAGGTCGATGCCCCGCAGCACCTCGACGTCCAGGCCACCCTCGGAAAAGCGCTTGGCCAGGCCGCGCGCCTGCAGCATCGGGGCGTCGTCACTCATAGCGCAGGGCCTCGGCCGGGTTGACGCGGCTGGCGCGCCAGCTCGGGTAGAGGGTGGCGGCGAACGCCAGCACCAGCGAGATGACGGCGACCGGCAGGATGTCGCCGCGCTGGGGGTCGCTGGGCATGCGGCTGATCAGGTAGATGTCGCGCGGCAGGAAGCTGGCGTGGAACAGCCGCTCGAGCGCCGGCACGATGACGTCGATGTTGAAGGCGATCCCCAGCCCGAGCAGCAGGCCGGCCAGCGTGCCGATGACCCCGACCGCGGCGCCCTGCACGACGAAGATGCCCATGATGCTGCGCGGGCTGGCGCCCAGCGTGCGCAGGATGGCGATGTCGGCGCGCTTGTCGGTCACCGTCATCACCAGCGTGCTCACCAGGTTGAAGGCGGCCACGGCCACGATCAGCGTCAGGATGATGAACATCATGCGTTTCTCGAGCTGCACGGCCGCGAACCAGGTGCGGTTCTGGCGCGTCCAGTCGCGCACCGACACCGGCCCGGTGAGGCTGGTGGCGAGCTCGGCCGCGACGTCGCGCGCGCGGTTCAGGTCCTTGAGCTTGAGCCGCACGCCAGTCGGCCCCTCGAGCCGGAAGAGACGGGCGGCGTCGTCCAGGTGCACCAGCACCAGCCCGCTGTCGTATTCGTAGTGGCCCGAGTCGAAGGTGCCCACCACCGTCATCTGCTTCAGGCGCGGCACGATGCCGGCCGGGGTGACTTGGCCGCCCGGCGCGACCAGGGTGACCGGATCGCCGGCGCGCACGCCCAGGTTGCGCGCCAGCTCCGCGCCCAGCACCACGCCGAACCCACCCGGCACCAGCCTGGCCAGGGTGCCGGCCTGCACCGCCTGGCCGAGGTCGGTGACCTGCGGCTCCAGCAGCGGATCGATGCCGCGCACCAGGGCGCCGCGCATGTCCTCGCCGCGCGCCACCAGCGCCTGCGCGGCGATGAAGGGGGCGGCACCCACCACCTCGGGATTCGCGCGCGCCTCGCGCACCGTGCGTTCCAGGTCGGGCAGCACGCCGCCACCGGGGCCGTACACCTCGACGTGCGACACCACCGCCAGCATGCGGTCGCGCACCTCCTTCTGGAACCCGTTCATCACCGACAACACGATGATGAGCGCGGCCACGCCCAGCGCGATGCCGAGCATGGACACACCGGAGATGAAGGAGATGAAGCCGTCGCGGCGGGTGGCGCGTCCGGCCCGGGTGTAACGCCAGCCCAGCGCGAGCTCGTAGGGAACACGCATGGGACGATTGTCGCGGTTCGCCCGCTTTTGTTCTGGGCGGCATTGTGGCATCCACGACAATCCCGGCCATGTCGGACGGTGCCCACTTGTTGATTCCCTTCGCCGCGTGCGACGGCGAGGGCTGCCGGCAGGCACTGGCCACGCTGTCGCTGCCGCGCATCGGGCACCTGCTCGCGCAGCTGGCGCCGGCCGAGACCGAGGACACCGGCGAGCAGGCGCTGTCCATGCCGCACGAGCGCGCGCTGGCGCGCGAATGCGGGCTGGCCGGCGACGACGGCCGCCTGCCGTGGGCGGCCTGGGACCTGCGCCAGGCCGGCACCGACCCCGGCCCGGCGGCCTGGGCCTGGATCACGCCCTGCCACTGGCGCCTGGGCACGGGCCACGCCGCCATGCACCACCCGCAGGAGCTGGCCCTGGAGGCCGCCGAATCGCAGGCCCTGCTGGCCGCCATGCAGCCCTATTTCGAGCAGGACGGCCTGTCGCTCGCCTACGCCGCGCCCACGCGCTGGCTGGCCTCGGGCCCGCTGTTCGGGCAGCTGGCCCTGGCCTCGCTGGACCGCGTGGTAGGTCGCGTTCTCGACCCCTGGATGCCGAACGGCGACGCCGCCCGGCCACTGCGCCGGCTGCAGCAGGAGATGCAGATGCTGCTGTACACGCACCCCGTCAACGAGGCCCGCGTGCAGGCCGGCCGGCTGCCGGTCAATTCGTTCTGGGCCAGCGGCGCCGGCGCCCTGCCCACCGCGCCACCCCCGGTGCGTCCGGCCGGACTGCAGGTCGCCACCGAGCTGCACGAAGCCGCGCTGCTGCAGGACTGGGACACCTGGACGACGAACTGGCAGCAACTCGATGCCAGCGCCGGCGAGCAGCTGCAGCGCGCGCTGGACGCCGGCCGGCCGGTGGCGCTCACCCTGTGCGGCGAGCGCCGCGCGCGCACCTGGCGCAGCGGTCGCACCGGCCTGGGCCGGCGGCTGGCCCGCCTCTGGTCGCGCCCGCGCCCGGCCGACTTCCTGAAGGACCTATGAAGATCATTCCCCGCGACGTTCCGCCGCGTGCCGCCTGGGCGCTCGAGCAGGCCGGCATCCATCCCCTGCTGGCCCGCCTGTATGCCGCCCGCGGCGTCTGCGCCAAGGACGAGCTCGACGACGGCCTGGCGCGCCTGCTGGCGCCGGCCACGCTGCGCGGCGCGGCCGCCGCCGCCGTGCTGCTCGCCGACGCCATGGCCGCCGGCCGGCGGCTGTGCATCGTGGCCGACTACGACTGCGACGGCGCCACCGCCTGCGCGGTCGGCCTGCGCGGGCTGCGCCTGCTGGGCGCGACGAACGTCGACTACCTGGTGCCCGACCGCGTGGTCGACGGCTACGGGCTGACCCCCTCGATCGCGCAGCGCGTCAAGGCCAGCGGCGCCGACGTGCTGGTCACGGTCGACAACGGCATCGCCAGCGTCGACGGCGTGGCGGCCGCCAATGCGCTGGGGCTGCAGGTGATCGTCACTGACCACCACCTGCCCGGCCCGCAGCTGCCCGACGCCGCCGTCATCGTCAATCCCAACCAGCCGGACTGCGGCTTCGAGAGCAAGTCCATCGCCGGTGTCGGCGTGATGTTCTACGTGCTGCTGGCGTTGCGCGCCGAACTGCGGCAGCGCGGCGTGTTCAGCGCCGACACCCAGCCCAAGCTCGACGCCCTGCTGCCGCTGGTGGCGCTGGGCACGGTGGCCGACGTGGTCAAGCTCGACGCCAACAACCGCCGCCTGGTGGCCCAGGGCCTCAAGCGCATCCGGGCCGGCGCCCTGCCCTGCGGGCTGGCCGCCCTGTTCGCCGCCGCCGGCCGCAAGGCCGACGTCGCCACCACCTTCGACTTCGGCTTCGCCCTCGGGCCTCGCATCAACGCCGCCGGCCGGCTGGCCGACATGCGCCTGGGCATCGAGTGCCTGCTCACCGACGATGCGGCCCGCGCCGCCGAACTGGCCACCACGCTGGACGGCATCAACCGCGAGCGCAAGGACATCGAGGGCGAGATGCGCGAGGCCGCGCTGGAGATCGCCGAATCCCTGTTCGAGGATGGCGAGGAGGCGCCGCCGGCGCTGGTCGTGTTCGATCCCGACTTCCACGAGGGCGTGGTGGGCATCGTGGCCTCGCGCCTGAAGGACCGCTTCCACCGGCCCACCTTCGTGTTCGCGGCAAGCCAGGCGCCCGGCAAGGAACACGAGCTGAAAGGTTCGGGCCGCTCGATCCCGGGCTTCCACCTGCGCGATGCGCTCGACCTGGTGGCCAAGCGCCACCCCGGCGTGCTGCAGCGGTTCGGCGGCCACGCCATGGCCGCCGGCTGCACCATCGGCGAGGAGCACCTCGACACCTTCGAGCAGGCCATGGCGCAGGTGGCGCAGGAGTGGCTGGATGCCGCCACGCTGCTGCGCCGGCTGCACACCGACGGTCCACTCGCACCCGAGTACCGGCGGCCGGAACTGGTCGACCGCCTGCACGAGCAGGTCTGGGGGCAGGGCTTCGCCCCGCCCGTGTTCAGCGAGGAAGTGGAGGTGGTGTCGCAGCGGCTGGTGGGCGAGAAGCACCTGGCGCTGAAGCTGCGCCACCAGGGCCAGGCGGTCGACGGCATGTGGTTCGGCCACACCGAGCCGCTGCCGGCGCGCGCACGCATCGCCTACCGGCTGGATGCCGACGAGTGGCAGGGCGTGCGGCGGGTGCGCTTCCTGATCGAGGGCGTCGAGGGCTAGTCAGGCCGGTGCGCGGCAGGCCGGTTCGTCGAAGTAGGCGAACAGGCGCAGCGCCACCTGCCGCAGCGCCGGGTCCGACAGGGTCTGGGCCCGGGCCAGCTGCCACATCGCGTATTCGCGATCGCCCAGCATCATGGCCGCGCTCACGCAGCGTGCGTGACCGGCCATCAGCAGCGTGAAGGTTCCCAGCAGCTCGGTGGGGCAGTAGTGCGTGGTCACGAGCGGCAGGTCGAAGTCGTCGGAGGAATCCAGCGATGCGCCGGCATCGGCGGTCACCGCTTCGGCATGGTGGGCGAATGTCATGGTGCACTCCCTGGACGACTACTGGTCCTGTGCACTCACGATAGGTGCTGCTACGTGCCTCCACCGTCGGTGGCCGGTCCCTGCCCCTGTCGGACGCTAGCTCAACACGGGCGTCGCCGAAGTGGTGCCCATCGTCAGCGCGCGGCGATGGTCGACTCCGATTCGGCCTGCGCCGTGGTCGGCGGGTGCGCCTGCGGCCGGCAGCCCGGCACCCGGCTGGCGTGCTGGCATTCCACGCTCATCGGCTGGACACCGGCGGCGGCGCGACGCTCCTCGGCCCGGCGCACCTGCTGCGTGCACAACAGGAAGAACGCGAGCAACTGGGTGACGATCAGGGCGGCGAGCACCAGCCAGACGGCGCGGTCGCGCACGAGGCCGGTACTGGGGTCGAGCACACGGGACAACACGGTGATCTCCTAGGGGGTTCTCCCCATGCTAGGAGCCCGGCCACGGCAAACGCTGCCCGCCGCCCGCGACTGCCCGTAGGACAGAATCCAGCCAGCCATGCCCGCCCTGCTCGACGCTGCCGCCACCGCCGACCGCCTGCCGTTCAGCCTGCTTGCCGATGAGATCGAGCGGCTGTTGGGCGACGCGACGGTCCAGGTGCCGGCCCGCCTGGTCCAGCCCCTGCCCGGCGGTGGCAGCCTGTTCGTCATGCCGGCGCTCGACGGCCGGCTGGCGATCACCAAGCTCATCACCTTCACGCCGGCCAATGCCGGCACGGCGCGCCCGGCCATCCAGGGCGACGTGGTCGTCTTCGACGCCGCCACCGGTGTGCGGCAGCTGGTGCTGGACGGGCCGACGGTGACGGCGCGGCGCACGGCGGCGGTGTCGCTGCTGGCGGCGCGGCGCCTGGCGCCGCAGCCCGCGGGGCCGCTGCTGGTCGTGGGCGCCGGGGCACAGGCCCAGGCCCATGTCGAAGCGTTCACCGCCGGACTCGGCGTGCGGGAGCTGCGAATCGTCTCGCGCACCCGCGCCAGCGCGCAGGCGCTGGCCGGCCGCGCGCGCGGCCTGGGGCTGCGCGTCGAGGTCGTCGACGATGCCGACGCGGCGCTGGCGACCTGCCCGCTCGTGGTCACCGCCACGCCGGCCAGCCAGGTGGTGCTGAACGGGCCCTGCCGGCCCGATGCCTTCATCGCCGCCGTCGGCGCCTTCACGCCCCGCATGGTCGAGCTGGCCCCGGCGCTGTGCCGGGCACTGGCCGCGCAGGGCACGGTCGTGCTCGACACGCCGGATGCCGTGCACGAGGCGGGGGACCTGCTGCAGGCCGGGCTCGACCCGGCCGGCTTTCCGACCCTGCGGGACATCGTGCTCGGCCACGCGACGCGGCCCGGCCCGGTGCTGTTCAAGAGTTGCGGCTGGGCCGGCTGGGACCTGGCCGCCGCGCGCTGCGCCTTGCGAGAGGAACCATGACCGCCCTGATCCGCCCCTTCCTTGCCCTGCTGGCCGCCCTGCTGCCGCTGGCCGTGCTCGCCGACGAGGTGCGCGTGGCCGCGGCCGGCGCCGCCAAGCAGGCCATCGAGACGCTGGCCCCGGCCTTCGAGCGCGCCAGCGGGCACCGCGTGCTGGCCAGCTACGACACCGTGGGCGCGCAACGCGACCGGGTCGCGCGCGGCGAGCCGGTCGACGTGGCGGTGCTCAGCGACGCCGCGCTCGCGCAGCTGCGCGAGGCCGGCAAGCTGGCCGCGCTGGCGCCACAGGCGATCGGCCGTGTCCAGGTCGGCATCGCCGTCCCGCGCAGCGCGCCGCTGCCCGACCTGTCGAGCGCACAGGCGCTGCGCGAGGCCCTGCTGGCCGCGCCGTCGATCGCCTACGCCGACCCGGCCCGCGGCGCCACCGCCGGCACCCATTTCGCCAAGGTGCTCGACGCGCTGGAACTGCGCGAGCCGCTGCGCGGCCGGCTCACGGTGCTGCCGTTCGGCGTCGACGTGGTGGAGGCGGTGGGCCAGGGCCGCTATGCGCTGGGCATCAGCCAGTCGAGCGAGATCGTGCAGCACCCGGGCGTGCGCTACGCGGGGCCCCTGCCGCCGCCGCACGGGCAGGGCACCGGCTATGCGGCCGCGGCAGTGGCCGACACGCCGGCGGTGCGCCAGTGGCTGGCCTTCATCGCCAGCCCGGCCGGCATCGAGGCGTTCCGCGCCAGCGGCTTCGGGCGCTGAGGCGCGCTCAGGCCTTGGGCAGCGTGACGCCGCGCTGGCCCTGGTACTTGCCGCCGCGGTCCTTGTAGCTGGTCTCGCAGGTCTCGTCGCTCTCGAAGAACAGCACCTGCGCGCAGCCCTCGCCGGCGTAGATCTTGGCCGGCAGCGGCGTGGTGTTGGAGAACTCCAGCGTCACGTAGCCTTCCCACTCGGGCTCGAACGGCGTGACGTTGACGATGATCCCGCAGCGCGCGTAGGTGCTCTTGCCCAGGCAGATGGTCAGCACGTTGCGCGGGATGCGGAAGTACTCCAGCGTGCGCGCGAGGGCGAAGCTGTTGGGCGGGATTATGCAGACGTCGTCGTGGAAGTCGACGAAGCTCTTCTCGTCGAAGTTCTTCGGGTCGACCACGGTGCTGTGGATGTTGGTGAAGACCTTGAACTCGGGCGCGCAGCGGATGTCGTAGCCGTAGCTCGAGGTGCCGTAGCTGATGACGCGCTGGCCGTTCACCTGGCGGATCTGCCCGGGCTCGAACGGCTCGATGAGGCCGTGCTGCTCGGCCATCCGCCGGATCCACTTGTCGCTCTTGATCGTCATGTCGCCCGCTCCTGGGCTCGATTGTAGGTGGGGCCGCCGGGCTCACCGGGCCAGGTGGACCCGCTCGACCACGCGGTCGTCGCCCAGCACGATGAGCGAGAACAGCAGTTCGTCGAGGTCGCGCGCATGCGCCGTCTTGCGCGCCAGCAGCGGGGTGGCATGCGGGTCCAGCACCAGGAAGTCGGCCTCGCAGCCCGGCTGCAGGTTGCCGATCACGCCCTCCAGCCCGAGGGCCTGGGCGGCGCCCGCCGTGTGCTGCCACCACAGGTGCTGCGGCGACAGGCTCACGCCCGGCTTGGTCTGCCCTTCGCGGCCGACGTAGTAGGCGGCCAGCATGGTGTGGAACGGGCTGAAGCTGGTGCCGCCGCCGACGTCGCTGGCCAGCCCGTAGCGAAAGCCCACCCGGCGCGCACCGGCGTAGTCGAAGAAGCCGCTGCCCAGGAACAGGTTGCTGGTCGGGCTGACCGCCGCCGCGGCGCCGGTGCTGCGCATCAGGAGCCGGTCGTCGTCGTCGAAATGGATGCAGTGGGCGTAGATCGCGCGCTCGCGCATCAGGCCGAAGCCGTCGTAGACCGCCAGGTAGCTGCGCGCATCGGGGAACAGCTCGCGCGCCCAGCGGATCTCGTCGCGGTTCTCGGCCACGTGCGACTGGATCCAGACATCGGGGTAGCGCGCGGCGAGGTCACCGGCGCCGCGCAGCTGCGCGTCGGTGCAGCTCGGCGCGAAGCGCGGCGTGATGGCATAGCCCAGCCTGTCCCGGCCGTGCCAGCGCCGGATCAGGTCCTCGGTGTCGCGCAGGGACTGCTCGGTCTCGTCGCGCACCCCGTCGGGCGAGTGCCGGTCCTGCAGCACCTTGCCGGCGATGAGGCGCATGCCCCGCTGCTGCGCCTGCGCCATCAGGGCGTCGACCGACGCCGGGTGCGAGGTGGCGAAGGTCAGCGGCGTGGTCACGCCGTGGCGCAGCAGCTCGTCGAGGAAGACGGTGGCGACGCCGTGTGCGTAGGCCGGATCGGAAAAGCGCGCCTCGTGCGGGAAGGTGTACTTCTCCAGCCAGGGCAGCAGGCCCTCGGCCGGCGAGCCGATGACGTCCGTCTGCGGGAAGTGCACGTGCAGGTCGATGAACCCCGGCGCCAGGATGCGGTGCGGCAGGTGCTCCACCGGCACGCCCGGGTAGCTGGCGGCCAGCGCCTGCCAGGCCCCGGCCGCGCGCACCACCGGCCGCCCGTCTGCACCGGGGCCGACCAGCAGGAAGCCGTCGGCGTCGTAGAGGGCCGAGCCGTCCTCGGCGAATCGCAGCAGGGCGGCGCGGAAGGCTTGCATGCCGCCTATTGTCCGACCTTGCCCAGCACGCCCGCCACCAGGAAGTCCATGGCGAGGATCTGCGGGTCGGTCAGGGCGGCGCCGCGCGCCACGACGGTGCGGCCGGTGTTGTCGGCCAGGGGACCGGCGAACGGCTGCAGCCGGCCGGCGGCGATGTCGCGCTGGCGCGCCAGCACCTCGTCCTGCACCGCCCTGGGGACCTTGGGGCCGAAGTGCTCGACACGCACCATGCCCTCGCGGATGCCGCCCCAGACGTTGCCCGGCTTCCAGGTGCCGTCCAGGACCTCGCGCGCGCGGCGCGTGTAGTAGTCGCCCCAGTGGTGCGTCACGGCCAGCACCTGGGCGTCGGGCGCGGCAAAGCGCATGTCCGAGTGGTAGGCGATGGCCAGCCGGCCGCGCTCCTGGACGGCCGCCATCACGGCGGTGGAGGCGGTGTGGAAGGCGAGCACGTCGGCGCCCTGGTTCATCAGGGTCATGGCCGCGTCGCGCTCGCGCGCCGGGTCGAACCAGGCGTTCAGCCACACCACACGCACCTGCGCCTGCGGGTCGACCGAGCGCATGCCCAGCGTGAAGGCGTTGATGCCCTGCAGCACCTCGGGGATCGGGAAGCCGGCCACGTAGCCGGCCGTGTGCGACGCCGACAGCCGCCCGGCCGCGACACCGGCCAGGTAGCGGCCCTCGTAGTAGCGGGCGTTGGCCACCGCGACGTTGGGCGCCGTCTTGTACCCGGTGATGGACTCGAACCTGACCTGGGGGAAGTCGCGCGCGACCTTGAGCGTCGGCTCCATGTAGCCGAAGCTGGGCGTGAAGATCAGCTGGTGCCCCTGCTGGGCCAGGTCACGGATCACGCGTTCGGCGTCCGGGCCCTCCGGCACGTTCTCGACCGACCGGGTGGCCACGCGCGGGCCCAGTGCCGCCTGCAGGGCCTGGCGGCCCTCCTCGTGCTGGCGCACCCAGCCGGCCTGGGTCAGCGGCGCGACGTGGACGAAGGCCACCTTCAGCGCCGGCGGCTGCTGGGGCGAGGCGGGCAGGCACAGGAAGGCGGCCGCGAGCGCGGCAGCGAGGTTTTTGAACATGGTTGTCCTCGACATGGCCCCGCGGAAATGAAAAAGCCGCTGCGGGGCACAGCGGCTGTCGAATTGTACGGCGGGGGCGGCGCTAGGACGGCCCGAAGCGGTGCCGGCCGATCTCGAGCAGGCCGTCGAAGATGAGCGAGTCGACCAGCTCGAACGCGATCGACATGTGGGGCGCCATCTTCCAGCCGGCGCCGCCGGTCATGATGCAGGCCGGCTCGGCCCCGCAGTGCGCGCGCACGTGCTGCACCATGCGCTCGATCGCGCCGGCGATGGCGTAGGTGCCGCCGCTGGTGAGCGCGTCGCTGGTGTTGGTGGGGAAGGCGCGCACCTCGCCGGTGGGCACGTGCAGGCCGGCCGTGCCGGACTCGAGCGCGCGCAGCATGATGCCGTGCCCCGGCAGGATGAAGCCGCCGAGGAAGCGCCCCTCCTCGTCGACCGCCTCCACCGTGACCGCGGTGCCCACCATCACGACCACCATCGGCCGCGCCGGGCCGTGCGCCAGCGCGTGCTGGCGCGCCCCCACCATCGCGACCCAGCGGTCGGCGCCGAGGCGGGCCGGGTGGTCGTAGCCGTTGGTCAGCCCGGCCTCGGCCGCGCTGGCGTGCACCCATTGCGCCGGCAGGTCCCAGAGCTCTTCCAGCTGCGCCTCGACGCGGCGCCGCACGGCGTCGGCGGCGACCGAGCAGCCGAGCATGCGGTCGGGGGCCGGCAGCCGCGCCCAGGCGCCTTCCGACAGCGCATCGATCTGCTCCAGGAATTCGGCCCCGTGGGCCAGGATGGCGGCGCCCGGGTGCGGTGCGTCGTACAGCGCCCACTTCAGGCGGGTGTTGCCGATGTCGATGGCGAGCAGGGACACGCGCAGGGCCTTCGCGGGTTCAGGCGACCGCATCGAGCTGCACGCGCATCGCGTCCAGCGCGTCCAGGAGCGCGGCCTCGTGCGAGCGCAGCTGCTCGCAGTCGGCCAGGACGGCGGCCAGCCGGCGCTGCAGCTGCTCGTGCGCCTCGCGCGCGGCGTCGAGCCGGCCGGCGGCCCGGCCCTCGGCAGCAGCAGCCGCCAGCGCCGACAGCCGCGAGCGCCAGCCCGTCACCTCCGACGCCACCGCCTGCAGGGTGCTGCGGGTGAGCTCGGAGCGCCGCTCGGCCGTTGCCAGGGCCTGCTGGCGCGCCTGCTGCGAGGCCGCGGCGGCGGCGCGCAGCGCCTTCAGCCGGCTGACCAGCAGCTCGCAGCGGGCCGCATCCTCGTCGACCTGGCGGCGGGCGTTCGCATCCAGCGCGCCGGGATCGCCGCGCTGCTGCAGCTGGCTGCGCATGGTCTGCAGCCAGCGCGCCCCCTGGTCGATGAGCCGGTCGAGCGCCTGGTACTCGACCTCGACCTCGACCAGCGCCCGGTCGGCGGTGACGGCATGCGGCTGCTGTGCCTTCTGCGCCGCCCCCACGCCCGCGCCCACGGACCGGGCGGCGCCCTCGGCAGCGTCGACGCCGGCGGCGAACACGGCGCCGGCGCTGCGGTTCTTGCCAGTGAGGCCGGCCCACCAGCCGCGCGGCTCGAGCAGGCCGAAATCGACCTGCGGCAGCGCCTGGGCGAGCTCCTCCAGGGGCGGGCGGACGCTGGCTGCGCTGGACGCACGGGCCTCGCGCTCGAGCGCGGCGCGCAGTTCGGCCAGCCGGCGCACGTGCTGGTGGCCGACGTCGGCCGCCATCTGGTCGAGGAAGGCCGACGGCGAGACCGGCGCCCGGGCGGCGGACACCTGGGCCAGCTTGGCCGGCGTCATCAGGGAAGCGGTCTGGTCGTCGGGGTCCATGGCGGCAGACGGTCGAAAGGCCCCAAATGTACCGCCGAGCCCGGGACTGCGGCTACATGACGCCCAGCCAGCAGGCGCGTTGGATGGCCGCCAGCTTGCTGTCGACCTTGAGCTTGCCCATCGCGTTGGCCAGGTGGAAGTTCACGGTGCGCTCGGCGCACTGCAGGCGGCCGGCGCTCTCGCGCGCGGTCAGGCCCTGGAAGGCCAGCACCAGGCATTCGCGCTCGCGCGGGCTCAGGGTCGAGCGGGCGGTGGCGAGCGCGCGCCGCACCAGCGGCCACACGCTCATCGTCGACCACACCAGCGCCGCCGCCTCGGCCCGGCCGGCCAGCTCGCGCGGGGAGAACAGGAAGCACTCGAAGGCGCGGTCGGCCGGCAAGGGGAACTCGACCCGCACCAGCCCGTGGAAGCCGTGCGCGACCCACTGGGAGCGCCAGTCGCCCGGCACCGGCTCGGGGCGCGCGATCGACTGCCAGGCCACCAGCGGCGCATCGGTGTCGCGCCAGCCGCTGCCGTAGTCGCTGCTGGCGGCCAGCGCACGGGCGGCAACGCCCAGACCGGGCGGGTGGACGGCCACCACGTCGCGCTCGTCGCGCGCGCCGAACGGGTTGGGGCCGAGGATGACGACGGCGAGCACGGCCTGCTCGTGCAGCGCGCGCAGCCAGTCGCTCAGCACCGTGTCGAGGTCGGCGCTGTCAAAGTTAGCAGGAATCACCGAGGGGGATGGCAGGGACTTCAAACGGGCTGAGACAATAGCAGCATCGTGTCTCGATTGTTTCCGGCACACCCCTTCCGCCACGCAAGCAGTACGCCAGGCGGCCAAAAACCCACACACACCCGGCCCGTCGCGGGCCTCCGATTGCACGCCGCATGAGCTTTCCGCTCTTTCACCGTCCCGGCACCGTCGTCTTCCTCGACGACGACCCCGACTACCTGGAGATGCTGGCCCTGGTGCTGCCGCGCCAATGGCACGTGCGGCTGTTCGCGCGTCCCACCGACTGCATCGCCAAGCTGCGCGAGGAGCCGCCGTTCTGGGAGGCCGACGCCTGGAACCAGCAGCAGCTGGTGGACCACTGGCGGGCCGGCCGGCCGCTGGTGCCGCAGATCCTGGACTACTGGGCCCGTTCGACCGAGCGCTACGCCCTGTCGCGCGCCTGCGTGGTCGACTTCTCCATGCCGGGCATGGACGGCCTGCAGGTGCTGTCGGAACTGCAGGACTGGTCGGGCGCCCGCGTGCTGCTCACCGGCCAGGCCGACGAGCAGGTGGCGGTGGACGCCTTCAACCGCGGCCTCATCGAGCAGTTCATCGCCAAGCAGATGCCCGAGATGTCGCGCCATCTGGTGCAGGTGGTGCAACGCCTGATGACCACGCCGCATCCGCGCCACGCACAGACCTGGCGCGCCACCCTCAGGCCGGAGCACCACGCGCTGCTGCGCGATGCGGCGGTGGCGCAGGAACTGGGCGCGCTGGCCTCGCGCCGCTGGGTCGAGCACGTGGTGATCGGCGAGCCGTTCGGCGTGCTAGGCCTCGATGCCGCCGGCTTCGCCAGCTGGCTGCAGCTGGAAACGCCGGCCGCCCTGCCGGCGCTGGCCGAGATGGCCGAATCGGCCCGCCTGCCGGCCGACGCCGTCGAGGACATCCGGGCCGGCCGCAAGCTGGCCAACCTGGAGCTGGCCTCCGGCCTGCAACGGGCGCCCGAGCTGGGCGACGCCTTCCCGATCGGCGGCCCGCAGCTGCTGGGCGCGCTGTTCCCGATCGACGGCACCGGTGGCGGCGACGCCGGCTACACGCGCTGGCTGGCACGCCAGCCGCGCCGCCAGGTCGACCACTGAGGACGCCTCAGCGTCCCGTGCGAGCCGGCCCGCTCAGGCCAGCTTGCCGTGGCACTGCTTGTACTTCTTGCCGCTGCCGCACGGGCAGGGATCGTTGCGGCCGACCCGCGGCACCTCGCCCGCCGCCAGCGCAGCGCCGACGCCGACCGCCGACCGAGCAGCGGTCGATTCGTCCAGCCGGCTCTCCGCCTCGCCGGTCTCGTTGGGGGCGGTGTAGGTGATGTTGCTGATGTGCTCGGCGCGCTCTTCCATGTCCTCGGCGGCCTGGTCGAGCTGCTCGCCCGACTGCACCTTCACCGTCATGAGGACCTTGGTCACCTCGTTCTTCACCGAGTCGAGCAGCTGGCCGAACAGCTCGAAGGCCTCGCGCTTGTATTCCTGCTTGGGCTGCTTCTGCGCATAGCCGCGCAGATGGATGCCCTGGCGCAGGTAGTCGAGCGCGGCCAGGTGCTCGCGCCAGTGGACGTCGATGCTCTGCAGCAGGACCACGCGCTCGAACTGGGTGAAGTTCTGCGGGCCGATCTCGGCCACCTTGCGCTCGAACGCCTGGTGCGCCGCGGCAATGACCTTCTCCAGGATGTCCTCGTCGGTGATGGCGGTGGAGGCCTGCACCAGCTCGCGCAGGCCCAGCACGATGCCCCACTCGTCGGCCAGCACCTTCTCGAGGCCTGCCAGGTCCCACTGCTCCTCGACCGACTCGACCGGCACGAACTGCCGCACCAGATCGGTGAAGCAGCCTTCGCGCAGCGACGCGATCTGCGCCGACAGGTCGGCCGCGTCCATGATGTCGTTGCGCTGCTGGTAGATGACCTTGCGCTGGTCGTTGGCGACGTCGTCGTACTCCAGCAGCTGCTTGCGCACGTCGAAGTTGCGGGCCTCGACCTTGCGTTGCGCGCTCTCGATGCTGCGGGTGACCATGCCGGCCTCGATGGCCTCGCCGTCGGGCATCTTCAGGCGGTCCATGATGGCGCGCACCCGGTCGCCGGCGAAGATGCGCATCAGCGGATCGTCCAGGCTCAGGTAGAAGCGCGACGAGCCGGGATCACCCTGGCGGCCCGACCGGCCGCGCAGCTGGTTGTCGATGCGGCGTGACTCGTGCCGCTCGGTGGCGATGATGCGCAGGCCGCCCTGCTGCACGACGCTCTGGTGGTCCTGCTGCCACTGCGTGCGCAGCTCGGCGATGCGCGCCTGCCGGGCGGCCGGATCGAGCGCCTCGTCGGCCTCGACCGCCTCGACGGCCTTCTCGACGTTGCCGCCCAGCACGATGTCGGTACCGCGGCCGGCCATGTTGGTCGCGATGGTGATCATCTTCGAGCGGCCGGCCTGGGCCACGATGTCGGCCTCGCGGGCGTGCTGCTTGGCGTTCAGGACCTGGTGCGGCAGCCCCACCTTGGTGAGCAGCTGGTCGATGATCTCGGAGTTCTCGATCGAGGTCGTGCCCACCAGCACCGGCTGGCCGCGTTCGTGGCACTCGCGGATGTCCTGGATGGCGGCCTCGTACTTCTCGCGCGTGGTCTTGTACACGCGGTCGAGCTGGTCCTCGCGCTTGCTGGGCCGGTTGGGCGGGATGACCACCGTCTCCAGGCCATAGATCTCCTGGAACTCGTAGGCCTCGGTGTCGGCCGTGCCGGTCATGCCGGACAGCTTGGCGTACAGGCGGAAGTAGTTCTGGAACGTGATGGAGGCCAGCGTCTGGTTCTCCGGCTGGATGGGCACGCCTTCCTTGGCCTCGACGGCCTGGTGCAGGCCGTCGCTCCAGCGCCGGCCCGCCATCAGGCGGCCGGTGAATTCATCGACGATCACCACCTCGAGCTGGCCTTCCTCGCCGCGCTGCACGACGTAGTGCTGGTCGCGGTGGTACAGGTGCTTGGCCCGCAGCGCCGCGTACAGGTGGTGCATCAGCGTGATGTTGGCCGGGTCGTAGACCGAGGCGCCTTCGGGCAGCAGGCCGAGGTTGGCCAGGATGGCCTCGGCATTCTCGTGGCCCTGCTCGGTGAGGAAGACCTGGTGGGTCTTCTCGTCGACGGTGAAGTCGCCCGGCTTGGTGACGCCCTCGCCGGTGAGCGGATCGGCCTCACCCTCCTGGCGCGTCAGCAGCGGCACGGCCCTGTTCATCGCGATGTACAGGTCGGTGTGGTCCTCGGCCTGGCCGCTGATGATGAGCGGCGTGCGGGCCTCGTCGATCAGGATGGAATCGACCTCGTCGACGATGGCGTAGTTCAGGCCCCGCTGCACGCGGTCGGCCGGCTCGTACACCATGTTGTCGCGCAGGTAGTCGAAGCCGAACTCGTTGTTGGTGCCGTAGGTGATGTCGGAGCCGTAGGCGGCCTGCTTCTCCTGGCGCGACATCTGCGGCAGGTTGACGCCGACCGACAGGCCCAGGAAGTTGTAGAGGCGGCCCATCCACTGCGCGTCGCGGTTGGCCAGGTAGTCGTTGACGGTCACCACGTGCACGCCGTGCCCCGACAGCGCATTGAGGTACACGGCCAGCGTGGCGGTGAGGGTCTTGCCCTCGCCCGTACGCATCTCGGCGATCTTGCCGTTGTGCAGCGCCATCCCGCCCAGCATCTGGACGTCGAAGTGGCGCATCTTCATGACGCGCTTGGAACCCTCGCGCACGACCGCGAACGCTTCCGGCAGCAGGGCGTCCAGCGCCTCGCCCCGGGCCACGCGGTCCTTGAACTCCTGGGTCTTGGCGCGCAGCTGCTCGTCGTCCAGCTTCTCGAATTGTTGCTCCAGCGCGGAGACCTGCTCCACCACGCGGCGGTATTGCTTGAGCAGCCGGTCGTTGCGGGAACCGAAGATCTGGGTGAGGAAATTCTTGGCCATGAACGCGGTGCCGCCTGGTGGCCGTCGGCCTCGCAGGACAGCCAAATCCTTGTGTAGCTGCAGCAGGTGGGGCTGCCGCGGGCCGGTGCAAGCGCCGGCTGCGGCAAAGCGGCTGATTTTACCGCCCGGCGCGCTGGACGACGGGTGGCACTGCCGGGCGGGCCGCGGCGACCTCGAGCCGCTGGAGGTTGGCGCCGGCGTCGAGGAATTTCCTCGGGTCCTGCGGGATGCCCTCGACCAGCACCTCGAAATGCAGGTGCGGGCCGGTCGAGCGGCCGGTGGACCCCACGTCGGCGATCCTCTGGCCCCGCTTGACCAGGTCGCCGCGGTGCACGTAGGCCCGGGAGGTGTGGGCATAGCGGGTCAGCAGCCCGTTGCCGTGGTCGATCTCGACCAGGTTGCCGAATTGCGGGTGCCACGCCTGGGTGACGACCACGCCGCCGGCCGCCGCGGCGATCGGCGTGCCGGGATCCGACTGGAAGTCCAGGCCGGTGTGCAGCGCCGAGCCGCCGGTGAACGGATCGATGCGCCAGCCGAACGGCGACCCCAGGTGGCCGGCCGTGACCGGGTGCTGCGTCGGGATCATCAACGTGCGTACCTTCTGGTCGAACAGGCGCGACTCGACGACGGTGAGGATGTCGACCCGGTGGTCGGCGATCTGGTCGAGGTCGGCCAGTGCCTGGCGCAGTTCGTCGACGGTCAGGGGATGGCCGCTGACCAGCGCCCCGCCGCGGCCGGGTGTCGTGCGCAGTTCCGCCGGATTGACGCCCGCCAGGCCCGAGACCCGCTCGCCGAGGGCTTCCAGCTGCAGCAGCTTGGCCTGCATCTCGCCGACCTTGCGCGCCATGGCCTCGACGTTCTCGCGCATGTAGCGGTCGCGCTGCTCGAACTCGTCCTTGGTGACCAACCGCACCAGCGTGCCGAACACCGGCCAGCCCTCGCGCGCGCCGGTGAGGAACACCCAGTGGTAGAGGCTGGCGGCCGACAGCATCAGCGCGAGGGAGAGCCCCAACAAGGCCAGCAGCAGCTTGGTGCCGCTCAGGTGGATGGCGCGGCTCTTGGCCAGCCAGGCATCCGTGATAATGAAATGCATCAACCCCTCATCCTTCACGCCGCCCTTGAACCGCAAACATCACCCGGTCACGCTGCAGCAAGCCGCCCAGGACTCGCCGACGCTGGCGAAGCTGGCCGATCTGGCGCGTGAGTCCGGCGAACGGTTGCGGGCGATCGAGCCCCTGATCCCGGTGGCGCTGCGTCCCCGCGTGCGGCCCGGGCCCATCGACGGGACGGCCTGGTGCCTGCTGGTGGAGGGCAACGCCGCGGCCGCGAAACTGAGGCAGGTGGTCCCCGCTCTTCAAGCTCAGCTGTGCGGCAGCGGGCGGCAGGTTACCTCAATTCGCATCAAGGTCCAAGCCGGGAAGTGAGCCGCGGCGCGGCGCGTCGAAGGTGGGGGACGTTGCCGCCATCGATCTGAAAACTAACCGATGACAAGGCTCGCGCAGGGCTGCAAATCGGGTTGCCCGGCGCGGCGAACCGGCGCGTGCTCCTCACGGCTGAATCGATGCGCCCCCACCGGCATCGACGATGCGCACGTCGGCAATCCAGTTGCGCTGGCGGCGGGCCAGCCGGTCGCCCTCCCCTTCGCCATCGAAGCTGACATCGGCCTGCTGCAGCAGCGCCGGATCGACATTCTCGAACGCGCGCACGCTGACCACGGCGTAGGTGCGGCCGCCGATCTCGCTGGTCACCACCGGGACCACGCCGCACCCCCTGCACACGTGGAAGACGGCGGTTCGCGTTCCGAAGGCGTAGCGGTGCACGCCGGCCGGGTTCTTCACCCGCACCTCGAGAGCGCCAGTGGGGCAGGAGGTCCACACGCCACCGTGCTTGCGGCAGAAGGAGCACGTGCAGGCACGCGCGGGGATCCGCTCCGGCTCGGGCGACCAGTGCAGGGTGAAGCCGATGTTGCCGCAATGGCACTGGCCGGTGATGAGCATGGCGACTCTCCTTGCAGCTTGAGCGCCGGCACCGCGCTACGGGTTCGGCAGCCGGCCCGGGACTGAAGGGCCGGACGAGGACTCGACCTGCCCCTCGGCACGCAGAAGCGCTTGATCGAGCTTGCGCTCCAGGCCAGAGGCCGCCTCCTCTTCTTCGCGGATCACCTGGCCCAGGGAGGCCAGCATCGATTCCCTGCTGTCGCTGGGATAGTCTTCCAGCGCTTCGATGCTCTGCCGCAATTGACGCAACGCCGCGAGGCGAGCCATCGATTCGCGCCAGGTCATGAGCATGCTTTTCATGGTCGGCTGGTTTGCTGGGCCAGTTCGACTGTAGTCCAGACTGGCTGAGCGGGGTAGCACCCCAAAGACCTCGTTTGCTGCGGTTTCGTCCTCCCTCGAGGACTTCAAACCCGCCCATGAATGCCGGGAGGGTGATGGGACGACCAGGGACGTTCAGAGGCTGCTGCGGCAGCGCATCCCTCGTGGGCACCCGCAGGCTTGCGCGTTCGCGGCGGTCACCCGCGGGTGCTCTCCCGCGCGGACAAGGAGCGCCAACCGCGGCGTCCGGCCTTGGTTCGAGCTTGCCGGTCGCCGAGGCCAGTCGGCAGTCCCTATGGCGGACCGGCGGTCCTGGCAACCGTCCGGGCTGAACGCCCGCAGCCCCTCAAGGCCTGCGGCCTCCGAACAGGTAGGCGACGACAGCCAGGATGAGGAAGACGAAGAAGAGGATCTTCGCGATCTCGACGGCGCCGGCGGCAATGCCCCCGAAACCGAACAGCGCAGCGACCAGCGCGATGACGAAAAAGACGACGGCGTAATGCAGCATGTCGGACTCCTGTCGGAATGGCGCACCCCTCGGGTGCAGGCCCGGCAAAAAGATTAAGTGGCTTGGCCGCGCGCATGATCAGCGGCCGGCGCTACTGCATGTCCGCGCCCTCGTCCCCGCCTGTAGGACGCAACCGTGGCTGCGGACTGGGCGCTCAGCGCCGCGGCAGCCGCCTAGAACCGGCTGGCCACTGACAGCCGCAACATGTTCTGGGGCGTGAAGTTCACCTTGGGGTCCCATGCTGCACGCAGGGACCAGCGCGGCCAGTCGTACGTCACGGAAGCGCCGACGCGGCGGATGTGCTCACCATCGACGTCGCCCTGCTTGGCGAGAATGTCCCAGGTGAGTTTTTCGCCGCCATCCCGGTCCGTTTTCCAGTTCAGGTGCAGGTGGCGCTGGTCCGGGTGCTGGCGGTTGTCGGCAATGAGCAGCAACTGCACCTGGTCGTGGTCCGACCGGTGGCCGAACGAGGCCATCACCATGTCGTTGGGATCGAAGTTCAGGTTGACGTAGGGCCGAAGGTTGGTGCGACCGGCGCCGACTCCGGCGAACCAGGGTTGACCGGCTTCGACGGAGACCGTCGCTCCGAAGAAGCCGCCGGAGGCGACCTGGAGCGCAGGCTGGATGCGCGCGGGGCCGGCAGCGAAGAAGCGGTCCCAGCCCGCGCGCCACTGGGTCAGCCCATCGCTGTTCTGGCGATACCAGCCGATCCAGCCATTGCCGAAGGAGCCCGAGCGGCGCAGGTTCACGTCGAGGGCCTGCGCGCTCTGCTGGCCACCGCCGGACACTGCGTACACGCCCGTGGTCAGTTTCCAGGGCTCCTCCCCCTCGTGGCCGCTGGGGCCGCCGTCCGCCGCGTGGACCGCCGACAGGCAGGCCCCCAGGAGAAGGCTGGCTAGCGGCACGCAGCGGCGCGACAGGATGGAGGCGAGCAAATGGACCTTCAGGCAGCGGTTGCGAAGTGGTCGATCGTAGCGTCGGCCAGCGGCTGCGTCCCGCTGAGCAGCGTCGACGGATGGCTGCCGCACAATGCCGCGATGGATCCGGATGCAACCGCACTGCTGCAACGCCTGCTGCTGGAGCGCCCCATCGCGGCGCTCGCCACGCTCCACCGCGGCGAGCCGGCCATCTCGATGGTGCCGTTCGTGCTCGCGCCATCGGAGATGCAACTGCTGATCCACGTGAGCGCTCTGGCCACCCATACCCGGGACATGCTCGACCATCCGCGGGTGAGCGTCCTGGTGACGGCCGACACCGACGGTGCGACCTCGCCGCAGGCGCTGCCGCGCGTGTCGCTCGTCGCCGAAGCCCTGCCCTTGGCGCCCGACGGCCAGGCTTATCTGGGTGCTCGCGAGCGCTACCTGGCGCGTTTCCCGGATGCGGCGCAGACCTTCGAACTGGCGGACTTTTCGATCTTTGCCTTGCGCCTCCAGTCCGCGCGTCTCATCGCGGGATTCGGGCGGGCGCACAGCCTGGCAGGCGAGTCGCTGCAAGCGGTGCTGCGAGGCATTCCGGCCTGATCGGCGCGCGCGTCTCCGCGGGCTTTCCCGCGACAGCAGGAACCGCGCGACTACTTCTTCTGCGCCGGACGGCCGTACTTGGCGGTGAACGTCGCCGACGCGAGCTTGTTCGCGTTCGTCATGAAGCCGGCGACGGCGGCGGTCGCGTCGGGCGGCAATTCGAGCTTGTCGGTCTTCAGTGCATAGACCGTGAAGACGTAGCGATGCGGCTTGTCGCCCGGCGGCGGACAGGCGCCGCCCCAGGCGGCGAAGCCGTAGTCGATGCGGTTCATCGCGGCGCCCTTGGGCAGGTTGGCGCCGCCTTGCGCGCCGGCATCGGCGGCCAACTCGGTGACGTTCGCGGGAATGTTGTAGACGAACCAGTGCCAGAAGCCCGACCCGGTCGGCGCATCGGGGTCGTACACCGTCACGGCGAAGCTCTTGGTGTCCTTGGGCGCGCCGCTCCACTTGAGCGCGGGCGACTTGTTCTCGCCGCTGCAGCCGAACACGTTGGCCTCGAACTTCTTGTCCATCGTCGCATTGGCCTTCACGTCCGGGCTTTCGAGCTTGAAGCCGGCAGCCTGGGCGCTCGCGACGCCGAACGCCGCGAGGAACATGAGCGTGGTTCGCATGGGCATCTCCTGTCAGCGAGGGCGATGATGCGACCCCGCCACGGGGCGGTCAAGCCAAGGTGCCGGAACGCGAACGCGTCGGGAACGGTCGGCAGGAGAGCGCGGTGGCCGCGCCCGCCCCACGACCGTCCACGTCACTGCTCGTCGGCCGCGCGATCCTTCAGCTTGAGGAACTCCTCCACGATCGACTCGACCTGGCCCGCCAGGCCCTCCTCCATCAACTTCGCGCGCTTGAGGATGCGCTCAGCGGACTTCTGCACCGTCGTCGCCGACGTGTTGATCTCCTCGAACCCTTCGATGTGCTTGCGCACGCGCTCGATGGCCTTGTCGATCTTGTCGAAGCTGGCCGCGTCCTGCTTGCCGTGCGTGGCCGCCTTCACCGAGAGCGCCGTCGCCACCATCAGGGCCGCCTGCAGCCAGACGTCGCCGGCGGGGTCCTCCGCGTCCCAGCGCACGACGATGTCGTGCCCATAGCGGGCGAAAACGGGAATCGAGCCGTGCGCCGTCCGGGTCGAGTGCACGAAGACACAGACGCCGGCGCTGCGGTTGCGCCGCGCGACCTCCGCTTCCTCGATGGTCTTGTTCAGGTCGTAGGAGGCGCTCTCCTTGGCCTCGACCACGATGCGCGCGCCGGCGGCCACCTTTTCCGGGCCGATCGTGATGAGGTGGTCTCCCACCTTGCAGTTGGGGATCAGGCCGGTGGTCGCGCCGGTGTCCTGCGCCAGGTCGCCGCCCGCAGCGACCAGGCCACGCAGGTGGTCGCCCAGCGCAGCCTCGAACTCCAGCCCGTGCCGCGTGCTCTTGAGCGACT
Source organism: Ramlibacter pinisoli (assembly GCF_009758015.1). Lineage (NCBI taxonomy): Bacteria > Pseudomonadati > Pseudomonadota > Betaproteobacteria > Burkholderiales > Comamonadaceae > Ramlibacter > Ramlibacter pinisoli. The sequence goes on from NZ_WSEL01000009.1 coordinate 1,959,072, forward strand.
CTTCGCGGCGGGCCTGCAGGGCCTGAACTGCGGCGTTCAGGGTTTCGGCCAGGCGGGTGTTCTGTTCGACGTTGATGCGCTGGTGCTCCTGCAGCATCAGGTACATGCGCTTGAGGGCCGAGTTCTCGCTGTCCAGGCTGAGTTCGGCCGTCAGGCGGCGCTGCGTGGCTTCCACCTGGCCCACGAGGCGGGACAGCGCCGAATCGGGCTTGTCCAGGCTGAACTCGGCCACCACCGACTGCATGTCCTCGGACAGGGCCTTGTTCAGGTCGCCATGCTTGCTGGTCAGCTCCGACAGGAAGCGCACCAGCGCGCCTTCCTTGTTGTCCAGCGAGAACTGGTTGAGGATGGAGACGTTCTGCGCCTGCACCACGGCATCGAGCGTGCGCTGCAGGTTGGCGATCAGCTGGTTGTCGCCGCTCGGGTCCAGCGCCTTGAGCAGCAGGCTGTTCTCGCCGATGAACTGGTCGAACACCTTCGACAGGCTCTGCTCGGCATCGCGGACCTGCTGGCGCACGACGGTGGCCAGCTCGCCATCGGCCTTGGTGAGCCGGTCGACCCGCTCGACGAAGAGGCCCTCCTTGGGGTCGAAGTAGTGGGACAGAGAGCCCGTCACGCGCTCCTCGAACTTGCCCCGCCAGGCGTTCAGCCGCTCGCCGAGCTGCTCCATCAGGCGGTCGCCTTCGCGGCGCACCGTGTCGGTGTCCAGCGTGCCGCGCGCCGCCTTCAGGGACAGCACGCCAACCTTCAGGGCGGTCACCAGGAAGTTGGTGCGCGCGCTGCCCTCGGGGTACTCGCCCAATGCCAACAACACCTCGGGATCGTTGACCGCGAAGGTCACGATCGCCGGCTCCGAACTGCTGCCGGACGGCCTGGTCTGGATGGGGGCAATGTCGGGGTTGCTCATGGGGGTCTCCGGGGCGTTCCCGGCATTTTCCGGTACGCCTGAGCTACCGCACCGCTTTCCGGGCGTCCGCCCGGTCTGAGGGGTCGACGGTGTGGGGAAATGGCAAGACAAGGCCCGCCCCGGGCAGCGACCGGTCACACCTCGTCGCTCATTCGCCATTCCGCAAGCGAATACGAAAGGGGGCCGACAGACCCCCTGGGTTTGGTGCCGATTGTCGGGATCGAACTGACGACCTACCGCTTACAAGGCGGTTGCTCTACCACTGAGCTAAATCGGCGCAGGCAAATTCTAGGCGCACGGCCGCGCCAGGGGTCACTTGATGCGCTTGAGGGCCGGCCGGGGGCCCGACGGCGGCTTGGGCGGCTCGCCGTTGGGGCTGGGCCCGGTCGCCTCGGGCGTGACCAGCTGCACCACCTTTGGATCGGCTTCCGGCGCGCCGGCCGCAGGCACGCTGGTGAGCGGGGTGGGACGCGAGCCCGCCGGCTCCTCGGCGGTGGCCGTCGGCGGCACCGGGAAGGCCATGCCCTGCCCGTTCTCGCGGGCGTAGATCGCGATCACCCGGTTGACGGGCACCATGATCTCGCGCGCGGTGCCCGCGAACCGGGCCTTGAACTCGATGAACTCGTTGCCCAGCTTGAGCGAGCTGGTCGCGTCGAAGCTGATGTTCAGCACGATCTCGCCGTTCTTGACGTATTCGCGCGGCACCTGGACCGAGTCGTCGACCTGCACCGCGACGTAGGGCGTGAGGCCGTTGTCGGTGCACCAGTCGTACAGCGCGCGGATCAGGTAGGGGCGCGTGGACGTCGATTCCAGGGCGTTCATCGTTCTTCGCAGCTGAGCTTACTTGCGCATCACCTTCTCGGACGGCGTCAGCGCCTCGATGTACGCCGGGCGCGAGAAGATGCGTTCGGCGTACTTCAGCAGCGGAGCGGCATTCTTCGAAAGCTCGATGCCATAGTAGTCCATGCGCCACAGCAGCGGCGCGATGGCAACGTCGAGCATCGAGAAGTTCTCGCCCAGCATGTACTTGTTCTTCAGGAACACCGGGGCCAGCTGGGTCAGGCGGTCGCGGATGTGCGAGCGGGCCTTCTCCAGCGCCTTCTCGTTGCCCTTGGAGGCGCGCGACTCGAGCGTGCTGACATGCACGAACAGTTCCTTCTCGAAGTTGAGCAGGAACAGGCGCACGCGGGCGCGGTCGACCGGGTCGCCGGGCATCAGCTGGGGATGCGGGAAGCGCTCGTCGATGTACTCGTTGATGATGTTCGACTCGTACAGGATGAGGTCGCGCTCGACCAGGATGGGCACCTGGCCGTACGGGTTCATCACGTTGATGTCTTCCGGCTTGTTGTACAGGTCGACGTCGCGGATCTCGAAGTCCATGCCCTTTTCGAACAGCACGAACCGGCAGCGGTGGGAGAAGGGGCACGTGGTCCCCGAATACAGCACCATCATGGGAAATGGCTCCTTATCAAAAAGCGAAAACACGGTCGGCGAGCCGACCGTGTCCACGGGGACGCGCATCCGGCCGGGCCGGACCGCGTTTTCAACGGTCTAGCGGACGTCTTTCCAGTAGGCGGCGTTCAGGCGCCAGGCAATCAACGTGAAGCCCAGCAGGAACAGCATCACCCAGACGCCGATGCGAACCCGCGTGTTCTGGGCCGGCTCGGCCATCCATTGCAAGTAACCCACCAGGTGGGCGACAGCCTGGTCGTACTGGGCCGGGGTCATCGTGCCCGGGCTCACCTGCTTCCAGCCCTTGAACACATGCACCTCGTGGCCGTGCTCCTGCAGGGTGTCGAACACCGGCTCACGCTCACCCTGCAGCTGCCACAGGGCATGCGGCATGCCCACGCTGGGGAACGCCAGGTTGTTCCAGCCGGTCGCCTTGGTCGGGTCGCGGTAGAACGTGCGCAGGAAGGTGTACAGGTAGTCGGCCCCGGTGCCGCCGTGGCCGGCGCGCGAGCGGGCGACCAGCGTGAGGTCGGGCGGCACGGCGCCGAACCATTCCTTGGCCTGCTTGGGATCGATCGCCGCCTTCATGGTGTCGCCGACCTTGTCGGTGGCGAACAGCAGGTTGTCCTTGATCTGCTGCTCGGACAGGCCGATGTCCTGCAGGCGGTTGTAGCGCATGAACGCCGCCGAGTGGCAGCTCAGGCAGTAGTTGACGAACAGCTTGGCACCGCTCTGCAGCGCCGGCAGGTCGTTGGTCATGTTGGGCGCGCGGTCCCAGGCCACGCCCTCGGAGGCGGCCTGGGCAGGCGCCAGCGGCAGCACCGCCGCCAGCGAGAACGCCAGGGAGAGAAGGAGCTTTTTCATTCTTGGATTTCCCGTCAGTGCGCGGCGAACGTGATGCGCTCGGGCACCGGCTTGAACTCGCCCAGGCGGCTCCACCACGGCATCAGCAGGAAGAAGCCGAAGTAGAACAGCGTGCCCAGCTGGGAGATGCGCTCGCCCACCGGCGACGGCGGCTGGGTGCCCAGGTAGGCCAGCACGACGAAGTTCACCACGAACACGCCGTACACCCACTTGTTCCACGAGGGACGGTAGCGGATCGAGCGCACCGGGCTGGCATCGAGCCACGGCAGGAAGAACAGGATGATGACGGCGCCGCCCATGACGAGCACGCCCCAGAACTTGGCGTCGATGCCGTTCAGGAACGAGAGCGTCTTGAACAGCCCACCCAGCGGCAGGTGCAGCCAGGCGGCCAGCGTGGGCAGCAGGCCCAGCATGATGGCGACCGCGACGGCGACCACCCACACCACCGGCTTCAGGAAACCGGCCAGGCGGCGGGTGCTGAAGAACGCGGCAGCCAGCACGATGAGGGCCAGCACGGCGGCCATCTCGCTGGTGATGGCACGCAGCATCGAGTAGTACGGCGTGAAGTACCAGACCGGCGCGATGTGCGGCGGGGTCTTCAGCGGGTCGGCCGGGATGAAGTTGTTGTACTCGAGGAAGTAGCCGCCGGCCTCGGGGGCGAAGAAGATCACCGCCGAGAAGACCATCAGGAACACCGTCACGCCGACCAGGTCGTGGACCGTGTAGTAGGGATGGAACGGGATGCCGTCCAGCGGCTTGCCGTTGGCATCGCGGGGCGCGTTCGGGCCCTTGATCTCGACGCCGTCGGGGTTGTTCGAGCCGACGTCGTGCAGGGCCAGCAGGTGGGCGACCACCAGGCCGAGCAGGACCAGCGGCACCGCGATGACGTGGAAGCTGAAGAAGCGGTTCAGGGTGGCATCGCTCACCACGTAGTCGCCGCGGATCAGCAGGGCGAGGTCGGGGCCGATGAACGGGATGGCCGAGAACAGGTTCACGATCACCTGCGCGCCCCAGTAGGACATCTGGCCCCAGGGCAGCAGGTAGCCCATGAAGGCTTCGGCCATCAGGGTCAGGAAGATCGCGCAGCCGAAGATCCAGACCAGCTCGCGCGGCTTGCGGTAGCTGCCGTAGATCAGGCCCTTGTACATGTGGAGGTACACCACCACGAAGAACGCCGAGGCGCCGGTGGAGTGCATGTAGCGCACCAGCCAGCCCCAGGGGACGTCGCGCATGATGTACTCGACCGATGCGAACGCCAGGCCCGCGTCGGGCTTGTAGTTCATCACCAGGAAGATGCCGGTGACGATCTGGATCACCAGCACCAGCAGCGCCAGCGAGCCGAAGAAGTACCAGAAGTTGAAGTTCTTCGGAGCGTAGTACTCCGTGACGTGGTAGCGCATCTGCTCCCCGAAGGTCGGGAAGCGGTTGTTGAACCAGTTGCCCAGCTTCTCGCCGGCGCTGGCATTGGGGGAGATTTCCTTGAACTCAGCCATGCACGCCTCAAGCCTTGGTGTTCTTGTCTTCGCCGATCAGCAGGCGGGTGTCGGACAGGTACATGTGCGGGGGCACTTCGAGGTTGTCCGGGGCCGGCTTGTTCTTGAACACGCGGCCGGCCATGTCGAAGGTGGAGCCGTGGCAGGGGCACAGGAAGCCGCCGCCCCAGTTGTCGGGAAGCGACGGCTGCGGGCCGGGCTGCAGCTTGTCGGACGGCGAGCATCCCAGGTGCGTGCAGATGCCCACGCCGACCCAGAACTCGGGCTTGATCGAGCGGTGCTCGTTCTTGGCGTACTCGGGCGTGGGGTAGGACTTGCGGTCGGATTCGGGGTCGGCGACTTCGCCGTCGACCTGCTTCACGGACGCCAGCATCTCGGGCGTGCGCCGCAGGATCCAGACCGGCTTGCCGCGCCATTCCACGGTCATCTTCTCACCCGGCTTGAGAGCCGAGATGTCGACTTCCACCGGGGCACCCGCGGCCTTGGCGCGTTCCGACGGCTGGAAGCCGGCCACGAACGGTACGGCGGTGAATGCAGCGCCTGCCGCTCCAGCACAGGTGGACGCGATCAGCCACGTCCTCTTGCTGGTGTCCACTGGGGTGTCACTCATGAAGTCCTCGAAAGGGGTCGCTGGGAAGGTCAACCCGCGATTGTAGCGGAGCGTATCGACGTGATTCCAGTGGGCAGGCGCTGCCGAAGGCCGTTCCCGGCCATACTGCGCGCTCCAAGGTCAACGAGGAGCAGAAGCAATGGCGATCCTGAAGGAATTTCGCGAATTCGCGCTCAAGGGCAACGTGGTCGACCTGGCCGTCGGCGTGATCATCGGCGCCGCATTCGGCAAGATCGTCGAGTCGCTGGTGGGCGACATCATCATGCCGGTGGTCGGCGCCATCATCGGCAACCTGGATTTCTCCAACCTCTTCGTCGTGCTGCGGACGGTGCCGCCCGGCACGGCCACCACCCTGGACGCCCTGAAGAAGGCCGGCGTCCCGGTGCTGGCCTATGGCAGCTTCCTGACCGTCGCCGTCAACTTCCTGCTGCTCTCGTTCGTGATCTTCATGCTGGTCAAGCAGATCAACCGGCTGCGGCGGGCGCACGCCGAGCCGGCCGCCGCAGCGCCGTCGGCCCCGCCGGAGGACATCGTCCTGCTGCGCGAGATCCGCGACAGCCTGCGCAAGTAAGGCCCGCTCAGGCGCCGGCCAGGTCGCGCGCCACCCGGATCGCCGCCAGCAGGCTGGCCGGATCGGCGCGGCCGCTGCCGGCGATGTCGAACGCCGTCCCGTGGTCGGGGCTGGTGCGCACTAGCGGCAGCCCGAGGGTGACGTTCACGCCCTTGTCGACGCCCAGGTACTTCACCGGGATCAGGCCCTGGTCGTGGTACATCGCGACCACCACGTCGAATTCGCCCGGCCGCTGCGGCGTCGCCCGCGCCCGCATAAACACCGTGTCCGGCGCATGCGGGCCGCTGGCATCGATGCCCTCGCCGCGTGCTGCCTGCACGGCCGGGGCGATGGCCTCCAGCTCTTCCCGCCCGAACAGGCCACCCTCGCCGGCGTGCGGATTCAGGCCGGCCACGCCGATGCGCGGCGCGCGGCCCAGCACGCGCTGCAGCGCCTGGTGCGTGATGCGCAGGGTCTGCAGCACCTGCTCGCGCGTGACCGCCTCGATGGCATCGCGCAGCGACACGTGGATGCTGACCAGGACCGTGCGCAACTCGTCGCTGGCCAGCATCATGCGCACCGGCAGCTCGGCCACGGACAGGCCGCGATGGCAGGCCGCCTCGGCCTGCAGCAGTTCCGTGTGACCGGGGAACGCCACCCCGGCGGCCGCCAGCGCCTCCTTGTGCAGCGGCGCCGTGACCAGCCCCGCCACCTCGCCGCGCAGCGCCGCCCGGGCGGCCCAGACCACGGCGTCGGCCGCCAGCCGGCCGGCCGCGGCGTCAATCCGGCCCCAGGGAACCAGCGGCCGCGCTGGCCCGACCTGCAGCAGCGGGATGCAATGGGGCGGCACCTGGACGACCTGCGCCGGCTGCTCGATGACGGCGATCGGCAGCGGCAGCGCACCCGGGTCGGCCGCGGCGCAGGCGCGGCGCAGGTGGGCCAGGTCGCCGGCCACGAAACAGCCCTCGAGCAGCTCCGGCGCGCGCCGGAACGCCTTGGCGATGATCTCGCCGCCGATGCCGGCGGGATCGCCCTGGGTGATGGCGAGCGGGCGCGGCGCCGTCATGCCGGGTTGTCCACGTCGATGAAGCGGTGCTCCAGGCCCAGGGCGCCGGCCACGTGGGCCGCCACCGCCGGCGCCCCGTAGCGCTCGGTGGCGTGGTGGCCGCAGGCCAGGAAGGCGACGCCGCACTCGCGCGCGTAGTGCGCCTGCGGCTCCGAGATCTCGCCGGTCAGGAAAGCCTGGGCACCGGCGGCGATCGCCGCCTCGAAGTAGCCCTGCGCGCCGCCGGTGCACCAGGCCAGGCGCTCGATCGGGCCGGCCGCGCCCTCGACCAGCGTGACCGCACGGCCGAGCGCCGTCTCGACGTGCGCCGCCAGGGCGGCGGCATCGGGGAAGCGCCCCCCGTCCTGGCGGGCGCCGAGGAAGCCCAGGTCCTGCTCGCCGAACCGGCCGCTGGCCGCCAGGCCCAGCACGCGCCCGAGCTGGGCGTTGTTGCCCAGCTCGGAATGGGCATCCAGCGGCAGGTGGTAGGCGTACAGGTTGATGTCGTGGGCCAGCAGCAGGGCCAGGCGCTGCCTCATCCAGCCCGTCACCCGGCCGTCCTGGCCGCGCCAGAACAGCCCGTGGTGCACGAGGATGGCGTCGGCCCGGTCGGCGATGGCCGCCTCGATCAGCGCCTTGCTGGCGGTGACGCCGGACACCAGCCGGCGCACCTCGGCGCGGCCCTCGACCTGCAGGCCGTTCGGGCCGTAGTCGCGGAACCGCTCGGGCTGCAGGAGCGTGTCGAAGGACTGCGCGAGGTGCTGGCGGGTGACCATGGTGGGAGGGGAAAAGCCCGATTGTGGAACAGCGCGCGCAGCCTACCGCGGCGCGCCACCCGCGAACTACACTCCGGCGGTTCACCTACCACCGTCCGCCATGCGCCGCCTCTGGCTCGTTTTTTCCCAGTCCGTCACGGTCCTGCTGGCGGCCTGGTTCATCGTCGCCACCCTCAAGCCCGAATGGGTGCGGCAGGCGCCCACGCTCACCCAGGACACCGGCGTGGCGCTGGTCGAGGCGCCCAAGGCGGCCACCGCGCCCGCCCCGCCGGGCAGCTTCCGGGTCGCCGCGCAGCGCGCTTCCGCGGCGGTGGTGAGCATCAACGCCAGCAAGGCGCCGCCGCGCGGGCCGCAGGCCAGCGACCCCTGGTTCCGGTTCTTCTTCGGCGACCAGGGCAACGGCCAGCCCCAGGTCGGCCTGGGCAGCGGCGTGATCATCAGCCCCGACGGCTACATCCTCACCAACAACCACGTGGTCGAGGGCGCCGACGAGATCGAGGTGACGCTCAACGACAGCCGCTCGGCGCGCGCCAAAGTGATCGGCACCGACCCCGACACCGACCTGGCCGTGCTGCGCATCAGCCTGGAGCGCCTGCCCGTGATCACGCTGGGCAACAGCGACTCGCTGCAGGTGGGCGACCAGGTGCTGGCCATCGGCAACCCGTTCGGCGTCGGCCAGACCGTCACCAGCGGCATCGTCAGCGCGCTGGGTCGCAACCAGCTGGGCATCAACACCTTCGAGAACTTCATCCAGACCGACGCCGCCATCAATCCCGGCAACTCGGGCGGCGCCCTGGTCGACGTCGGCGGCCAGCTGATGGGCGTGAACACCGCGATCTACTCGCGCTCGGGGGGCAGCCTGGGCATCGGCTTCGCCATCCCGGTCTCCACTGCCAAGCAGGTGCTGGAGGGCATCGTCAAGGAAGGCGTGGTGCGGCGCGGCTGGATCGGCGTCGAGCCGGCCGACCTGTCGCCCGACCTGATGGAGACCTTCGGGGTCAAGGCCCGCACCGGCGTGCTGATCACCGGGGTGCTGCAGAACGGTCCGGCCGCGCAGGCCGGGATCCGGCCCGGCGACGTGATCCTGGAAGTGGCCGGCAAGCCGATCGGCAACGTGTCGGAGCTGCTGACCAACGTGGCCGCGCTCAAGCCCGGCAGCCCGACGGCCTTCAAGCTGCAGCGCCGCGACGACCCGCTGCGGCTGGACGTGACGCCGGGCCTGCGCCCGCGCCCGCCGCAGCGCTAGTGCCGGATCAGGAGTCTGTGGCGGCCGGCGCGTCGTCGGCCGGGGCGACGGTGCTCTTGAGGAACACCTGGGCGGCCACGATGCCGACTTCGTAGAGCCCGCCGACCACGGCCAGCAGGATCAGCATCGAGCCCGCATCGGGCGGCGTGACCAGCGCCGTGCCGACCGCCGCCAGCACCCAGAAGTAGCCGCGCCACTGGCGCAGCTGGGTGACGGTGACCACGCCCATGCGCACCAGCAGGATGACGGCCACCGGCACCTCGAAGGCGAGGCCGAATGCCAGGAACATGCCGATGACGAAGCTGAGGTACTCCTCGATATCCGGCGCGGCCGTGATGCTCTTGGGTGCGAAGCTCTGGATGAACTGGAACACCTGGCCGAACACGAACCAGTAGCAGAACGCGACGCCGAACAGGAACAGCAGCGTGCTGGACACCACCAGCGGCAGCACCAGCCGCTTCTCGTGCGAGTACAGCCCCGGGGCGACGAACGCCCATACCTGGTACAGCACCACGGGCAGGGCCAGCATGAAGGCGGCCATGAAGAGAATCTTCAGCGGCACCACGAACGGCGAGATGACGTTGGTGGCGATGAGCGTCGCGCCCTTGGGCAGGTGGGCCACCAGCGGCGCCGCCAGGATGTCGTACAGGGCCGAGGGGCCGGGCCAGACGGCGAGCACCGCAGCGGCGATGCCGATGGCGATGACGGCCTTGATGAGGCGGTCGCGCAGCTCGACCAGGTGGGCAACGAACGGCTGCTCTGTCCCCGCGAGCTCGTCGTCCTTGTCAGGATCGGACATCAGTTGAACTTTTTCGGACGGTACCGGGCGACCCGCGCCGCACCCGACAGCGCGCGGGTACGGACCCCCGCGCGTGCCTTGTACCACTGGGGCGTGGCGCCGCGCTTGAGGCGCCACTTCTTCTTCGGATGTTTGTATTCGGGAACCGAAGGCGGCTCGGCCAGCGGCTGCGCCTCGGGCGCGGCGACCGCGTCGGACCAGGTCTTCTCGAACTCGCTGGCGCCCGTGCGCACCGAGTTCTCGACGTCGCGGGCGGCGGTCTCGACGCTCTCCTTCATCTTGCGCAGTTCGTCGAGCTCCATCGACCGGTTGACCTCGGCCTTGACGTCATTGACGTAGCGCTGTGCCTTGCCCAGCAGCGTGCCCACCGTGCGGGCCACGCGCGGCAGCTTCTCGGGGCCGATGACGATCAATGCCACGGCCCCGATCAGGGCCATCTTCGATATGCCGAGGTCGATCACGCCGGGCGCTTTCCGCGGAGAGGCGTCACGACTTGTTGCGAGCCTCGACGTCGATGGTGGTCTTGCCGGCTTCGGTGGTGCCCGGGGCGTTGGTCACCTGGCCCGCGGGCGGGGTGGGCGTGTCGGGCGTGGAGCCATCGCGCATGCCGTCCTTGAAGCCCTTGACGGCGCCGCCGAGATCGGAGCCCATGTTTTTGAGCTTCTTGGTGCCGAAGACCAGCACGATGATCAACAGCACGATCAACCAGTGCCAGATGGAAAAGGAACCCATGGATTACTCCTGAATGAACTGAGGGGGATTTTAGTCGGCGGGGAGCGCCGCCCCCGGAAGACCCCGGCGGCCGAAGCCGCGGGGCGCTATCCCTTGAGCCAGGGTCGCGGGCCGCCGATCACGTGGATGTGGAGATGGTGCACCTCCTGGCCACCTTCGGCGCCGGTGTTGATGATGACGCGGTGCCCGCCATCGGGATAGGGCCGGCAGCCCTCCTGCAACGCCAGCTTGGGCGCCAGCGCCAGCATGCGGCCCAGCATGGGCGCATGCTGCTCGGTGACCTGCGCCAGCGACGGCAGGTGCTGCTTGGGGATCATGAGGAAGTGCACCGGCGCCCACGGATGGATGTCGTGGAAGGCGAGGATGTCGTCGTCCTCGTACACCTTGCGGGCCGGGATGGCACCCTGGACGATTTTGCAGAACAGGCAGTTCGGGTCGTGGCTCATGACGTCATGCACTCAGCGGGGAGGACGGCCGGCATCGAAGCGCAGCCAGCCCTTGATGCAGCGGTACAGGTACCAGAAGCCGACGATCGCGTGCGCCACCACGCCCGGGAAGATCAGCAGCAGGTACAGCGGGGAGGTGAGCAGCAGCCAGAAGATGGTCCACCAGAAGGTGGCGATCATGTAGCCGTGGTGCGCCGCGTAGACGGCATCGTGCTCGTCGGCGCGCTTGATGTAGTTGACGATCAGCGCGATGACCGCCAGCGTGCCCAGGCTGGCCCAGGCAATCGTGTGCATGCCGTACAGCACGTGCATCACCGTGCGGTCGGCGGAGGTCTTGGCGTCGAAGGTGGCGAAGTCGGTCTCGCTCACTCGCCCGCCTCCCGCCCGCGCGCCTTGCGCAGGGCCTTCTCCTCGATGCCGCTGGTGCCCTCGCGGCGCTCGAGTTCGGCGATGACGTCGGCCGGCGCCAGCCCGTAGTGGGCCAGCGCGATCATGCTGTGGAACCACAGGTCGGCCACCTCGCCGACCAGCGCGGCGCGGTCGCCCCCGCGCTCGAGGTCCTTGGCGGCCATCACGACCTCGGTGGCCTCCTCGCCGATCTTCTTGAGGAAGGCGTCCGGCCCCTTGTGCAGCAGCCGGGCGACATAGCTGCGCTCCGGGTCGCCGCCGCGGGCGGGCTTGCGGCTCTCGATGACGGCCGCCAGGCGCGCCAGGGAATCGTCGGTGCTCATGCCTTCGAGGTGTAGATGGCGGCCGGGTCTTTCAAGACGGGCTCGACCGCCGTCCAGGCGCCCCCCTCGAGTCGCTGGAAGAAACAGCTGTGACGCCCGGTGTGGCAGGCGATGGAAGGATCGTGCCCGAGCTGGGTGATCCGCAGCAGGACGACGTCGTTGTCGCAGTCGAGCCGGATCTCGTGCACCTGCTGGACATGGCCCGATTCCTCGCCCTTGGGCCACAGGCGCTGGCGCGAGCGGCTGTAGTAGACCGCCTGGCCGGTCTCGGCGGTGCGGCGCAGCGCCTCGCGGTCCATCCAGGCGAACATCAGGACGTCGCCGGTGGCGCTTTCCTGGGCGATCACGGGCACCAGTCCCTGGGGGTCCCAGCGGACCTCATCGAGCCAATCCATCCGCCGATTGTCGGCTATCCGGCGCCGGCTACACGCGCACGGGGATGCCGCGCTCAGCCATCCTCGCCTTGGCCTGCGCCACCGTGTAGTCCCCATAGTGGAAGATGCTGGCGGCCAGGACGGCGTCGGCGCCGCCCTGCTGGATGCCGTCGGCCAAGTGGTCGAGGTTGCCGACCCCGCCGGAGGCGATGACGGGCACGGCCACCGCATCGCTGACGGCGCGCGTGAGCGCGAGGTCGAAGCCCGCCTTGGTGCCGTCGCGGTCCATGCTGGTCAGGAGGATCTCACCGGCGCCCCGGCGCGCCATCTCGGTGGCCCAGCGCACCGCGTCGAGGCCGGTGTTCCGGCGGCCCCCATGGCTGTAGACGTCCCAGCCGTCACCGCGGGCGGCCAGGTCGTCGCCGGTGCGCCGCTTGGCGTCGATGGCCACGACGATGCACTGGGCGCCGTACTTGGCGGAGGCGGCGCTGATCACGTCGGGGTTGGCAATGGCGGCCGAGTTGAAGCTGGTCTTGTCGGCGCCGGCATTGAGCAGGCGGCGCACGTCCTCGACGGTGCGCACGCCCCCGCCCACGGTCAGCGGGATGAACACCTGGGCCGCAACGGCCTCGATGATGTGCAGGATGAGGTCACGGCCGTCGCTGGTGGCCGTGATGTCCAGGAAGGTCAGTTCGTCGGCGCCCTGCTCGTTGTAGCGGGCGGCGATCTCCACCGGATCGCCGGCGTCGCGCAGCTCGACGAAATTGACGCCCTTGACGACCCGGCCGCCGGTGACGTCCAGGCAGGGAATGATGCGTTTGGCCAGCATGGGAGGTTCGGCGTGGGGCCGGGCGCGTCGAGCGGATGGGCGCTGAACGCCGGCCGGCCGGCGCTCAGCCCTTGGTGAGTTCGTCGGCCTTGGCCTGGGCCTGGGCGAAGTCGAGGTCGCCGGAGTAGATGGCTCGGCCGCAGATGACACCCTCGACGCCTTCGTCCTCGACGGCGCACAGCTTCTCGATGTCGGCCAGCCCGGACAGGCCGCCGGAGGCGATGACCGGGATCTGCAGCGATTGCGCCAGCTTCACGGTGGCGTCGATGTTGATGCCGGTGAGCATGCCGTCGCGGCCGATGTCGGTGTAGACGATCGATTCGACGCCCCAGTCCTCGAACTTGCGCGCCAGGTCGACCACCTCGTGGCCGGTGAGCTTGCTCCAGCCGTCGGTGGCGACCTTGCCGTCCTTGGCGTCCAGGCCGACGATGATGTGGCCGCCGAACGCGCTGCAGGCGTCCTTCAGGAAGCCCGGGTTCTTGACCGCCGCGGTGCCGATGATCACGTAGCGCAGGCCGCCGTCGATGTACTTCTCGATGGTGTCGAGGTCGCGGATGCCGCCGCCGAGCTGAACCGGGATGTCGTCGCCGACGGCCTTCAGGATGGCGCGGACGGCGGCGAAGTTCTGCGGCTTGCCGGCGAACGCACCGTTGAGGTCGACCAGGTGCAGCCGGCGTGCGCCCTTGGCCAGCCAGTTGCGCGCCATCGCGGCCGGATCCTCGCTGAACACCGTGGCCTGGTCCATGTCCCCCTGCTTGAGGCGCACGCAGTGGCCGTCCTTCAGGTCGATGGCGGGAATGAGGAGCATTGATCGGCGGGGAGGTGGGCTGCGGTTGGGGCAGCCATCGCGTTGCGCGATGGCTCAGGGTTTCCAGCGCAGGAAGTTTCGGTAGAGGGCCAGGCCGGCGTCGGCGCTTTTCTCGGGGTGGAACTGGGTCGCGAAAATATTATCGCGGGCCAGCGCGGCGGTAAAGCGCCCGCCGTAGTCCGCCTCGCCCGCGCTGTGGCGCGCATCCGACGGCTGGGCGTAGAAGCTGTGGACGAAATAGAACCAGGCACCCTCGTCGATGCCGGCCCACAGGGGGTGCGGCTGCGACTGGAAGACGCGGTTCCAGCCCATCTGCGGCACCTTGAAGCGGCTGCCGTCGGGCTGCAGGCGGCCCGCCAGCTCGAACCGGCGCACCGCCCCGGGAATCAGGCCCAGGCCGTCGCTCGGCCCCTCCTCGCTGCGGTCCAGGAGCATCTGCATGCCCACGCAGACGCCGAACAGCGGCTTGGCGGCGGCCGCCTCCAGCACGGCCGGCAGCAGGCCGGAGTCGCGCAGTTCGCGCATGCAGTCGGGCATGGCACCCTGGCCGGGCAGGACGACGCGCTCGGCCGCCCGGACCTCCTCGGGACGGGAGGTGACGACCACCTCCAGGCCGGTGCCGCTGGCGGCGTGCTGCACCGCCTGCGAGACCGACCGCAGGTTCCCCATGCCGTAATCGACGACCGCTACCGTTTGCATTCGGGCTGGGACCGGGCCGCGGACGCGGTCAGAGCGACCCCTTGGTGGACGGAATGGTGCCGGCCGCACGCGCATCGAGCTCGACCGCCATGCGCAGGGCCCGGGCGAACGCCTTGAAGACGGTCTCGCACTGGTGGTGGGCGTTGTCGCCGCGCAGGTTGTCGATGTGCAGGGTCACAAAGGCGTGGTTGGCGAAGCCCTGGAAGAACTCATGCGCCAGCTGGGTGTCGAAGGTGCCGATCATGCCGCTCTTGAACGGCACGTTCATGACCAGGCCGGGGCGGCCGGAGAAGTCGATCACCACCCGCGACAGCGCCTCGTCGAGCGGCACGTAGGCATGGCCGTAGCGGCGGATGCCTCTCTTGTCGCCGAGGGCCTGGGCCACTGCCTGCCCGATGGTGATGCCGACGTCCTCCACCGTGTGGTGGCCGTCGATGTGCAGGTCGCCCTGCGCCTGCACGTCCAGGTCGATCAGGCCGTGGCGGGCGATCTGGTCGAGCATGTGGTCGAAGAAGCCGATGCCGGTGGCAAGGTTGGCCTTGCCGGTGCCGTCCAGGCCGACGCGCGCCGTGATGCGGGTCTCGGCGGTGTTGCGGGTGATCTCGGCGGTGCGTTCCATGGTCATAGGCTTGCCTGCAGGGCCGCCAGCATCTGCGCGTTCTCGTCGGTGGTTCCGACCGTCAGGCGCAGGCAGTTGGCCAACAAGGGATGCATTCTAGAAACGTTCTTGACGAGCACGCCGCGGGCCTTCATGCCCTCGAAGGAGCGGGCGGCTTCCGGCACCCGCACCAGGATCATGTTGGCGTCGCTGCGCCAGGCCCGCACGCCCGGCATGGCGTCCAGCCGGTCCAGCAGCAGGGCGCGCTCGCGCCGCAGCTCGGCCGCCTGCTGGTGGAACACGTCCGCGTGCTCCAGGGCGAACAGGGCCGCCTCGCAGTTCAGGACGCTGACGTTGTAGGGCGGCCGCACCTTGTCGACCTGCGCGATCAGCGCGGCCGGCCCGACCATGTAGCCGAGGCGGACCCCCGCCAGACCGAACTTGCTCAGCGTGCGCATCAGCAGCACATGCGGATGGCGGGTGAGGCGGTCGAGGTAGCTGCGGCTGGCGAACGGCTGGTACGCCTCGTCCATCACCACCAGCCCCGGCGCGGCCTCGACGATGCGCTCGATGACGCCGTCGTCCCACAGGTTGGCGGTGGGGTTGTTGGGGTAGGCCAGGTAGATGATGGACGGCTGGTGGGTGGCGATGGCCTCCAGCATTGCGCTCTCGTCGAGCTCGAAGTCGGGCGTGAGGTCCACGCCGACGAACTTCAGGCCCTGCAGTTGCGCGCTCATGCCGTACATGACGAAACCCGGCAGCGGCGCCAGGATGGACGCACCGGGCACGTCGCAGGCCATGGCCAGCAGCGAGATCAGCTCGTCCGACCCGTTGCCCAGCATCAGGTCGTAGCCGTCCGGCACCTGCGCATAGGCCTTCAGGGCGGCGCGCAGGGTGTCGACCCGTTCGCCCGGATAGCGGTTGAGCGCGACGGCGCCCAGCCGCGCGCCGAGCGCCTGCTGCAGGTTGGCGGGAAGCCGGTGCGGGTTCTCCATCGCGTCCAGCTTCACCAGCCCGGCCGACGGCTGCACCGCATAGGCGTGCATGCCCTGCACGTCCTGGCGGATCAGGCGCGCCAGCTGCGGCGGCAGGGTCGCGGTCATGGCTTGATCCTCATCTCGGCGGCGCGGGCATGGGCCTGCAGGCCCTCGCCATGGGCCAGCACCGAAGCGATGCGGCCGAGCGACTGCGCGCCCTGCTCGCTCACCTCGATCAGGCTGCTGCGCTTCTGGAAGTCGTACACGCCCAGCGGGCTGGAAAAGCGCGCCGTGCTGCTGGTGGGCAGCACGTGGTTGGGACCGGCGCAGTAGTCGCCCAGGCTCTCGCTCGTGTAGCCGCCCAGGAAGATGGCGCCGGCGTGCCGCAGCAGCGGCTCCCAGCGGTGCGGCTCGGCGCTGGCGATCTCCAGGTGCTCGGGGGCGATGCGGTTGCTGATGGCGCAGGCCTCGTCCATCGACCGGGTCTGGATCAGCGCGCCGCGGCCGTTGAGCGAGGCGGCGACGATGGCCGCGCGCGGCAGCTCCGGCAGCAGGCGGTCGATGGCCTGCTGCACCTGTGCGATGTAGCCGGCGTCGGGGCACAGCAGGATGCTCTGGGCCAGTTCGTCGTGTTCGGCCTGCGAGAACAGGTCCATCGCCACCCAGTCGGCCGGCGTGGACCCGTCGGCCAGCACCAGGATCTCGCTCGGGCCGGCGATCATGTCGATGCCGACCTGGCCGAACACGCGCCGCTTGGCGCTGGCCACGTAGGCGTTGCCCGGGCCGGTGATCTTGTCCACCCGCGGCACCGTCGCCGTGCCGTAGGCCAGCGCCGCGATGGCCTGGGCGCCGCCGATGGTGAAGGCGCGGGTGACGCCGGCCACGTGCGCCGCCGCCAGCACCAGCGGGTTGCGCTCGCCGCGCGGGGTCGGCACCACCATGATGATCTCGCCGACGCCGGCCACGTGGGCGGGGATGGCGTTCATCAGCACCGACGACGGGTAGGCCGCCTTGCCGCCGGGCACGTAGATGCCCACCCGGTCCAGCGGCGTGACCTTCTGTCCCAGCAGCGTGCCGTCGGCGTCGCGGTAGGTCCAGCTCTCGCCGCTCGCGCGCTTCTGGGCCTCGTGGTAGCTGCGCACGCGGGCGGCGGCCGCCTCGAGCGCCTGGCGCTGCGCGGCCGGCAAGCCGTCGAAGGCCGCCTTCAGTTCCGCCGGCGCCAGCTCCAGCGCCTGCATCGCATCGGCCGGCAGACCGTCGAAGCGGCCGGTGAACTCGAGCACGGCGGCATCGCCGCGCGCGCGCACGGCGGCCAGGATGTCGGTGACCGCCTGCTCCACCTGGGCGTCGGTGTCGGCCGACCAATGCAGGCGGGCCTGGAACGCGGCCTCGAAGCCGGCATCGGCGGTGGACAGGCGCAGGGGGCGGGCTTGCAGGGTCATCGCGTCAGGCGGCGGGCACGGCCCGCGCGAAGGCGTCGATCAGGCGGCGCATCGGCGCCTGCTTCAACTTGAGCGCAGCCTGGTTGACGACCAGGCGTGAGCTGATGTCCATGATGCGCTCGACCTCCACCAGGTGGTTGGCCTTGAGCGTGTTGCCGGTGGAGACGAGGTCGACGATGGCGTCGGCCAGGCCGGTGAGCGGCGCCAGCTCCATGCTGCCGTACAGCTTGATCAGGTCGACGTGCACGCCCTTGGCGGCGAAGAACTCGCGCGCGATGCCCACGTACTTGGTGGCGACCCGCAGGCGCGAACCCTGGCGCACCGCATTGGCATAGTCGAAGTCGGCCCGCACGGCGACGCTGACGCGGCACTTGGCGATCTGCAGGTCCAGCGGCTGGTACAGGCCCTGGTTGCCGTGCTCGATCAGGGTGTCCAGGCCGGTGACGCCCAGGTCGGCACCGCCGTACTGCACGTAGGTGGGCACGTCGGTGGCGCGCACCAGCACCACGCGCACGCCGGGATCGTTGGTGGCCAGGATCAGCTTGCGCGATTTCTCCGGGTCCTCGGACACCTCGATGCCCGCTTCGCGCAGCAGCGGCAGCGTCTCGTCGAAGATGCGGCCCTTGGACAGGGCCAGCGTGATCATCTGGCTCATGCCCCGATTCTCTCGATCTCGGCGCCGATGCCACGCAGCTTGGTTTCCATCTGGTCGTAGCCCCGGTCCAGGTGGTAGATGCGGTCGACCACCGTCTCGCCCGCAGCCACCAGGCCGGCGATGACCAGGCTGGCCGAGGCGCGCAGGTCGGTGGCCATCACGGCCGCGCCGGACAGCGCCTCGACGCCCTCGACCACCGCCAGCTTGCCGTCAACCTGGATCTTCGCGCCCAGGCGCACCAGTTCGTTGACGTGCATGAAGCGGTTCTCGAAGATGGTCTCGGTGACCTGCGAGTGGCCCTCGGCGATGGCGTTCAGGGCCATGAACTGGGCCTGCATGTCGGTGGGAAAGCCCGGGTATTCGGTGGTGCGGAAGCTCTGCGCCTTCAGGCGCCCGGCCGAGTGGATGCGGATGCCGTCATCGACGGCGGTCACGCTGGCGCCGGCCTGGCGCAGCTTCTCCAGGACCACTTCCAGGTGGTCGGGGCGCGCGTGCCGCAGCACCACGTCACCGCCGGCCGCGGCCACCGCACACAGAAAGGTGCCGGCCTCGATGCGGTCGGCCACCACCCGGTGCGTGCAGCCATGCAGCCGTGCCACACCCTGGACGCGGATGCGGCTGCTGCCCTGGCCCTCGATGCGGGCGCCCATGCGCACCAGCATCTCGGCCAGGTCGGTGATCTCCGGCTCCTGGGCGGCGTTCTCCAACACGGTCTCGCCGTCTGCCAGCGTCGCCGCCATCAGCAGGTTCTCGGTACCGGTCACCGTCACCATGTCGGTGGTGATGCTGGCGCCGCGCAGCCGATCGCGCCCCTTGGGCAGCTTGGCGATGATGTAGCCATGCTCCACCACGATTTCGGCGCCCATCTGCTGCAGGCCCTTGATGTGCTGGTCGACCGGGCGCGAGCCGATGGCGCAGCCCCCGGGCAGCGACACGGTGGCTTCGCCGAAGCGGGCCAGCAGGGGCCCCAGCGCCAGCACCGAGGCGCGCATGGTCTTCACCAGCTCGTAAGGGGCTTCGGGCGAACTGAGCTTGCCGGCGTCGAGCCGGACGCTCCCATCGTGGCCCCGTTCGGCCACCACGCCCATGTTGCGCACCAGCTTGAGCATGGTGGCGACGTCCTGCAGGCGCGGAACGTTCTCCAGCGTCACCGGCTCGTCGGTCAGCAGGGCGGCGCACAGCTCGGGCAGCGCCGCGTTCTTGGCGCCCGAAATGCGAACCTCGCCGTGGAGCTGGCGGCCCCCGCGAATCAGTAGCTTGTCCATCTCAGGATTGGTGGTGTTGCGCGGCCCACTCGGCCGGCGTGAACGTCTTCATCGACAAGGCATGCACCTCGTCGGTCTGCATTCTCGCACCCAGGGTGGCGTAGACCCGCTGGTGGCGCTGGATCGACCGCCTGCCCTCGAACTCGGGCGAGACGATGACGGCCGACCAGTGGCGGCCGTCGCCCTCGACCACGAGATGGTCACAGGCCAGGCCGGCGGCGATGATGGAGCGCAGTTCCTCGGCAGTCATGGATGGGGCCTTACCCGCGGATCTTGTAGCCGATGCGCAGCAGGTGCACGGCGATGGCGCTGACGACCAGCATCGCGCCGCCGACGACGGCCAGGCTGGTCCAGGGTGAGACGTCGCTCACGCCGAAGAAGCCGTAGCGGAAGCCGTCGATCATGTAGAAGAAGGGATTGAGGTGGCTCACGCCCTGCCAGAACGCCGGCAGCGAATGGATGGAATAGAACACGCCCGACAGGAAGGTCATGGGCATGATCACGAAGTTCTGGAACGCGGCCATCTGGTCGAACTTCTCGGCCCACAGGCCCGCGATCAGGCCCAGCGCGCCCAGCATGGCGGCGCCCAGCAGCGCGAACACCACGATCCACACCGGCGCCACGAAGCCGGGCACGGCGAACAGCGACGTCACGACCAGGACCCCCAGGCCGACCGCCAGCCCGCGCGCGACCGACGAGCCGACATAGGCGATGAACCAGCTCCAGTGCGACAGCGGCGTCAGCAGCACGAACACCAGGTTGCCCATGATCTTGCTCTGGATCAGCGACGAGGAGCTGTTGGCGAACGCGTTCTGCAGCACGCTCATCATCACCAGGCCGGGCACGAGGAAGGCGGTGTACGGGATGGTGCCGTAGACCTTGACCTGGCCTTCCAGCACGTGGCCGAAGATCAGCAGGTACAGCATGGCGGTGAGGACCGGGGCCGCCACCGTCTGGAAGCTCACCTTCCAGAACCGCAGGATCTCCTTGTACAGCAGCGTGCGCCAGCCGCTCAGGGCCGCCACGGCCAGCGGGCCGCGCACCGGCGCGGCGACGTCGTCGGGCACGGCGCTCATGCGGCCACCCGTTGCTGGTACTCGGCCGACATGACGTCCAGGAACACGTCCTCCAGGTCCGGCTTGCGGATCTCGACGTCCTCGACCCGCAGGCCGGCCTGGCGGATCGCCGCCAGGTAGTTCTCGATCTCGTGCGCGTCGTGCGCGGGCAGCTGCACGATGCGGCCGGTGACGCGCGCCTTGGCGGCGAATTCGGCCGGCAGCTGCTGGTCGAGCTTGAAGCGCAGCACGTTGCTGGAGGCCGCCTTGAGCAGGTCACTGGTGCGCTCGAGCGCCACCACGCGGCCGGTCTTGAGCATCGCGATGCGATGGCACAGGGCCTCGGCTTCCTCCAGGTAATGGGTCGTCAGCAGCACGGTGTGGCCTTCGCGGTGGAGGCGGGCGATGAACTGCCACAGGGTCTGCCGCAGCTCCACGTCGACGCCGGCGGTGGGTTCGTCCAGCACGATGACCGGCGGCTTGTGGACCAGCGCCTGGGCCACCAGCACGCGCCGCTTCATTCCGCCGGACAGCTGGCGCATGTTGGCGTTGGCCTTGTCGGCCAGGCCCAGGCTCTCGAGCAGTTCCGAGATCCAGGCCTCGTTGCGGCGCACGCCGAAGTAGCCCGACTGGATGCGCAGCGCCTCGCGCACCGTGAAGAACGGGTCGAACACCAGCTCCTGCGGCACCACGCCCAGCTGGCGCCGGGCCTGCGCGTAGTCGGCCTGCACGTCGTGGCCATGCACGCGAACCTTGCCGCTGGTGGCGCGCGACAGGCCGGCGAGGATGCTGATGAGGGTGGTCTTGCCGGCGCCGTTGGGCCCCAGCAGGCCGAAGAACTCGCCTTCGGCGATGTCGAAGCTCACGCCGTCGAGGGCGGTGAGGCTGCCGCGCGGGGACTGGAAGGTCTTGCTGACGGACTGGAACGAGATCGCGGGCATGGGAACCCGCCATTTTAGGCGCCGGTCCGGTTGCGGCCCGGCCGCCCGGCACAAGCCCCCACCATCCGCTGCGCCTCAAGCGGCCGGCTGCAGCAACTCGGACACGCCGTACACGACCGCCAGCTCGCGCAGGCGCGCCGGCATGTGGGCCACCGCGAAGGTCTTGCCCATGGCCAGCGCCTCGCGCCGGCACTCGAGCAGCACCGCAATCGCGGAGGAATCGAACGCCTGCAGCGGCGAGGCGTCGACCACCGCCTGCGGCTGCGATTCGGACTGCAAGGCCTGCGCCAGCATGCGGGCACAAGCCGCGGCCTGCGCGTGCGTGAGCTGCGTGGGTATGACCAGCACCGGCAGATCCGCGCTCAGCTCTTCTTGGAGCCGGCGTTGTTCTTGTTGCGGTCGGCCAGCGCGGTGATCAGGCCGTCCAGGCCCTTGGCATTGACCTCCTGCGCGAACTGGCTGCGGTAGGTCTCGACCAGCCACACGCCCAGCACGTTCAGGTTGTAGATCTTCCAGCCGGCGCCCTCGCCCGGCGTCTTTTCCATCCGGTAGTCGAGCTGGATCGGATCGCCGCGGCCGCGGATCTCGGTGCGCACGACCACTTCCTTGTCGTCCGGCGCCATGCGCAGCGGCTTGACCGTGATGACCTGGTCGTTCACCTGCGACAGGGCGCCCGAATAGGTGCGCACCAGCAGCGTCTTGAACTCTTCCTGCAGGCGTGACTTCTGCTCCGGCGTGGCCTGGCGCCAGGCCGGGCCGACGGACGCGGCCGTCATGCGCTGGAAGTTCACGTTCGGCATGATCTTGCTGTCGACCAGCGCGATGATCTTGTCGATCTCCCCGGAACGGATGGACTTGTCGGCCTTGATGGCTCCCAGCGTTTCGTCGGAAATCCGCTTGATGAGCACGTCGGGCGCCTCGTCGGCCGCCCAGGAGACCGCCGGCATCAGGCCGCCGAAGGTGCCGACCAGGATGGCGGCAGCCGCCACGCGACCAAGATAACGTCTGTTCATCGATTTTGACCTTTCTTTTGTTGCGGAACTCGTCCGCACCATGATTGGAATCGGCGCCCCGGGCGGGGTTTCCGCACCGGCACCGCCGCTTGCAACAGGCTGTGACCTCAGCGCGACGCCGGCGCCGCGGGCGGGCTCGCGGCCGGGGCCTCTTCCTTGTCGCTGCCGTCGTCGGAATTCTCCTCTTTGCCGGAGTCGAAGATCTCGGCCCGGCGGCGTTGCAGGTAGGCATCGCGGGTGAAGCTGTACTTGTCCAGGGCCGCGCCCTCCAGCACATCGCTCGCGCGCAGCAGGTTGGTCCGCACGTCGATCACGCGCAGGCCGATGAGGGTGTTGCGCGCCGCGTCCGGGCTCACGTGCGTGGTGATGTCGCCGCGCCAGTCGATCGGCAGCGCTGCCGTGTCGCGCAGCGTCGAGGGGCCCAGCAGCGGCAGCACCACGTAGGGGCCGGCCGGGATGCCCCAGCGTCCGAGGGTCTGGCCGAAGTCTTCCCGGTGGCGCTCAAGGTTCATGTCGCTGGCCACGTCGAGCACGCCCAGCATGCCGATGGTGGTGTTGACGGAGAACCGCATCAGGCTCTCGGCCGCGAACTGCACCTTGAACTGCAGCAGGTTGTTCACCGTCGACCAGGCGTCGCCGATGTTGCCGAAGAAATTCGACACGCCGGTGCGCACCAGGGGCGGCACGGTGTCCCGGTAGAAAGTGGCTGTCGGCCTCAGCAGCACGTCGTCGAGGTCTTCGTTGAAACGGCTGACGCCGCGGTTCATCGGCTCCAGCGGGTCGCGCGGGTTGGCATTCGGCCCCGTGGCGCAGGCGCTGAGCGCCAGCACGACGGCCACCGCCAGCCCGGCAACCACGAAGCGCCGGCCGCGGCCGGTCGCGATCGGGTGATCAATCATTTCTTCGGTGCACTCCCTGCTGCGGGCGCATTGCTGTTCGCGCCACTGCCCTCGGCCTTGTTGTAGAGGAACTGGCCGATGAGGTTCTCCAGTACCACGGCGGACTGGGTGGTGGAGATGGTATCGCCCTGGGCGAGGTTCTTCTCGTCGGACCCGGCCTCGATCCCGATGTACTGCTCGCCCAACAGGCCGGCGGTGAGGATCTTCAGCGAGCTGTCCTTCGGGAACTGGTAGCGGCTCTCCAGCGCCAGCACGGCCCGGGCCTGGAAGCTCTTGTCGTCGAACACGATGGACTCGACGCGTCCGACCACGACGCCGGCGCTCTTGACCGCCGCCTGGCGCTTGAGTCCCCCGATGTTGTCGAACTTGGCGGTGACGCGGTAGGTCGACTGGAAGCTCAGGCTCAGCAGGTTGGCCGACTGCAGGGCCAGGAACAGGATGGCCGCCGCGCCCAGCAGCACGAACAGCCCCACCCACACGTCATTCTTGGATCGATCCATAGCCTTGCCTCAGATGCTGAACATCATGGCCGTGAGCACGAAGTCGAGTGCGAGCACCGACAGCGAGCCGACGACAACGGTGCGGGTGGTCGCCCGCGACACGCCCTCGGGCGTGGGATGCGCCTCGAATCCCTCGAGCAGCGCGATGAAGGTGACGGTGATGCCGAACACGACGCTCTTGATGACGCCGTTGCCGACGTCGCGCCAGACGTCGACGCCGCCCTGCATCTGGCTCCAGAAGGCGCCCTGGTCGACCCCGATCAGGAGCACACCCACGACGTAGCCGCCGATGATGCCGACCGCGCTGAACACCGCTGCCAGCAGCGGCAGGGCGACGATGCCGCCCCAGAAGCGGGGCGCGAGGATGCGCCGCACCGGGTCGACCGCCATCATTTCCATCGCGGACAGCTGTTCGCCGGCCTTCATCAGGCCGATCTCGGCCGTGAGCGAGGTCCCCGCGCGCCCGGCGAACAGCAGCGCCGTGACCACCGGC
The DNA here is from genome assembly GCF_009758015.1 of Ramlibacter pinisoli. NCBI lineage: Bacteria > Pseudomonadati > Pseudomonadota > Betaproteobacteria > Burkholderiales > Comamonadaceae > Ramlibacter > Ramlibacter pinisoli. The sequence continues at coordinate 1,983,271 of NZ_WSEL01000009.1, forward strand.
CCCAGTTCGCGCACCAGCGACAGGGCCACCAGCAGGCCCAGTGCCTCGGACGAGCCGTAGCGCTGCAACGTGTAGTAGCCCTGCAGCCCGAGCACGAAGCCGACGAACAGGCCCGACACCGTGATGATGGCCAGCGAGTAGTTGCCCAGGAAGTGGATCTGGTCGCGCACCAGGCCGAAACGGCGCAGCGCCGGCCCCGACAGGCCCAGCAGCCGCACGAACAGGCGGGCCCCCTGGCCCAGGTTGGCCAGGGCGGTGCGGGTCGCGAACCCGACGTCGGCAGGTTTCCACCAGCTCATCCGCCCAGGCCTCCCCCGAAATCCTGTGCCACGGTGGGCCCCGGGTAGTGGAACCGCACCGGCCCCTCGGGGCGGGCGTGGACGAACTGCGACACCAGCGGGTCGTCCGAGGCGCGCACCTGCTCGGGCGTGCCCTGGGCGGCGATGCGGCCGTTGGCCAGCACGATCACCTGGTCGGCGATGCGGAAGGTCTCCTCCAGGTCATGCGAGACCACGACGCTGGTGATGCCGAGGGTGTCGTTCAGGCGGCGGATGAGCTGCGCGGCCGTGCCGAGCGAGATCGGGTCGAGGCCGGCGAAGGGCTCGTCGTACATGACCAGTTCCGGGTCGAGGGCGATGGCGCGGGCCAGCGCCACGCGGCGCGCCATGCCGCCGGAGACTTCGCTGGGCATGAGGTCACGGGCGCCGCGCAGCCCCACCGCGTTGAGCTTCATCAGCACGATGTCCCGCACCAGGGCCTCGGGCAGCTCGGTGTGCTCGCGCAGCGGGAACGCGACGTTGTCGAACACCGACATGTCCGTGAACAAGGCCCCGAACTGGAACAGCATGCCCATGCGCCGGCGGATGGCGTAGAGGCCGGCGGCGTCCAGCGTCCCGACCTCCTGGCCGTCGAACGTGAGGCTGCCCTGCTGGGCCCGCACCTGGCCGCCGATCAGGCGCAGGACGGTGGTCTTGCCACCGCCGGAGGCACCCATCAGCGCCGTGACCTTGCCGCGCGGCACCGAGAAGCTCACCCCGTCCAGGATGCGGCGCGCGCCGTAGCCGAAGCTGAGCTCGCGGCAGACGACCAGGGCGCTATCGTGGGGTTCGGGCATGCGGAACGAAAAGGCCGGGGCGTGCCCGGCCTGGCAATTCGGAACCGCCAATGATACGACCACCCTCCTCCCACTGCCGGGCTGGGGGTTCGCTCATCCGTCTGGAAGAACCGTCAGCCAAGGCCTGGCGGACCCCGTCGGCGGCCGCAAGAGCCATGCCCGGCGGCCCCTGGGTGCCTGCGGCTGGATCCGATCCGCCTCAGCGCGGAAGGTCGCTGAACCCCATCAGGAATTCGTCGACCGCGCGGGCGGCCTGCCGGCCTTCGCGGATCGCCCACACCACCAGCGACTGGCCGCGGCGGATGTCGCCGGCGGCGAACACCTTGGGCACGTTGGTGGCGTAGCCGCCGATGAACTCGGTGCTGGCCTTGGCATTGCCGCGCGCGTCCTTGTCGACGCCGAACGCCTCGAGCACGCTGCCGACCGGGCTGACGAAGCCCATGGCCAGCAGCACCAGGTCGGCCTTGAGCATCTGCTCGCTGCCGGCCACCTCGACCATCTTGCCGTCCTTCCACTCAACCCGGACGGTCTTCAGGCCGGTGACCTTGCCCTTCTCGCCGATGAATTCCTTGGTGGCGATGGCGAACTCGCGCTCGCAGCCTTCCTCGTGCGAGGAGCTGGTGCGCATCTTGTACGGCCAGTACGGCCAGGTCAGCTCCTTGTTCTCCTCCTCGGGCGGCTGGGGCATCAGCTCGAACTGCACGACGCTCGCGGCGCCGTGGCGGTTGCTGGTGCCCACGCAGTCGCTGCCGGTGTCGCCGCCGCCGATCACGATCACGTGCTTGCCGTCGGCGCGGATCTGGCCCTTGACCTTGTCGCCGGCGTTCACCTTGTTCTGCTGGGGCAGGAATTCCATCGCGAAATGGATGCCGTCGAGGTCGCGGCCGGGCACCGGCAGGTCGCGCGACTGTTCGGCGCCGCCGGTCAGGACGACGGCGTCGAAGTCCTGCTTGAGCTGCTCGGCCGAAACCGTTTCCCTGGCCCAGTTGGTGACCTTGGAGCCCTTGGGCAGGTCCGCGACCATCACGCCGGTGCGGAAGGTGACGCCCTCGGCCTTCATCTGCTCGACCCGGCGGTCGATGTGCGACTTCTCCATCTTGAAGTCGGGGATGCCGTAGCGCAGCAGGCCGCCGATGCGGTCGTTCTTCTCGAACAGCGTCACGTCATGGCCGGCGCGCGCCAGCTGCTGGGCGGCGGCCATGCCGGCCGGCCCCGAGCCCACCACCGCGACCTTCTTGCCGGTCCTGATCTTGGCCGCGCGCGGGCGGACCCAGCCGTTGTCCCAGGCGCGGTCGATGATCGCGTGCTCGAGCGACTTGATGCCGACCGGATCGTCGTTGACGTTCAGCGTGCAGGCCGCCTCGCACGGTGCCGGGCAGATGCGGCCGGTGAACTCGGGGAAGTTGTTGGTCGAGTCCAGCACGACCCACGCGTTCTCCCAGTCCTGGCGGTACACCAGGTCGTTGAAGTCCGGAATGATGTTGTTGACCGGGCAGCCGCTGTTGCAGAACGGCGTGCCGCAGTCCATGCAGCGCGCACCCTGCACCTTGGCCTGCTGGTCGTCCAGCCCGATGACGAATTCCTTGTAGTGCTTCACGCGCTCGGGCACGGGCTTGTAGCCCTCCTCGACGCGCTCGTACTCCATGAAGCCGGTGACTTTTCCCATGTCCTGTTCCTCGTCGTCTCGCGCTTACTTCGCCGCCACCGGCTCGTGCTTCATCGCCACGTGGGCGTTGTTGCCGGTGCTGGCCTCCTCCACCTCGCGCTCGTGCATCTCGGCCAGCGCCCGCTTGTACTCGTTGGGGAACACCTTGACGAACTTCTGGCGCGCGCTCGCCCAGGTGTCCAGCAGTTCGCGGGCGCGGCGGCTGCCGGTCCAGCGGTTGTGCTCCTCCAGCAGCCGGCGCAGCAGGGCCTCGTCGGTCTCGCCGCCGTGCAGCTTGGTGCCGCCGATGGCCTTCTGCTCGGTGGCGCTGCCGACGGCGTCGAGCGACACCATCGCCGTGTTGCAGCGGCTGGCGAACTGGCCGTCCTCGTCGTAGACGTAGGCGATGCCGCCGGACATGCCGGCCGCGAAGTTGCGCCCCGTCTTGCCCAGCACCACCACCGTGCCGCCGGTCATGTACTCGCAGCCGTGGTCGCCGGTGCCCTCCACCACCGCGGTGGCACCCGACAGGCGCACCGCGAAGCGCTCGCCCGCCACGCCGGCGAAGAAGGCCTCGCCGGTGGTGGCGCCGTATAGCGCGGTGTTGCCGATGATGATGTTGCGCGTGGCCTCGCCGCGGAAGTCGATGCTGGGGCGCACCACGATGCGGCCGCCCGACAGGCCCTTGCCGGTGTAGTCGTTGGCGTCGCCGATCAGGTACAGCGTGATGCCCTTGGCCAGGAAGGCGCCGAACGACTGGCCGCCGGTGCCTTCCAGCTGGATGCGGATGGTGTCGTCGGGCAGGCCCTCAGGGTGGGCCTTGGTCAGCGCGCCGGACAGCATGGCCCCGACCGTGCGGTTGACGTTGCGCGCCACCTCGATGAACTGCACCTTCTCGCCGCGCTCGATGGCCGGCCGGCTGCGCTCGATCAGCACCTTGTCCAGGCTCTTGTCCAGGCCGTGGTCCTGCTCCTCGACGTGGAAGCGCGGCACCTCGGCCGGCACGTTCGGCTGCGCCAGCAGGCGGCTGAAGTCGAGACCGCGCGCCTTCCAGTGCTCGATGCCCTTCTTCATGTCCAGCAGGTCGCTGCGGCCGATCAGGTCGTCGAACTTGCGGATGCCCAGCTGCGCCATGATCTGGCGCACTTCCTCGGCGACGTGGAAGAAGTAGTTGACGACGTGCTCGGGCTTGCCGGCGAACTTCTTGCGCAGCACCGGGTCCTGGGTGGCCACCCCGACCGGGCAGGTGTTCAGGTGGCACTTGCGCATCATGATGCAGCCCTCGACCACCAGCGGCGCGGTGGCGAAGCCGAATTCGTCGGCGCCCAGCAGCGCGCCGATGGCGACGTCGCGGCCGGTCTTCATCTGGCCGTCGGCCTGCACCCGGATGCGGCTGCGCAGGCGGTTGAGCACCAGCGTCTGCTGGGTCTCGGCCAGGCCGATCTCCCAGGGCGAGCCGGCGTGCTTGATCGACGACCACGGCGAGGCGCCGGTGCCGCCGTCATGGCCGGCGATGACCACGTGGTCCGACTTGCATTTGGCCACGCCGGCGGCGATGGTGCCCACGCCGACCTCGGACACCAGCTTGACGCTGATGGAGGCATGCGGCGCCACGTTCTTCAGGTCGTGGATCAGCTGCGCCAGGTCCTCGATCGAGTAGATGTCGTGGTGCGGCGGCGGCGAGATCAGGCCCACGCCGGGCACGGAGTAGCGCAGCTTGCCGATGTACTTGGAGACCTTGCCGCCCGGCAGCTGGCCGCCCTCGCCCGGCTTGGCGCCCTGCGCCATCTTGATCTGGATCTGGTCGGCCGAGGACAGGTATTCCGCCGTCACGCCGAAGCGGCCGGACGCCACCTGCTTGATGCGCGAACGCAGCGAATCGCCGTCCTGCAGCGGGATGTCGACCTCGACCACGTCCTGGCCGATGATCTGGGCCATCGTCTGGCCGGTCTTGATCGGGATGCCCTTGAGCTCCTGGCGGTAGCGCGCCGGGTCCTCGCCGCCCTCGCCGGTGTTGCTCTTGCCGCCGATGCGGTTCATGGCGATGGCCAGCGTGGCGTGCGCCTCGGTCGAGATGGAGCCGAGCGACATGGCGCCGGTGGCGAAGCGCTTGACGATGTCCCTGGCCGGCTCGACCTCGTCGACCGGGATCGCCTTGGCCGGGTCGACCCTGAACTCGAACAGGCCGCGCAGCGTCATGTGGCGGCGGCTCTGGTCGTTGATCAGCTGCGCGTACTCCTTGTACGTGCTCCAGTTGTTGGCGCGCGCGCTGTGCTGCAGCTTGGCGATGGCGTCGGGCGTCCACATGTGCTCCTCGCCGCGGGTGCGCCAGGCGTACTCGCCGCCGGCGTCCAGCATGGTGGAGAGCACGGGATCGTCGCTGAAGGCGGCGCGGTGCATGCGGATCGCCTCCTCGGCGATCTCGAACACGCCGATGCCCTCGACGCGGCTGGCGGTGCCGGTGAAGTACTTCTCGACCGTGTCGCTGTTCAGGCCGATGGCCTCGAACAGCTGGGCGCCGCAATACGACATGTACGTCGACACGCCCATCTTGGACATGATCTTGGACAGACCCTTGCCGATCGCCTTGGAGTAGTTGTAGATCGCCTTTTCGGCCGACAGATCGCCCGGCAGGTCGCGGTGGATCTCCAGCAGCGTCTCCATGGCCAGGTAGGGATGCACGGCTTCCGCGCCGTAGCCGGCCAGCACGCCGAAGTGGTGCACCTCGCGCGCCGAGCCGGTCTCCACCACCAGGCCGGCGGTGGTGCGCAGGCCCTCCCGCACCAGGTGCTGGTGGATCGACGACAGCGCCAGCAGTGCCGGGATGGCCAACTGGGTGGGGCTGACGGCGCGGTCGCTGATGATCAGGATGTTCTTGCCGCCGCGGATGGCATCCACTGCCTCGGCATTCAGCGAGGCGAGCTTGGCCTCCACGCCCTCGTGGCCCCAGGCCAGCGGGTAGGTGATGTCCAGCGTGTAGCTGCGGAACTTGCCCTGGGTGTGCTTCTCGATGCTGCGCAGCTTCGCCATGTCGGCGAAGTCGAGGATGGGCTGGCTCACCTCCAGCCGCATCGGCGGGTTGACCTGGTTGATGTCGAGCAGGTTGGGCTTGGGGCCGATGAACGACACCAGCGACATCACGATCGCCTCGCGGATCGGGTCGATCGGCGGGTTGGTGACCTGGGCGAACAGCTGCTTGAAGTAGTTGTAGAGCGGCTTGTTCTTGTTCGACAGCACGGCCAGCGGGCTGTCGTTGCCCATCGAGCCGATGCCCTCCTCGCCGGCCTGCGCCATCGGCGACATCAGGAACTTGATGTCCTCCTGGGTGTAGCCGAAGGCCTGCTGGCGGTCCAGCAGCTCGACCTCGCTGGCCGGCGCGTCACCGGCGTTGTCCGACAGGTCGTCCAGCTTGATGCGCAGGTTCTCGATCCACTGCTTGTACGGCTTGCTGTTGGCGAGGCTGGCCTTGAGCTCCTCGTCGTCGATCATCCGGCCCTGCTCGAGGTCGATGAGGAACATGCGGCCCGGCTGCAGGCGCCACTTGCGCACGATCCTGTTCTCGGGCACCGGCAGCACGCCCGACTCGGAGGCCATGATCACCAGGTCGTCGTCGGTGACGCAGTAGCGCGACGGACGCAGGCCGTTGCGGTCCAGCGTGGCACCGATCTGGCGGCCGTCGGTGAACACGATGGAGGCCGGGCCGTCCCACGGCTCCAGCATGGCCGCGTGGTACTCGTAGAAGGCCTTGCGGCGCTCGTCCATCAGCGTGTGCTGCTCCCAGGGCTCCGGGATCATCATCATCACGGCCTGCGACAGCGGGTAGCCGGCCATGGTGAGCAGCTCGAGGCAGTTGTCGAAGGTGGCGGTGTCGGACTGGTTGGCGAAGCTGATCGGGTACAGCTTGTGCAGGTCGGCCGCGAGCACCGGGGAGGACATGACGCCCTCGCGCGCGCGCATCCAGTTGTAGTTGCCCTTGACCGTGTTGATCTCGCCGTTGTGGGCGACGTAGCGGTACGGGTGGGCCAGCGGCCACTCGGGGAAGGTGTTGGTCGAGAAGCGCTGGTGCACCAGGGCCAGGGCCGAGACGCAGCGCGGATCCTTCAGGTCCAGGTAGTAGGTGCCGACCTGGTCGGCCAGCAGCAGGCCCTTGTAGACCACCGTGCGGCTGGACATCGAGGGCACGTAGTACTCCTTCGAGTGCTTCAGCCGCAGCCGCTGGATCGCCGCGCTGGCGGTCTTGCGGATGACGTACAGCTTGCGCTCGAGGGCGTCCTGCACGATCACGTCGGTGCCGCGGCCGATGAAGACCTGGCGCAGGATCGGCTCCTTCAGGCGCACCGCCGGCGACATCGGCATCTCGCGGTCGACCGGGACGTCGCGCCAGCCCAGGAACACCTGGCCCTCGGCCTTGATGGCGCGCTCCAGCTCCTGCTCGCAGGCCAGGCGGGATGCGTGCTCCTTGGGCAGGAACACCATGCCGACGCCGTACTCGCCGGGCGGCGGCAGCTCGACGCCCTGCTTGCCCATCTCCTCGCGGTACAGGGCGTCGGGCAGCTGCAGCAGGATGCCGGCGCCGTCGCCCATCAGCTTGTCGGCACCGACGGCGCCCCGGTGGTCGAGGTTCTCGAGGATCTTCAGGCCCTGCGTGACGATGGCATGGCTCTTGGCGCCCTTGATGTGCGCAACGAAGCCGACACCGCAGGCATCGTGCTCATGGGCCGCTGAATACAGGCCGTGTTCTTGCAGGTGTTTGATTTCGGCCGCCGTCGTCATGGCACGCTCCAGAAGGGGGAATCAGGGTTTGCGAGCATAGTGCAGCGCAGCATCCGTGCCAAGCAGAAATAATCGGGGTCAGACTCCTAAAAATGGCATCGCTTTCACTCCACCTCATAATTAAGGGACAGATCAAATACCCTTGGGTCGACCCGGCTTGCGCGGTGTCGGCCGGCGCGGCGCCTCGCGCTCCAGGGTCTTCAGGAAGCCGGCGTCCCCCACGGCCCAGCCCCGCAACGTCGCGTCGGTGAGTAGCTGCTCCACCTCCTTGGCCACGCCCGCCGCCACCAGCTCGGTATAGGCCTGCTCGCGGGCAAACGGGGTGTTGCCCAGGGACCAGAACAGCGGGTGCGGCGTGACCAGCCGGTCCTGCGTGCGGCCGGCATAGTGCCGATGGCTCGACCAGGCGTAGTCGGCCGGCGCGGCGACCAGCCCGGCACGCACCGGATTGAGGTCCAGGTAGGCCATGCAGGCCAGCAGGTAGGCATCGGCCTGCACCAGGGTCGAGCGATACCGCCCCTCCCAGAGGGTGCCGGTGCGCTGCGTGCGCTGATTGAAGTACCGCACGTAGCTGCGCCCGACCGCCTGCATCATCGCCGCCAGCCCGCGCCCGCCTTCCGGCGTGGCCAGCAGGTGGAAATGGTTGTCCATCAGCACGTAGGCATGGACGGCGACGTCGTGTTCGCGGCTGGCGGACAGGAACAGGTCGAGCAACAGGCGCCGGTCGTCATCGTCGGCCACGATGGGCTGGCGGTTGTTGCCGCGCTGGATGACGTGGTGCGGGTAGCCGGGCAGCGTGAGGCGGGGAAGGCGGGCCATGAATGGAAAAAAGCGGACCTGACCCCGATTATTCTGCTGACGCGAAGGCGAGGCCAGCGCCGACAGCGCCTGCAGGTACACGGCCAAAAATGCAGTGTTCAGCAAGCAGTTCCCCCGGAGCAGTCATGCCCTTCGCCGTCTACATGGTCGGGTTCCTGGTGGTGATGGCGTGCGTGGTGTTCGCCGCCGTCGTCATCGGCGTCCCGCAGCAGTACCTCGCCATCGGCTTGGCGGTGCTGGTGGCGGTGGCCGCCGTCTTGCTGGTCAGCCGCATCCGCGCCCGCACGCCCTCCCGGCGCCCCTAAGCGTCGGCCGGCAATCCCGGGTAGCGCACCGGCTCCAGCGACTCCAGGCCGAATTCCGCCAGCAAGGCGCGCAGCCGCTGGGCTGCGCTGCGCTTGCGCTGCCCGGTGCGCCGGGCCAGGATCAGCTCGTTCTTCAGGCTGTGCTCCCAGCCCACCAGTTCGGTCACCGTGACTTGGTAGCCGTTCGCCTCGAGGTAGAGGCAGCGCAGCACGTTGGTCAGCTGGCTGCCCAGTTCGCGCGTGTGCAGGGGGTGGCGCCAGAGCTCGGCCAGCGGCGTGCGCGCCAGCGACAAGGCCTTGGTCTGGCGCAAGGTGGCGGCAACTTCGGCCTGGCAGCACGGCACCAGCACAAGGGCGCGCGCCTGCTTGCGCAAGGCGAACGCGATGGCGTCGTCGGTGGCGGTGTCGCAGGCGTGCAGCGCCGTCACCAGGTCGATGGCGGCCGGCAGTTGCTGCGCGTCGGCCGCATCGGCGGCGCTGATCGCCAGGAACTGCATGCGCTCGAAACCCAGCCGCTGCGCCAGCGCGCGGGAGCGCTCGACCAGCTCGGCCCGGGTCTCGATGCCGTAGACGGTCCCACGGCCCAGCGCCTTGAGCGTCAGGTCGTACAGGATGAAGCCGAGGTACGACTTGCCGGCGCCGTGGTCGGCCACGGTCGGTCCCTCGTCGCTCGGGGGCAGCTCGCGCAGCAGGTCGTCGATGAACTGGTGCAGGTGGTAGACCTGCTTGAGCTTGCGGCGCGAGTCCTGGTTGAGCTTGCCGTCACGGGTGAGGATGTGCAGCTCCTTCAGGAGCTCCACCGACTGCCCGGGCCGCAGGTCCGGTTCGCGCACGCCGCTCATGCCGGGCCCACCCCCAGGGCTGCCCAGCCATCGGCGCCGAGGTCGCGCAGCTTCGCCACGTTGGCGCCGAAGATCGCCTCCGCCTCCGGGAAGGCGGCCACGGCCCGGTCGATGCTGGCCTCGCGCAGCAGGTGCAACGTCGGATAGGGCGCCCGGTTGCTGGCATTGGCCGGGTCGGCGGGATCGGCGCCGCCGAACACGTAGGCCGGATGGAAGCTCGCCAGCTGCACGACGCCGTCGAGGCCGCGCCGGCTGACCAGCCGCTCGCCCGCACGCACCAGGTCCAGGAACAGCAGGAACTCGTCGAACCCCTGCGGCACTACCAGCAGCGTCGTGTCGCGCTGCTCCGCGTCCTGCGCCAGCAGCTCGGTCAGCTCGGCATCGAGGGCCTCCAGCACGTCGCCGAACGCACTGGCGCTGCAGACGGCGACGTGGACCTGGCCCTTGACGTGGACCGCCTTGGCGAACGGGCACAGGTTGAGCCCGATCACGGCGCGCTCGAGCCAGCGATGCATCGCACCGGTGACCTGCTCGGGCGTCGTGGCGGGGACCGTCATGGGGAGCGGCATTCTAGTGGCCGCGCAGGGGCGGCAAGCGCGATGCCACGGCCGCCAGCGCGAGCCCGGCGAGGGCACAGCCGCCGGTGACCAGCCAGCTCGACTCCCAGCCGCCGGCCCGCGAGGCCACCCAGGCCACCAGCGGCGGTCCGGCGAACTGGCCGATCGCCGACCACTGTTGCATCCAGCCGACCGTGGTCGACACGGTTCGCTCGCCCGGCGCCAGGCGCACTGCCAGCGAGAACAGCGTGCCGGGAATGACGCCGCCGATGCCCGACAGGGCCAGCACGCCGGCATAGCGCAGCAGCGCGCCGGCTGCGCCCTCGCCTGCCAGCGGCGAAAAGGCCAGCACGCCGCCCACTCCCATGGAGAAGAATCCCAGCGCCAGCAGGCGTGGCGCCCGCACGCCGCGTTGCAGCAGCCGGCCGGAGGCCAGGTTGCCGACGATGTTGACGGCGGCCGCGCCAGCCGTCGCCAGCGCCGTCCATCCCGGCGCCAGCCCGGCATCGCGGTAGATCGACGGCAGGAAGCCGATGACGGCCAGCCACTGCGCCGAATAGGCGCCGAACGCCAGCGCCACCAGCCAGGGGCCGGGCGCCCCCAGGGTCTGGGCGACCCGCGTTCCGACGTCGGCCGCTGCACCGGCGTGGCGATCGGGCGGCAACGCGCGTCCCAGCCAGACCGCCATCACGAGCGAGAAGGCGCCGAGCAACCACCACCAGGCCGGCCAGCCCGCCCACGCGATCCAGGCCGGGCCGACCAGCAGCGCGAGCGCCGTCGCGACCGGCATGAAGGTGCTCCAGAGGCCGAGCATCGGACTCAGGCGCTCGGCCGGCACCAGCCGGCGGATCAGGGCCGGCGCGGGCAGCGAGCCGAGCAGGAAGCCGAGCCCTTCCACCGCGCGCAGCACCAGCAGGGGTGCCGGCGCAGTCACCCAGCCGCCGGCGATGCTGGCGGCGGCGGTGAGCAGCAGGCCCGCGACCATGGTGCGCTTGGCACCGATGCTGTCCGCCGCGAGTCCGACCACCAATCCCAATGTCATGCCGGCCAGTTGCACCAGCGAGAGCAGGAAGCCGGCCTGCACCAGGCTCAGGCCCAGTGCCTCGCGCAGCACCGGCAGCGCGGGCGGGAGCTTGCCCACGTGCAGGGCCGCCGCCACCCCGGCCAGCAGCACCAGCCAGGCGGAGGACCGTTGGACGCTCAAGGCAACAGGCGGCGGCCGGTCAGCCGCTCGTGTTCACGGGCAGCGAAGCGGTCGGTCATGCCCGCGATGTAGTCGGCGATGCTGCGCTCGCGGTTGGCCTTGCCGGCGAACGCGGGCGGCATCTGCGCCGGGTCGGCGGCGTAGGCCGCGAACAGCTCGCGCACCACCTGCTTGGCCTGCCCCGTCATCTCCATCACCTGGGGATGGCGGTACAGGTTGCGCAGCAGGAACTGCTTGAGCTCGGCCGACTGGTCCCGCATGGGCCCGCTGAACTGCACCAGCGGCGGCTGCCGCCGCGCGGCATCGGCACTGTCGACACCGGCGGCCTGCAGGGCCGTTCGGGTGGCGTCGATGACGTCGTAGACCTGGGCCGACAGCATGCGGCGGATCGCCTCGTACAACAGGCGGCGGCCCTCCAGCTGCGGGTGCTCGGCCAGCGTCTCGTCGCGGTGGCGCGCGAACAGCGCCACCGCGTCGAGCTGCTCCATGGCCAGCAGCCCGGAGCGCACGCCGTCGTCGATGTCGTGCGCGTTGTAGGCGATCTCGTCGGCCAGGTTGCACAGCTGCGCCTCGAGGGCGGGCTGGGTGCGGTCGAGGAAGCGGCGCCCGACGCCGTCCGGCTCGGCGGCCTCGAGCCGTTGCGCATTGGCGCGCGAGCAGTGCTTGAGGATGCCCTCGCGGGTCTCGAAGCTGAGATTCAGGCCGTCGAAGAGCGGATAGCGCTCCTCCAGTTCGTCGACCACGCGCAGGCTCTGCAGGTTGTGCTCGAAGCCGCCGAACGGCCCCATGCAGTCGTTCAGCGCGTCCTGGCCGGCGTGCCCGAACGGCGTGTGGCCCAGGTCGTGGGCGAGCGCGACGGCCTCGACCAGGTCCTCGTCCAGCCCCAGCGGGCGGGCGATCGAGCGCCCCAGTTGCGCGACCTCCAGCGAGTGCGTCATCCGCGTGCGGAACAGGTCGCCCTCGTGGTTGAGGAACACCTGCGTCTTGTAGACCAGCCGGCGGAAGGCGGTGGAATGCACGATGCGGTCGCGATCGCGCTGGTATTCGGTGCGGGTCGGTGCCGGCGGCTCCGGATGGCGCCGTCCGCGCGAGCGCGCCGGGTCGCTGGCGTAGGAAGCGAGGCTCATCGGGTTGCCGGCGCGGGCGCCCCGCCGCTCAGGCGGTGCAGTGCGCGATGACGTCGCGGACCATGGCCTCGGGCGCCGGCCGCACCGCGGCCCGCCCGGGCGCGTCGATGACGATGAAGCGGATGTCGCCCGCCTCGGCCTTCTTGTCCAGGCGCATCATGGCCAGGTAGCGGTCGGCGCCGAACGCCGGGCCGCGCACCGGCAGCCCCGCCGCCTGCACCAGGCGCGTCAGGCGCGCGACGAAGGCGTCGTCGACCAGCCCGAGCCGTTGCGACAGGTGGGCCGCCATCACCATGCCGCAACCGACGGCCTCGCCGTGCAGCCACTCGCCGTAGCCCAGGCCGGCCTCGATGGCATGGCCGAAGGTGTGGCCGAAGTTGAGGATCGCCCGCAGGCCGGACTCGCGCTCGTCCTGGCCCACGACCCAGGCCTTGATCTCGCAGCTGCGCTGTACGGCCCGCGCCAGGGCGGCCGGCTCGCGCCGCAGCAGCTGGTCGAGGTCGGCCTCGATCCAGTCGAGGAACGGCATGTCGGCGATGGGGCCGTACTTGATCACTTCCGCCAGGCCGGCGCTGAACTCCCGCGGCGGCAGGGTCTTCAGGGTGTCCAGGTCGCAGACCACGCGGGCCGGCTGGTAGAACGCACCCACCATGTTCTTGCCCAGCGGGTGGTTGATGCCGGTCTTGCCACCGACCGAGGAATCGACCTGCGCCAGCAGCGTGGTGGGCACCTGCACGAACGGCACGCCGCGCATGTAGCTCGCGGCGGCGAAGCCGGTCATGTCGCCGACGACGCCGCCGCCGAGGGCGAACAGCACCGTCTTGCGGTCGCAGCCGTGCGACAGCAGGGCATCGAAGATGCGGTTCAGGGTCTGCCAGTCCTTGTGCGCCTCGCCATCGGGCAGCACCACGGTGTGCACGGCGCGGTAGTGCGGCGCCAGCGCCTTCTGCAGGCCGGCCAGGTAGAGCGGCGCCACGGTGTCGTTGGTCACCACCAGCGCCGCGGCCGCCTTCGGCAGGCCCGACCAGGTCGATGCCGCGCCGAGCAGTCCGGTGCCGATGACGATGGGGTAGCTGCGATCCCCGAGCGCGATCGGGACCTGGTGAAGCGTGGCAGGCGGCATAAGCCCGCCAGTGTAAGGCGCGGGTTCAGCGCAGCGGCAGCAGGCCGGCGAGGTCCAGTTGCATGACGACCATGTTCACCAGCGTCGGCACCGACGGCCGTCCGGTCTCGATGACGAACTCGGCGACCTCACGGTACAGCGGATCGCGTTCGGCGAACAGGCTGCGCAGGCGCCCCTGGGGATCGGTCACCTGCAGCAGGGGACGCTGGGTGTCGTGGCGCAGGCGGCGCCACAGTTCCTCGGGGCTGGAATGCAGGTAGACCACCCGCGGACCGCCGCGCAGCAGCAGCCGGTTGGCCTCGCGCAGCACGGCGCCGCCGCCGGTGGCGATGACGGCCGGTTCGGTTGCGGCCACCAGTTCCGCCAGCACCTCGTGCTCGAGGTCGCGGAAGCGCGCCTCGCCCTCGCGCTCGAAGAACTCGCGGATGGAGCAGCCCAGGCGCTGCTCGAGCCGGTGGTCGGAATCGTGGAAGGGAACCGCGAGCCGCCGTGCGAGGCTGCGGCCCACCGTCGACTTGCCCGAACCGGGCAAGCCGACAAGGACGAGGCTGGGCACGGAACTGCGGCGGCGGGCGCCGCTCAGCGGGCCGCGGAGCGGTCGGCCAGCATCTTGGGCGTGATGAAGACCAGCATCTCCTGCTTGTTGGAGGTGCGCGACTTGTTCTTGAACATGAAGCCGACGGCCGGCAGGTCGCCCAGGAACGGCACCTTGGTGTCGTTCTCGGTCTCGGTCAGCTCGAAGATGCCGCCGATCACCACCGTGCCGCCGTTCTCCACCAGCACCTGGGTGCGGATGTGCTTGGTGTTGATGGCGATGCCGGCCGCGGTGGTCTCGCCCCGGCTGTCCTTGCTGATGTCCAGGTCCAGGATGATGTTGCCCTCGGGCGTGATCTGCGGCGTGACTTCCAGCTTCAGCGTGGCGCGGCGGAAGGCCACCGAGGTGGCGCCGCTGGAGGTGGCCTGCTGGTACGGGAACTCCGTGCCCTGCTCGATCAGCGCCTTGGTCTTGTCGGCCGTGATGACGCGCGGGCTGGACACCAGCTTGCCGCGGCCGTCGGCTTCCAGCGCCGACAGTTCCAGGTTCAGGAAGCGGTTGGCACCGGCGTTGAACAGCGACAGCGCGAAGCTGGCCGGATTGAAGCCGCCGACACCGACCGCCGGCAGGTTCACGAAGGTGGTCGTGACCGTGTCGAAGGCCGTCGTGGTCTGGCCGGTCTGCGCCGACACGCCGTCGTAGGTACCGGTGACCGACGCCCGGCTGTTGCCGACGCCGTAGCCGCTGGTGCCGCCGCGCGCGTTGTCGGTGCGCAGGTCGACCGCGCCCAGGCGCGCGCCGAGCGACTTGCCGAAGGTGTCGGAGGCCTCGACGATGCGCGCCTCGATCAGCACCTGGCGCACCGCGATGTCGAGCTTGGCGATCAGCTCCTGGACCTGGTCGATGCGGCTGCCGACGTCGGTGACGAAGATCTGGTTGGTACGCGGCTCGGCGATGACGCTGCCCCGCTGGCTGAGCACGCGGTTGGCGATCGGGCCGGCGGTGAGCTGGGCGGCGATCTCGGCCGCCTTGGTGTAGTTCAGCTGGAAGGCCTGCGTGCGCAGCTGCTCCAGGTTCTGGATGGCGGCGCGGGCCTCAAGCTCCAGCTTCTCCTTGGATGCGATCTCGTCCTTGGGCGCGATCCACAGCACGTTGCCGGACTTGCGCATGCCCAGGCCCTTGGCCTGCAGGATGATGTCCAGCGCCTGGTCCCAGGGGACGTCCTTCAGGCGCAGCGTCACCGCGCCGGCGACCGAGTCGGAGGTCACGATGTTGAAGTTGGTGAAGTCGGCGATGACCTGCAGCAGCGAGCGGACCTCGATGTTCTGGAAGTTCAGCGACAGCTTCTCGCCGGCGTAGCCGGGACCCTGGGTCAGCTTCGACTGGTCGACCTTCTGCTGGCGCACCTCGACCACGAACTGGTTGTCGCTCTGGTAGGCGCTGTGCTCCCACTGGCCCTTGGGTTCGATGACCACGCGCACGCGGTCGCCGGCCTGGAAGGTGGTGACGGTCTGCACCGGCGTGCCGAAATCGGACACGTCGAGCTTGCGGCGCAGGCCTTCCGGCAGGGTGGATTTCAGGAATTCGACCACCAGCTGCTGGCCCTGCTGGCGGATGTCGACGCCGACCTGGTTGTTCGGCAGTTCGACCATCACGCGGCCGGCGGCGTCGGGGCCACGGCGGAAGTCCAGGTCCTTGATCGGTTGCGCGTCGCGGGCCCGGTTCTCGGCGAACTGGGAGGTGACGGCGGCGGTAGCAGCCGGCGCCACGCCGGAGACGGCGTCGAGCGAGACCAGCAGCGACTTGCCCTGCAGCTGGGCCTTGTAGCCGGTCGGCGACTTCAGGTTCAGCACCAGGCGGGTGCGGTCACCGGCGGTGACCACGTTCATCGAGCGCAGGTTGCCCTGGTTCAGTTCGACGGTGGAACGCCCCAGGCCGTTGCTGGCGCCGGGAATGTCCAGCGCGATGCGCGCCGGCGACTGGATGGTGAAGCCGGCCGGCACCGCCGGCAGCGGCTGCGAGAAGTCGATGCGCACGACCTCCACGCCGCCCTGGATCGAGCTGCTGACCGACTCGACCACGGTGCTTTGCGCCTGGGCTGACAGGCTGGCGCCTGCGAGGAGCAGCCACCCCACGCACGCCACCACCCGTCGCCACGCCATCATGTTCTGTTTGTTCATTTCGACCTCTCTTGCAATTGGAGCGTCGCACTGCGCTCGATCCACTCGCCCGCGGCGTCCTGCACGATCTCGCGCAGGACGACCTCGGCCTCCCCGACCTTGGTGATCTTTCCGTAGTTCTGGCCCAGGTAGTTGCCGGGGCGCACCTGGTACAGCAGGTTGTCCACGCGAACCAGGGCGACCGGCTGGCCCTGCTTGAGCAGGCTGCCGACCATGGACATGGTGTCGAGCGGGAAGCCCTCGAGCGGCTCCTTGCGGCGCGCGAGCTCGGGCGCGAGCAGCGCCGCGCTGGAGGTCGACTGGGTGGTCTCGCGCTTGAGGGCCTGCGTCAGCTTCTGGTTGCTGAACGGGTCGAACGCCGTTTCCTGCGTGTAGGCCTGGGGGCTGAACTGCTTGGGCTCGGGAATGGGCTGCACCTTGGGCCGGGTCTGGGCCCGCTGCTGGTTCATCCACTCCAGCGTCTCCTCCTGGTGGGAGGCGCCGCAACCGGCCAGCAGCACGACGGCCAGGGCGGCGGCGAGGCGGGTCGGCATCATTTCTTGGCTCCCTTGGGCGCGGACGCCTTGCGCTGCTTGTCGACTTCGTCGGCGTCGAGGTAGCGGAAGGTCTTGGCCGTGGCGTCCATGGACAGCATGCCGTCGCGGCCCGGCGTGACGCCGACGTTGTTCAGGGTCACGATGCGCGACAGGTTGGCGATGTCGGAGGCGAACGAGCCGATGTCGTGGTAGCGGCCAGTCACCTTCAGGGCGATCGGCAGTTCGGCGTAGTACTCCTTGACGTTGACCTGGCCGGGCCGGAACAGCTCGAAGCTCAGGCTTCGGCCCAGGCCCGCCTGGTTGATGTCCGACAGCAGCGCGTCCATCTCGGCCTTGCTGGGCAGCTGCTTTTCCAGCTGGGTGACGTACTGCTGCACCTGCTCGCGCTGCTTCTTCAGCGCATCGAGGTTGACGGCCTGGGCCAGCTTCTTGGAGTAGTCCTCCTTGAGCGACTTTTCCTTGGCGATCTCCTGGTCCAGTTCCTGGTCGGAGTTGGTGAGCCAGACGAACCAGAGCGCGACCACGATGGCGACCATCAGCGCCAGGCAGGCCGCCAGGCGAGGCACCAGGGGCCAGGACGCGGGGTCGTTCGGGTCGAGCCCGCGGAACTGCGCGGCGACCTTCTGCTGGAGGCCGGCCAGGTCGAATTTGGGGACAGCGGTGGTGGCCATGGTGCTTCAGGTCTTGGCGGGCGCCGAGGCAGCCGCGGTGGCGGCGGGCGAGGTCGGGGCCGAGGCGGCTCCGGCGGGCTTGGTCACCTCGCTGGAGCGCAGCAGCCGCACGCGCATGTTGAAGTTCGAGACCTTGCGCTGCTCGCGCGGGCCCAGGTTCACGGAGCCGGCCACGATCTCGACCAGCTCGGGCCGGGTGAGCCAGGCGCTGTTGTTGCCCAGGTTGCGCAGCAGCTCCGAGACGCGCTCGTTGGACTGCGCCACGCCGGTGAGGGTGACGGTCTGGTTGTCCTGCTTGACGGTGGTGATGTAGACGCCGTCGGGCAGCTGCCGCACCAGCTCGTTGAGCAGGTGGACCGGCAGGTTGCGGTCGGACTGGAGGTCTTCCACCGCCTGCTGGCGGGCCCGCAGCGCGGCGATCTCCTGCTGCAGGGTGGAGATCTCGCGGATCTGGCTTTCCAGCTTCTTGATCTCCCGGTCGAGCAGCGCGTTCTTGTCCTGCTGCGACGAGATCTGGGCCTGGAACCACAGGAAGATGGCGCCGGCGATGACACCGCCGAACAGGGCCGCGACGCCCAGGGAGGCGAAGAACGCCTCGCGCCGGCGCTTGCGGGCCGCCTCGCGGTGGGGCAGGAGGTTGATCAGGATCACTGCAGGAACCTCCGCATGGCCAGGCCACAGGACGTCAGGTACGACGGGGCTTCGCGTCGCATCTTCTTCTCGCGCACGCCGTCGCCGATCACCATGCCGTCGAACGGGTTCGCCAGGCCGCAGGGGAACGAGGTCTGGGCGGTGACGGCGTCGTTCAGGCCGGGCAGCGCCGCCGACCCGCCGGCCAGCATGATGTGGTCGACGCGGTTGTGCGGGGTGCTGGTGAAGAAGAACTGCAGGGCGCGGGCCACTTCCTGCGCCATGCTGTCCACGAACGGCTTGAGCACCGTGGCCTCGTAGTCGTCGGGCAGCTCGCCGCTGCGCTTCTTGGCCTCGGCCTCCTCGGGCGAGAAGCCGTACTGGCGCACGATGAGCTGGGTGAGCTGGGCGCCGCCGAAGGCCTGGTCGCGGTCGTACAGCACCTCGTCGTTGCGGATCACCTGCATGCTGGTGGTGAAGGCGCCGACCTCGAACAGGGCGACCATGGTGTCCACCCCGTTGGCCGGCAGCGTCTGGATCAGCCGACCGGCGGCCAGGCGCGACGAGTACGACTCGACGTCGATGATCACCGGCTTCAGGCCGGCGGCCTCGGCCAGGCCCTGGCGGTCCTGGACCTTTTCCTTGCGCGAGGCGGCGATGAGCACCTCGACATCCCCGGATGAGGTGGTGCTGGGCCCGACCACACAGAAGTCCAGGCTCACTTCGTCGAGCGAGAATGGGATGTACTGGTTGGCCTCGGTCTCGACCTGCACCTCGAGTTCCTGCTCGGACAGGCCGCCCGGGAGGATGATCTTCTTGGTGATGACGGCCGACGGCGGCAGCGCCATGGCGACATTCTTGGTGCGGGTGCCGCTTTTCTTGATGAGCCGGCGCATCGCCTCGGCCACCTCGTCGAACTTCTCGACGTTGCCGTCGGTGATCCAGCCGCGCTCCAGCGGTTCCATGGCGCAACGCTCCAGGACCAGGGCGCCGGACTTGTCACGGCCGAGCTCGACCAGCTTGACGCTGGATGAGCTGATATCCAAGCCCAGCAAGGGCGCCGGTTGCCGGCTGAACAACGATCCCAGAGAGATCAACTCGGTCTCCTGCCCGCCGATTCAGGCGGTAACAAACTTAAGATTCCACTTCAATGCTAGCAGTAACATCCTTGTCGCCCAAAGGAATTTTCCCCTCTGGCCCGTACGAAACGTTGCCAAACAGCCACGCGTGTGACGGCTCTTGCGCAAGCTCGACGGGCATCCTCGGACCTGTCGTGCATCTTGTCTCTTGCTGCGCTGCAACAACTCGACCGTGGCCGGCCGGGCCGATTTTTATAATGCCCATGGGCTCCTGCCCACCCCCCTATGCCCTCTGATTCCTCTTCCGACGGGCGCGGCTCGTCCCGCCGCGGTCCGACCTGGAAGCGCCGACTCCTGCAGGCCTTCCTCTGGCTGGTGGGCGGTGCGCTGGCCGCCGTCGCCTCGGCGGTCATCGTGGCCGGGGTCGCCCTTGCGGTGGCCTACCCCAACCTGCCGGACATCTCCGAGCTGTCCAACTACCGGCCCAAGCTGCCGCTGCGCGTGTTTTCGGCCGAGGGCGTCCTGCTGGGCGAGTTCGGCGAGGAACGGCGCAACCTGACGCCCATCGCCGAGATCCCGGCGGTGATGAAGAACGCGGTGCTGGCCATCGAGGACGCCCGCTTCTATTCGCACAGCGGCGTCGACTACAAGGGCCTGGTGCGCGCCGCCGTGGCGAACCTGGGCCGGGCCAAGAGCCAGGGCGCCTCCACCATCACCATGCAGGTGGCCCGCAACGTCTACCTGTCGTCCGAGAAGACGTTCACCCGCAAGCTCTACGAGATCCTGCTGACGTTCAAGCTGGAGCACCTGCTCACCAAGGACCAGATCCTCGAGATCTACATGAACCAGATCTTCCTGGGCAACCGCGCCTACGGGTTCGCGGCGGCTTCGGAGGCGTATTTCGGCAAGCCGATGAAGGACCTGACGGTGGCCGAGGCGGCCATGCTGGCCGGCCTGCCCAAGGCCCCGTCGGCCTACAACCCGATCAGCAATCCCAGCCGGGCCCGCACGCGCCAGCTCTACATCATCGAGCGGATGGAGGAGAACGGCTTCATCACGTCCGCCCAGGCCGAGGCCGCCAAGCGCCAGGAGCTGAAGGTGCGCCCGCCCAACGAGCACGGCCGGGTGCACGCCGAGTACGTGGCCGAGACGGTGCGCCAGCTGGTCTATTCGCAGTACGGCGACGACGCCTACACGCGCGGCCTGAACGTCGTCACCTCGGTCAAGTCGGTGCAGCAGGAGGCCGCCTACCGGGCCCTGCGCAAGGGCATCATGGACTACGAGAAGCGGCAGATCTACCGCGGCCCGGAGGAGTTCATCGACCTGCCGGCCGACCGCAAGGAGCAGGAAGACGCCATCGACGACGCCCTGGCCGACCACCCGGACAACGGCGACGTCATGTCGGCCGTCGTGCTGGAAGCCGGCCCCAAGAAGATCATCGCCGTGCGCCAGAATGGCGACCGCTTCGAGATCACCGGCGACGGCCTGCGTCCGGCCCAGTCGGGCCTGTCGGACAAGGCGCCGCCCAAGATCAAGATCCGCCCGGGCGCCGTCATCCGCGTCATGCAGACGCCCAAGAGCACCTGGGAGATCACCCAGCTGCCCGAGGTCGAGGGCGCCTTCGTGGCGCTCGACCCCAAGGACGGCTCCGTGCTGGCCATGGTGGGCGGGTTCGACTTCTACAAGAACAAGTTCAACCACGTCACCCAGGCCTGGCGCCAGCCGGGGTCGGGCTTCAAGCCCTTCATCTACTCGGCGGCGCTGGAGAAGGGTTTCACGCCGGCGACCATCGTCAACGACGCGCCGCTGTTCTTCGACGCCGGCGTCACCGGCGGGCAACCCTGGGAGCCGAAGAACTACGACGGCAAGTTCGAGGGCCCGATGCCGCTGCACACGGCGCTGGCCAAGTCCAAGAACATGGTGTCCATCCGCATCCTGCAGGCCGTGGGCACGCAGAACGCGCAGGACTGGATCAGCCGCTTCGGCTTCGAGCCCGAAAAGCACCCGCCCTACCTCACCATGGCGCTGGGCGCCGGCTCGGTCACGCCAATGCAGATGGCCACCGGCTACGCGGTGTTCGCCAACGGCGGCTACCGCGTCAACCCGTGGCTGATCAGCCGCATCGTCGACCACAAGGGCAAGGTGCTGGTGGAAACCCAGCCGCCGCTGCCTACCGAGGCGGTGCGCGCCATCGACGCCCGCAACGCCTTCGTGATGGACCGCCTGCTGCAGGAGATCACCCGCTCCGGCACGGCCGCCCGCGCCCAGCAGGTGCTCAAGCGCCCCGACCTGTACGGCAAGACCGGCACCACCAACGACTCGATCGACACCTGGTTCAACGGCTTCCACCCCTCGGTGGTGGCCATCGTCTGGATGGGATACGACAACCCGCGGCCGCTGGGCGACCGCGAGACCGGCGGCAGCATGAGCCTGCCGGTGTGGATCAACTTCATGGAGACCGCCCTGAAGGGGGTGCCCGAGGTGGTGCCGACGGCGCCCGAGGGCGTGGTCAACGTCGGCGGCGAGTGGTTCTACGAGGAGTACTCGCGTGGCGGCGGCGTCAGCAGCCTGGGCGTGACCCCGACCCCGCAGGTCGAACCGGTGCCGATCAGCGGCACGTCGGGCGCGGGGCCGGCGCGGCCGGCCAGCGTTCCCCTGGGGCCGGCGATGTCGCCGGCGCCGGACGGCAACTCGGCGCCCTCGCCGTCGCGGCCGCCCGAGGAACGGCGCAGCATCCTCGACCTGTTCCGCAACTGAAGGGCGGCGGCCGCCCTCAGGCGCTGAAGTCCAGCGCCTCGCCGGCCTGCTCGCTGGCGTGGCGGGCGAGGCTGGCGAAGAACTCGCCCTGGCCCTTGGTGTCCATCCAGCTGCTGCCGTCGAACTTGTAGTGGAAGCCGCCCGCCCGGGCGGCGAGCCACACTTCGTGCAGGGGCTTCTGCAGGTTGACGATGATCTGGCTGCCGTTGCGGAACGTCAGGGTGACCATGCCGCCGACCCGCTGGCTGTCGATGTCCGTGTCGGTGTCGTCGTTGATGCGGTCGCATCCGGCTTCCACCTGCCGCAGCAAGGCCTCGGCGCGGTCCATGTATTCAGGGTCGGTCATTACAATTTTGCGATGTTGACGTTCGATTCCATTCTATGCAGCGTGCCCCGGCGGCCGGCCCTGGCAGTCGCGGCCGCGCTGCTGCTGGGGGCATGCGGCCAGCGCGGTCCGCTCTACCTGCCCACCGAGCCGGCTGCCGCCGGCCGGGCCAGCCTGCCGCAGTCGCTCAACCCGACCCGCGCCGCCTCCGATCCCGCCGCCCCGCCGGCCCCTGCGGCGATGCCGCCGCAGGATCTGCCCCCCGCGGCCGGCAACACCAGCACGGTGCGCCCATGACCCATCCCGGCCATCCCCACATCGCCTGGACCGGCGGCGAGTTGCACGTCGAGCAGGTCCGCGTGGCCGAGCTGGCGCGCCAGTACGGCACGCCGCTGTTCATCTATTCGCAGGCCGCCATGCTGGCGGCGCTGGCGGCCTACCAGCGCGGCTTCGCCGGCCGCCGCTCGAAGATCTGCTACGCCATGAAGGCCAACTCCTCACTGGCCGTGCTGCAGGTGTTCGCGCGCGCCGGCTGCGGCTTCGACATCGTCTCGGGCGGCGAGCTCGAACGGGTGCTGGCGGCCGGCGGCAAGGCCGCCGACGTCATCTTCTCGGGCGTCGGCAAGACCCGCGCCGAGATCGCGCGGGCGCTGGAAGCCGGCATCGGCTGCTTCAACGTCGAGAGCGAGCCCGAACTGGAGGTGCTCGACGAGGTGGCGGCCGTGATGGGCCGCACCGCGCCGGTGAGCATCCGCGTCAATCCCAACGTCGACCCCAAGACCCACCCCTACATCTCCACCGGGCTGAAGGGCAACAAGTTCGGCATCGCGCACGAGCGCACGCTGCACGCCTACCAGCGGGCGGCCGAACTGCCGCACCTGCAGGTGGTCGGGATCGACTGCCACATCGGCTCGCAGATCACCGAGAGCGGGCCCTACCTGGATGCCATGGACCGGGTGCTCGACCTGGTCGACGCGGTCGAGGCCGCCGGCGTGCGGCTGCGCCACATCGACTTCGGCGGCGGCCTGGGCATCGACTACCGCGGCGACACCCCGCCGGCCGCCGACGCCCTGTGGGCCGAACTGCTGCGCAAGCTCGATGCGCGCGGCTACGGCGACCGCGAACTGATGATCGAGCCGGGCCGCTCGCTGGTGGGCAACGCCGGCGTCTGCCTGACCGAGGTGCTGTACCTCAAGCCGGGCGAGCAGAAGAACTTCTGCATCGTCGATGCCGCCATGAACGACCTGCCGCGGCCGGCCATGTACGAAGCCTGGCACGGCATCGAGCCGGTTGTGGCCGCCGCCGCCGACGCATCGGCGACCCTGTACGACGTGGTCGGGCCGGTGTGCGAAAGCGGTGACTGGCTCGGCCACGAGCGCCGGCTCGCCGTGCAGCCGGGCGAGCTGCTGGCGGTGCTGTCGGCGGGCGCCTATTGCATGAGCATGGCCAGCAACTACAACACCCGGGGCCGCGCGGCCGAGGTGCTGGTCGACGGCGACCGGGCGCACCTGATCCGCGAGCGCGAGAAGGTCAGCGACCTGCTGCGGGGCGAACGGCTGCTGCCCTAGGCGCCGGGCGCAGCCGGCGCCACGCGCGCCAGCCCAGCAGCACGCCGAGGATGGCCGCATAGACGGCCACCTCGGTGAAGTTGTTCTTGCCGGCCCGCATCCAGAAGAAGTGCAGGATGGCCAGGCCGGCGATGGCGTACACCAGCCGGTGCAGCAGCTGCCAGCGGGCCGCGCCCAGCGCCCGGATGGCGCGGTTGAACGAGGTTGCCGCCAGCGGCGTCAGCAGCAGCCAGCCGGCGAAGCCCACCAGGATGAAGGGCCGCTTGGCAATGTCGCGGGCGATCTCGTCGAACTCCAGCCCCATGTCGAACCAGGCGTAGCCCAGCAGGTGCAGGCAGGCGTAGAAATACGTGAACAGGCCCAGCATGCGGCGAAAGCGCAGCAGCGCCGGCTGGTTGGCGATGGTGCGCAGCGGCGTGACGGCCAGCGTCAGGCACAGGAAGCGCAGGGTCCAGTCGCCCAGCGAGCGGATCAGGTACTCCTGCGGGTTGGCGCCCAGCTGGTCCGTCAGCGCGGCGTAGAACAGCCACGCGAACGGCAGCAGCGCGGCGATGAACAGGACGGGCTTGGCGGCCGGATGGAGCAGGAGCGCGCGCCGCCCGCGCGCGGCGGGCGCGGCCATCAGTAGTTCTTCTTCAGGTCCATGCCGGCGTACAACTGCCCCACCTGGGCCTCGTAGCCGTTGAACATCAGCGTCTTGCGCTTCTTGGCGAACAGCCCGTCCTCGCCGATGCGGCGCTCGGTGGCCTGGCTCCAGCGCGGATGGTCGACGTTCGGGTTGACGTTGGAATAGAAGCCGTACTCGTTGGCGGCGGCCTTGTTCCAGGCCGTCTTCGGCTCCTTGTCCGTGAAGCGCACCCGCACCAGGCTCTTGGCGCTCTTGAAGCCGTACTTCCAGGGCACCACCAGCCGCACCGGCGCGCCGTTCTGGTTCGGCAGCACCTCGCCGTACATGCCGAACGCCAGCAGCGTCAGCGGGTGCAAGGCCTCGTCCATGCGCAGGCCCTCGACGTAGGGCCAGTCGAGCACGCGCGAACCGACGAAGGGCATCGTCTTGGGGTCGGCCAGGGTGTGGAACTCGACGAACTTGGCACCCGGCTGCGGCTCCACCTTCTCCAGCAGCTGCGCCAGCGAGTAGCCCACCCAGGGAATCACCATCGACCAGCCCTCGACGCAGCGCAGGCGGTAGATGCGCTCCTCCTGGGCGCCGAGCTTGAGCAGGTCGTCCAGCGCGTACTTGCCCGGCTTCTTGACCAGCCCGTCGACCTCCACCGTCCACGGCGTCGTCTTGAGCGTGTGGGCGTTGTGGGCCGGATCGCCCTTGTCGGTGCCGAACTCGTAGTAGTTGTTGTAGCTGCTCGCGTCCTTGTACTCGGTGACCTTCTCCATCGTCACCGCACCGGCGACCGACGACTTCTGGCCCGCCAGGGCGGCCAGCTTGCCGGGCCGCTGGACCGACTGGGCCAGCGCCTCGCGGCCGGCCCAGCTCGCCAGGGCGGCACCGGCCGCACCGGTGGCCAGCAACCGCAGCATCTCGCGCCGCTGCCGGTAGACCGCCTGCGGCGTGATCTCGCTGGAAGTCGGATGGATGTAGCCGTCGCGGCCGGTCTTGATCAGCATGCAGGTCCTCTTGTTTGCGGGGCGTTGCCCGTTGGACGGATTTCGCGGCCGGACCTTACACCGGAATCCATCTCACAGCGTGCCGTAGCTGTGGAGACCCGACAGGAACATGTTGACGCCCAGGAAGGCGAAGGTGGTGACGGCCAGGCCGACCAGCGCCCACCAGGCCGAGACGGTGCCGCGCAGCCCCTTCATCAGGCGCATGTGCAGCCAGGCCGCGTAATTCAGCCAGACGATCAGCGCCCAGGTCTCCTTCGGATCCCAGCTCCAGTAGCCGCCCCAGGCCTCGGCGGCCCACAGGGCGCCCAGCACGGTGGCGATGGTGAAGAAGGCGAAGCCGACCGCGATGGACTTGTACATCACGTCGTCCAGCACCTCGAAGGACGGCAGGCGCTCGGCGATGCGGCGCCGGCTCCACAGGATGCTGGCCACGATGAGCGCGGCGATGCCGAAATACACCGCCCAGTAGGCGCTGCCGCCGCCCACGGTCTGGCGGAACACCACCGGCTCGAAGCACAGCACCACCCCCAGCAGCCACAGCGGCGCCAGCTTCCACCAGCTGGTCTCGCCGGCGTGCTGCTTGATCAGGTAGGCGAAGGACACCATGGCCGAGAGCGCGAAGGTGCCGTAGCCGATGAAGTTCGCCGGCACGTGCAGCTTCATCCACCAGCTCTTGAGCGCGGGCACCAGCGGCTGGATCTCCTGGGCTTCGCGCACCACGGTGTACCAGAGCAGGAAACCGACCGCCGCACTGACCACCAGCAGCACGAAGGCACCCAGCGCCCGGGTGCCGTAGTGCGCCTCGAAGTACAGGTAGAACAGCGCCGTCAGCCAGCAGAACAGGACGAACACCTCGTACAGGTTGCTGACCGGGATGTGGCCGACGTCCGGCCCGACCAGGTAGCTCTCCCACCAGCGCACCATGGTGCCGACCAGGGCCAGGGTGACCGCCGCCCAGGCCAGGCGCGAGCCGATGCGCTCCATGGTGTCGGCCTGCGTCCGGCTGGCGACGCCCAGCCAGTAGAAGGCCGTGCTCATGAAGAACAGCATGCTCATCCACAGGATCGCGGACTGGCTCGACAGGAAGTACTTGAGCCAGAAGACCGAGTCGGCCCGTGCGAGCGACCCCTGGTAGCTGCCGATGGCCAGCAGCGACAGGGCGCCCACGCCCACCATCAGGGCCTGCAGCGGCCGCCAGAACCAGCCCAGCCAGATGGCGGCCGGGATGCTGGCCAGCAGGATCCCCTTCTCGTACACGTCCATGTGGGCCGCGTAGCGGCCGAACGCATAGAGGCCGGCGACGACGACCAGCAGCGCGAACGCCCAGTCGAGCGGACGCCGGCGGGACAGAAAGCCGTGGTCGAGCGTGATGGTGGTGGTGGCGGTGTTCATCAAGATCCCAGCAGTTGCGTGCGTAGCCTGGCGAACTCGCGGTCGACGTCCAGGGTCTGGCGGTTGCTCGACAGCGCCATCGCCGCCGCGCTGCCGCCGGTGTCCGGGGTCAGCCAGACCCACAGGCGCCGCTCGCGGACATAGAGCATGGCAAAAACGCCGATGATGAGCAAAGCGCACCCCAGGTAGACCACATTGCGGCCCGGGGAGCGGGTGACCTGGAACACGCTGGCCTGCACCTGCTGGAAGTCCTGCAGCTGGAACGCCATCGGTGCCGGGTAGAGGAAGGAGTCGCTCAGCGCCATCACGGCCTGCGCCATGAAGGCCTGGGTGCGCTCGTCGCTGGCCAGCGCCGGCAGGCCGGCCTGTTCGCGCGTGAGCTGCGCCAGCTCGAACAGCACGCCACCCAGGATGCGCACCACGACTTCCCCGGCGCGGTTGCGCTCGGCCTCGGGCACCCGGGCCTCCAGGTAGTCGGACACGGCGCCCAGGCCGGCCCCCTTGCCGCCAGCCGCAGCATCGCCCGCGAACAGGGCCACGGCCTGGGCGGCCGACCCGGCCAGCTGCTCGGTGACCTCCGGCTTGGAAGGATCCGTGGCCTTGGCCGAATAGCGGCTCACCGCCTCGCGGCGGGCGGCGGGATCGGCCAGGGCCGCGCGCAGGCGCACGAAGCCGTCGAGCGAGCCCTTGTCGTCGGCCGGCACCCGCAGGTAGCGGAACTGGTCGGCCGGCGTCTCGCGCATCCCGAGCAGGAACACCGGCACGCCGTCGCCCATGTCGACCGGCAGCATGTAGTTGTTGAACTCGCGCGCCTGGCCGGCCGCATCGCGCAGCTTGTAGCTGATGCTCGGGCCGATGTTGCGCAGCTCCTTCTTGCCTCCCGCCTTGTTGGCGGCGCCCAGGTGCTGGCCGAGGGAGACCTGCAGGTCGACCTTGCGCGGGTCGGCCCCGCTGCGCGAGGCCTCGCCCATGTTCTCGACGTTGATCACGCGCAGGCCGGTGTATTCCAGCGTCATGGTCTCGGCGCCCGTGCCCTGCCCCTTGGCCAGCTGCGAGGTGCCACCGATCACGCCCTGCAGCTCGAAGCGCTTGCTCTCGCCGTTGATCGGCACCGCCGCCAGTTTCACGCTGGAGCCGCCGTCGTCGAAGCTGGACTGGTAGATCTCGACCCCGCGCCAGCGCGCCGGGTGGTTGACTTCCACCCGCGCCGGCACCGCCTCGCCGGTTTCCTTGTCGTGGATGATGATCTCGCTGGCGAACAACTTGGGCATGCCGGTCGAGTAGTACTCGACGATGAACTTCTTCAGCTCGATCGAGAATGGCAGCTCCTGCAGCAGGATGCCGTCGGGCTGCGACAGCACCGCGGTGCCCGCCTGCGTGCCCTCGGCCACCAGCAGGTTGCCGCGGAAGGTGGGGTTGGCGGCCCCGAGCCGGTGCTGGGCCGGCACGTCGGCGATCATGCCGCCGCCGGCATAAGGCGTCTTGCCGCCCAGCAGCATCTGGGCCCGCACGATCAGGTCGCCGTCGGACAGGCCGCCCAGGCAGACCAGCACGATGGCGCTGTGCGCGGCCAGGTAGCCGATCTTGTTGGCGGCGCCGGCGCGGGCCGCCACCATCCAGCCTTCACCGCGCGCACTGGCGCGCTGCTGCAGCTTGACCTTCCAGCCGGCGCGGGCGAGCGCGTCGCCGATGCGCCGCGCCGCCACCTCGGGCGAGCCGTCGACGCCGGCCTGGGCCCGGTGCTTGAACGACTGCAGCGCCTGCTCGCGCATGCCCTCCTTGAGGGTGCGCAGGTCGGCCAGGATCTTCGGGGTCTGGCGGGCGATGCACAGCGAGGTGCTGGTGACCAGGAAGGCCAGGATCAGCAGGAACCACCAGGCGCTGTAGACCGTGTTGAGCCGCAGCGCCAGGAACAGCTGCGACCAGAACGGCCCGAACTGGTTGACGTAGTTCGCCGCCGGTTCCGCCTGCTTCAGGATGGTGCCGATCACCGAGGCGATGCAGATCACCGTCAGCAGGGAGATGGCGAACCGCATCGAAGACAGCAGTTCCACCAGCGCACGCAGGCGCGGGGAGATGGTCGCGGGGCGCAGGCCCTCGGTGGCGGCGGTCATGGCGGTCGGCAAAAAAGAAGAAGGCGGGCGTCCCTGGGACACCCGCCTAGCTGTAGTGTGCGCCGGGACCCGCTTGGTTCCCGACGGCGTGGCCCGCGATTAACGCAGGCCGGCGATGTAGTCGGCCACGGCCCGGATTTCCCGGTCGTTCAGCTTGGCGGCGACCTGGGTCATCTGCACGCTGTTGACGCGCGCGCCGTCGCGGAACGCCGTCAGCTGGGCCGCCGTGTAATCGGCGTGCTGGCCGGACAGGCGCGGGTACTGGGCCGGGATGCCGGAGCCGTTCGGGCTGTGGCAGCCGGCGCAGGCGGCGATCTGGCGGTCGGCGATGCCGCCGCGGTAGATCTTCTCGCCCATCGACACCAGCTCCTTGTCGCGGGCGAAGCCCGGCTTGGCCTGACTGGAGCCGACGTAGGCGGCAATGTTGCGCATGTCGTCGTCGCTCAGCTGCGACGCGAACGGCTGCATCACGGCGCTCTTGCGCTTGCCGGCCCTGAATTCCTGCAGCTGCTTGACGATGTATTCGGGGTGCTGCTGCGACAGCCGGGGGTTGGCCGGGATGCCCGAATTGCCGCCGGCGCCGTGGCAGGCCACGCAGACGGCAGTGAACTTGGACTCGCCCTGGGCCAGGTCGGGCTTGGCCGGGGCGGCCGGCTTGGCGGGCGCGGCCGCCGGCTTCTCGGCCGGCGCATTGCCGTGCTGCTGGGCGAAGGTGGGGAGCGCGGGCGCAGCCAGGAACGCGGCCGTCAGCAGGGTGGCAAGCAACTTCATGTCAGTAGGTGGTTCTTCGGCGCAAAACCCGGCGATTCTACAATGCGCCTCCCGGGTTCCCCTTCCCGGCTGGACTCCCCCTCCCATGCCCCCACCGCCCGGCGCGAGCCCCGCACCCGCGCGAACCGCGCCGCCAGCCAAGGACCCCGCCGAACGGGCCCTGGGCTGGATGCACACGGCCCGCTTCCTCACCACCGCCCCGCAGCTGGAATTCCTGCCGCCGCACGAGCACCCGGAGATCGCCTTCGTCGGCCGCTCCAATGCCGGCAAGTCCACCTGCATCAACACCCTCACCCAGCAGAAGCGGCTGGCGTTCGCCTCCAAGACCCCGGGGCGCACCCAGAGCATCAACCTGTTCTCGCTCGGCAAGCAGGGCATCACCGACGCGGTGCTGGCCGACCTGCCCGGCTACGGCTACGCGGCCGTGCCCAAGCAGGACAAGCTGCGCTGGCAGCAGGTGATGGCCAACTACCTGGTCAGCCGTCCCAACCTGCGCGGCGTCGTGCTGCTGTGCGATCCGCGCCACGGCCTGACGGAGCTGGACGACATCCTGCTGGAGGTGATCCGGCCGCGGGTCGAGGCCGGCCTGAAGTTCCTGGTGCTGCTGACCAAGGCCGACAAGCTCACCCGCAGCGACGCGGCCAAGGCGCTGTCGATCGCGCGCCTGCAGGCAGCCGGCGGCGAGGTGAAGCTGTTCTCGGCCCTGAAGCGCCAGGGCGTGGGCGAGACCGCACTGCTGCTGTGGCAGTGGACCCACGACGGCGAACCGTGATCGAGACCTTCGCGCTCGCGCTGCCGCACGGCATCACGCTGAGCTGCCGCGCCAGCGGCGCGCGCGGCCGGCCGGTGCTGGTGTTCCTGCACGGCTTCCCGGAAGCGGCCTTCGTCTGGGACGAGCTGCTGGCGCACTTCGCGCGGCCCGAGCACGGCGGCTTCCGCTGCGTGGCGCCCAACCTGCGCGGCTTCGAGCGCAGCAGCGCGCCGGCCGAGGTCGCGGCCTACCGCGCCCGGCACCTGGTGCAGGACCTGGCGGCGCTGGTGGCCGCCGAGGGCGCGCCGCTCGAGTGCCTGGTGGCGCACGACTGGGGCGGCGCCGTGGCCTGGAACCTGGCCAACCAGCTGCCGCAGCTGACCCGCCGGCTGGCCATCGTCAACTCGCCGCACCCCGGCGCCTTCCTGCGCGAGCTGCAGTCGAACCCGCAGCAGCAACAGGCCAGCGCCTACATGAACTTCCTGATCCGCCCGGACGCGGAGCAGCTGCTGGCCGAGGACGACTACCGCCGGCTGTGGGCCTTCTTCACCCAGCCGCACGGCGCGCCCTGGCTCACCGAGGCCGTGAAACGGCGGTACCGCGCCGTGTGGGACGGCGCGCCCGGCGGCCCGCCGGGCGCCGGGCTACGCGGCGGCTGCAACTACTACCGGGCCTCGCCGCTGCGCCCGCCGCGGCCCGGCGACCCGGCAGCCGCGGCCGTCAGCCTGCCGCACGAGATGCTCACGGTCGACCTGCCGACGCTGGTGCTGTGGGCGATGGAGGACATCGCGCTGCCGCCGTCGCTGGTCGAGGGACTGGACGCCTGGGTCCCGCGCCTGACGCTGGAGCGGGTGCCCGGGGCCACGCACTGGATCGTGCACGAGCGCCCGGCCTTCGTCGCCGAACGGCTGGCGGCCTTCCTCGCCCGGCCGCTCTGAGCGCCGGTCAGTAAACCGGCTTGCCGCCCGGCGGGCGGGTCTTGAAGCGCTTGTGGACCCAGTAGTACTGGTCCGGCATGCCGTCGATGTAGTCCTGCAGCCGCTCGTTCATCAGGGCGGTGTCGGCGGCCACGTCGTCGGTGGGGTAGTCGCGCCAGGCCGGCAGCACCTGCACGTCGTAGCCGTCCGGCGTGATGCGCGTGAGCAGCGGCACCACCTTGGCCCGGCCCAGGCGCGCGAAGCGCGAGAGCGAGGGCACGGTGGCGGCCGGGATGCCGTAGAACGGCACGAAGATCGACTCCTCCGGCCCGAAGTTCATGTCGGGCAGCAGGCACAGGGGCACGCCCTCGCGCAGCGCACTCACCACCTGCTTGGCGCTGTCGGCGCGGTCGAACAGGCGCACGTTGCCGAAGCGCCGGCGGCCGGCCAGGATCCAGGCGTCGACCACCGGGTTGGCCTGGCGGGTGTAGATCGTCATGAAGGGCCGCTGGCTGTCCAGCGTCAGGGCCGTCCAGCCGGCATCCATGCCGACGAAATGCGGCCAGAAGATCACCGTCGGCTCGCGCCCCTCCAGTTCGTCCAGCGCGCCGGTCAGGTGCACCCGGCGCCGCACCGCATCGGGCGCGCCGTGCCAGATCCAGCTGCGGTCGAGCCAGGCTTGGGCGAACGCGATGAAGACCCGGGGCACCAGCTCCCGCCGCTGCGACTCGGTCCAGGACGGGTAGCACAGGGCCAGGTTGACCTGCACCACGTGGCGCCGCCCCGGCACCACGGCATACAGCACCCAGCCGAGCGCCCAGCCGAGGGCGCGCACCCAGCGCAGCGGCAGCGGCGCCAGCAGGCGCATGAACAGGACGCCCAGGCGGCTGAGCATCAGGCGGCCCCCCGCGGTGCCTTGTAGCGGGCATAGCCCCACAGGTACTGCGCCGGGCACTCGCGCACCAGTGCCTCCATCTGGGCATTCACGCCCACCGCCGCCGCATCCGGCGCCTCCGGCACCGCGCCGGGCCAGGGGCGCAGGTGGATGCGGTAGCCGCGGCCCCAGCGCAGGCGCTCGCCCCAGGCGAGCAGCACGGCAGCGCCGGTCTGGCGCGCCAGCCGCGCCGACAGCGTCATTGTGTAGGCCGGCTTGCCGAAGAACGGCGCCCACACGCCCAGCCCCTGGGGCGGCACCTGGTCGGGCAGCAGTCCCACCGCCTGCCCGGCCTGCAGGGCCTTGAGCATCTGCTTGACCCCGGCCAGCGTGGTCGGTGCCGTTTCCAGGTTGGGCCGGCGGCGCGCCTGGTCGACCAGCGGCCGCAGCCAGGCCTTGCGGGCCGGCCGGTACAGCACCGTGATGCGGCCGTAGCGTGCGGCGTAGCCCTGGGCCGTGGCCTCGAAGCAGCCCAGGTGCGGGGTGAGGAAGACGATGCCGCGCCCGCGCGCCAGCGCCTCGTCGATCAGGTGCTCGCCCGACCACTGCACCGGCGGGGGGCGGCCGAACCACAGCCGCGGCACTTCGGCGATGAGCTGGCCCGCGGCGCCCACGGCACCGCCCACCTGGCGCAGCGTGTAGCCCGCCTGGGCGGCATTGGCGACGAAGCGGCGCCGGTAGGTGGGGGACGCCAGCAACGCGACCCAGCCCAACGCCACACCCATGACGTGCAGCAGCCACAGGGGCAGCACGGCCAGGAGGCGGAACACGGTGGTCAAGTCAGGACGTTTAGAATGGAGGGGTCGCCGAGTTACTGAACTACTTGCAGGGCGACGTTAAACCAAGCTGCTAAAGCGTTCGCCAGAAGCTCCGGCCAAGGCAACGCGCCTTGCAACCAACGCTGGAGTTTATTCAAATGGCGAGCGACTTCCTCTTCACCTCCGAATCCGTCTCGGAAGGTCACCCCGACAAGGTGGCCGACCAGGTCTCCGACGCCATCCTGGACGCGATCTTCCGGCAGGACCCGCGCAGCCGCGTCGCCGCCGAGACCCTGTGCAACACCGGCCTGGTCGTGCTCGCCGGCGAGATCACCACCAACGCCCACGTCGACTACATCCAGGTCGCGCGCGACACCATCAAGCGCATCGGCTACGACAACACCGAGTACGGCATCGACTACAAGGGCTGCGCGGTCATGGTCTGCTACGACAAGCAGTCCAACGACATCGCCCAGGGCGTCGACCACGCGAGCGACGACCACCTGAACACCGGCGCCGGCGACCAGGGCCTGATGTTCGGCTACGCCTGCGACGAGACGCCCGAGCTGATGCCGGCGCCGATCTACTACGCGCACCGCCTGGTCGAGCGCCAGGCCCAGCTGCGCAAGGACGGCCGCCTGCCCTTCCTGCGCCCGGACGCCAAGAGCCAGGTGACCATGCGCTACGTCGACGGCAAGCCGCACAGCATCGACACCGTCGTGCTGTCGTCGCAGCATGCGCCCGAGATGAGCGACGGCCACAAGATGAAGCCGGCCTTCATCGAGGCGGTGATCGAGGAGATCATCAAGCCGGTGCTGCCCAAGGAGTGGCTCAAGGAGACCAAGTACCTGATCAACCCGACCGGCCGCTTCGTCGTCGGCGGCCCGCAGGGCGACTGCGGCCTCACCGGCCGCAAGATCATCGTCGACACCTACGGCGGCGCCTGCCCGCACGGCGGCGGCGCGTTCTCCGGCAAGGACCCCTCCAAGGTCGACCGCTCGGCCGCCTACGCCGCCCGCTACGTGGCCAAGAACGTGGTCAAGGCCGGCCTGGCCAAGCAGTGCCAGATCCAGGTCGCGTACGCCATCGGCGTCGCCCGCCCCATGAACGTGACGGTCTACACCGAAGGCACCGGCGTCATTTCGGACGAGAAGATCGCCGCCCTGGTGAACGAGCACTTCGACCTGCGCCCCAAGGGCATCATCCAGATGCTCGACCTGCTGCGCCCAATCTACGAGAAGACGGCCGCCTACGGCCACTTCGGCCGCGAGGAGCCCGAGTTCTCGTGGGAACGCACCGACAAAGCTGCGGCGCTGCGCGCGGCTGCGGGCCTGTAAGGCACCTGGCTATTTGTGTTCCGGCCGGATCGTCCAGAAGTACAGGGTCTTGCCGGCCACCCGCTCCATCCGCTCGGGCGGCCACTCGTCGCCCATGTCAAAGTCGTGCGAGATGACCCGCGTGCCCACGCGCAGCTGCTGCCATAGCCGCGGGCGCAGCCGGCGGTTGAGGTCGGGCAGCAGGTAGAGCGTCACCACGCTGGCCGGCGCTAGGTCGGCCTCGAACAGGTCGGCCACCTGGAACTGCACCCGGTCGCCGACGCCCGCCTGTCGCGCGTTGGTCCGCGCGTCGTCGATGCGCTGCGGGTTCAGGTCGATGCCCACCCCGCGCGCGCCGTGCCTGCGCGCCGCCGTGATCACGATGCGCCCGTCGCCGCAGCCCAGGTCGTAGACGGTGTCGGACCGGTCCACCCCCGCCAGCGCCAGCATCCGGTCCACCACCGGCTGCGGCGTCGGCAGGTAGGGGACGTCCAGGCGCTGCGTGTCGTCGGGCCCGGACTGGGTGTAGCCCAGCAGGGGCGTGCCGGCCAGCAGGGCGAGGAGGATCCGGCGGTCGGCACCCGGCGCAGCGATGGGCGGGCGGACGGTCACGGCGTACTCCTCCAGGACGGGCCCCGCCTTGCCGCCGGGCTCAGTCGATCACCGTCTGCTGGCGCTCGTGCTCCAGGCGCTTCATGGCCACGTAGGTCGCCCGGTCCATCTCGCGCAGCTGGCGCGGGTACCGTTCGGTGGCGTCGAACCAGCCCTGGATGCGCCGCTCCAGCTGCTGGGCGGGCGGCACTGTCAGCGAGTCCAGGTAGGAGTCGATCGCCAGGTAGTAACGCATGGCGTTGCGCTCGATCGCGCCGCGCACGCCGCCGATGTACTGCGGCTGGCCGTCGCTCTCCTTGCCGACGACGCTGAAGCCGACCTTGTCGGCACCGACCGTGCCCAGGTAGGCCTGCATGGCCAGGCGGCCGGTCAGGCCGTAGCCGTACGAGTAGGTCAGCCGCAGGAAGGTCTTGCCACGCTCCAGCGGCACCGCCGCCACGCTGATCCGGTAGTCACGCGTGCCCACGGGCCCCTGCGGGGCCACCAGCCGGCTCTCGAAATAGTCGGGCTGGGCGGCCACCTTGTTCCAGCCGAAATCGATCCGGTATGCCTGCTCCAGCGGCTGGTCGAACTTGCGGCCGATGCGCACCCGCAGCCCCGGACCGTTCGTGCCCTCGACGGCATGGCAGTACTTGGTGTTGAAGGGCAGCAGCAGGATGTCGCACCAGTGCGCCGGATCCTGCAGGGCCGTGCTCACCCGCGCAAACGGATGGTCGAGCACCGCGAACACGTCGCCGGTCAGGCGCTCCGGCTCCTCGGTCGACACGATGTGCAGCGTGCGTCCGTAGGGGTTGTTGCGCAGTTGCTCCTGCAACTGCTCGTGGCGGGCCCGCAGCTCGCCGGCGTCGGCCAGCGCGGCGGGCGCGAGGCCGCAGCAACCGATGGCCAGGCACAGCAGGAAAACGGCTTTGCGAAACATGCTGCAGCGTGCGTCGGCGCTGCCCGATTGGCTGTAGGACGCCGCAGGCATCGGCTGTGCGGTGCGCTTCGGCGCGCGGGCGTCGGGCGTGACGCCGTTTTTTCCTACACCCGCTCCCCGGGTTCGCTGACGGTCCAGCCCAACGGCCGCCACAAGATGGCTGGAGACGCGGCGCGGACCTCGACGCCGCCATCATTCACGCATCCAAGGAGCATCACATGGCTGCAGACGACAGGGACATGAACCGCGACCCCATCACCGACGAACCGGGTGCACATCCGGTGGGCACGGGCGTGGGTGCGACCGGAGGCGCGCTCGCGGGCGCGGCGGCTGGCACCTTTGCGGGCCCGGTGGGCACCATGGTCGGCGGCGTGATCGGCGCCGTGGTCGGCGGACTGGCCGGCAAGGCCGCCGCCGAGGCCATCAACCCCACTGCCGAGGAGGCGCACTGGCGCGAGACCTACACCCGCGAGCCGTACTACGAGCCGGGGCGCAGCTTCGACGACTACGGCCCGGCCTACCGGCACGGCGTGACGGCCCGCCTGCGCGAGGACACCGACTGGGA
Source organism: Ramlibacter pinisoli (assembly GCF_009758015.1). Classification (NCBI taxonomy): domain Bacteria; kingdom Pseudomonadati; phylum Pseudomonadota; class Betaproteobacteria; order Burkholderiales; family Comamonadaceae; genus Ramlibacter; species Ramlibacter pinisoli. The sequence continues at coordinate 2,019,730 of NZ_WSEL01000009.1, forward strand.
AGCCGCCGAGCCGCGCCTGGCCTCCGAGTGGGAGAACCAGCGTGCCGGTTCCGGGCTGACCTGGGAACAGGCCCGGCCGGCCAGCCGCGCTGCCTGGGAGCGCATCGGCGGCCGCGCCGGCAGCGGCGCGGTGGCGAGCGACACGGCCATGGTGCGCGCGAGCGACCTGGCGCCGGCGCCGCGGACCGCCGGCACCGATCTGGCGGGCGACAGCATGGCCGGCAGCCCCACGGCCACCGTGCGCGACACCAGCGTCCCGGGCTTCGCGGGCACGGTGCGCAGCGCCGGCACCACCGGCGGCAACCGCAGCGACTTCGTCGATGTGCTGGAGGACCTGGTGGAGTGCTGCCGAGACGGCGAGTACGGCTTCGGCGAAAGCGCGCAGCAGGCCCAGCGGGCCGACATCCGGTCGCTGCTGCAGCAGCGGGCGCTGGACTGCCGGCGCGCCGCCGACGAACTGAACCAGCACATCGTCCGCCTGGGCGGCTCGGCCGAGGACAGCGGCAGCGCCCTGGGCGCGGTGCACCGCGGCTGGGTGTCGGTCAAGGCCAAGCTCAGCACCCATGACGACAAGGCAGTGCTCGAGGAGTGCGAGCGCGGCGAGGACAACGCCGTGGCGCGCTACCGCAAGGCGCTGCAGCAGCCGCTGCCCACGGACATCCAGGCCATCGTCGAGCGGCAGTTCCGGGGCGTGCAGCGCAACCACGAGCAGGTGCGCGAGCTGCGCAACCAGCTGCGGGCCGAAGCCAGCCAGGACAGCGCGGCGCGCGGTGCGATGGGCAGCTCGGCCCTGGGCGGTGCGGTGGCGAGCGCGGCACCGTCGATGCCTCACGCGCAGTCGCAGTCACAGTCGCAGTCGCAGTCGCAAGGCATGGAGCGCGGCACCGGCGCCGCCGGCATGGTGGGGGCGGCCCAGAGCGCCGGCAACACCAGTGGCGACCGTGGCGACATCGTCGATGCGCTGCAGGACCTGGCGGAGTGCTGCAAGGACGGCGAGTACGGCTTCCGCGAATGCGCCGAGCAGGCCAGGCGGCAGGACCTCAAGTCCCTGCTGCTGCAGCGCGCGGACGATTGCCGGCGCGGCGCCGAGCAGCTGAACCAGCAGATTCGCCAGCTCGGCGGGTCGGTGCAGGACAGCGGCAGCGCGCTCGGCGCCCTGCACCGCGGCTGGGTGTCGGTCAAGACCAAGCTGAGCACCTACGACGACAAGGCCGTGCTGGAAGAGTGCGAGCGCGGCGAGGACAACGCGATGGCCCGCTACCGCAAGGCCCTGCAGAAGCCGCTGCCGGCGGGTGTGAGGGCGGTGGTGGAGAGCCAGTTCCAGGCGGTCCAGCGCAACCACGATCAGATCCGGATGCTGCGCGATTCCACCCAACGCAGCTGACCGCCGACGGCGCGGGCGCCAACCCGCGCCGCCCCGCATGGCCGCCGACGACCGTCCCCCCTCCCCTGCCGAGGCGCTCAAGACCTACAAGGCCAAGCGCCGGTTCGATGCCACGCCGGAGCCGGCCGAGGGCGGGGTCGCCGACGAGAGCGCGCGGGCGTTCGTGATCCAGAAGCATTGGGCGACGCGGCTGCACTACGACTTCCGGCTCGAACTGGACGGCACGATGAAGAGCTGGGCCGTGCCCAAGGGCCCGAGCTACGACCCGCACGACAAGCGGATGGCGATGCCCACCGAGGACCACCCGATCGCCTACAACCGTTTCGAGGGCACGATCCCGGCCGGCAACTACGGCGCCGGCAAGGTCGTCATCTGGGACAAGGGCACCTGGGTCCCACTGGAAGATCCGCACCAGGGATTCCGTGACGGCAAGCTCAAGTTCGAGCTGCGCGGCCACAAGATGCATGGCCACTGGGCCCTGGTGCGCATGAAGGGCCGCGCCCAGGGCGGCCGGCAGGATCCGTGGCTGCTGATCAAGGAGCGCGACGGCTTCGTGCGCCCGGCCACCGAGTTCAGCGTGGTCGACGAATTGCCCGACAGCGTGCAAGACCTGGACGACCGCCCGGCCGCCGTCACGCCGTCCGGCGGCGCTGTAACGGCTCCTGCGCCGGCGCCCCCCGCGCGCTCCGGCCCGCCCGCGGGGGCCCGACCGGCCGCCCTGCCGGCCACCCTGCAGCCGCAGCTGGCCGTGCTGGTGGACGGGCCGCCGGCCGACCCGCAGGCCTGGGTGTTCGAGATCAAGTTCGACGGCTACCGGATGCTGGCCCGCGCCGAGGGCGGCACGGTGCGCCTGGTCACCCGCAACGGCCACGACTGGACGGCGCGCCTGCCCGCCCTGCAGCAGGCCCTGCAGGCGATGGATCTGCCGGACGGCTGGTACGACGGCGAGATCATCATGCCGGGCCAGGAGACGCCGGCCGACTTCCAGGCGCTGCAGGGCGCGTTCGACAGCGCGCACACCGAACACATCGTCTACTACCTGTTCGACCTGCCGTTCTGCGCCGGCCAGGACCTGCGCCAGGTGCCGCTGGTGGAGCGGCGCGCAGTGCTGCAGCGCATCGTCGAGCGCAAGCCGCACCCGAACGTGCGCTTCAGCGCCGTGTTCGAGGCGCCGCCGAAGGACATCCTGGCCTCGGCCTGCCAGCTCGGCCTGGAAGGCCTGATCGCCAAGCGGCGCGAGTCGTCCTATGCCGGCCGGCGCTCGAGCGACTGGATCAAGCTCAAATGCGGGCGCCGGCAGGAGTTCGTGATCGGCGGCTGGACCGACCCCAAGGGTTCGCGCGCCGGCATCGGCTCGCTGCTGCTGGGCATGCACGGGGACGACGGCAAGCTGCGCTACGCCGGCAACGTCGGCACCGGCTTCGACGACCGCACGCTGCGCGCGCTGCGCCAGCGCCTGGACGGCCTGGAAGCGCCGCGCAGCCCGTTCGATGGTGGCGGCAGCGGGCTGCCGCGCGGGTCGCACTGGGTGCGGCCGGAGCTGGTGTGCGAGGTGGCGTTCGGCGAGATGACGCGCGAGGGCAAGGTGCGCCACTCCGTCTTCCATGGCCTGCGCGACGACAAGCCGGCGGCGGCGGTGTCGCGCGAGCAGGCGCTGCACCTGCCGGTGGCGCGACGCAAGGCCGCTGCACCTGCGCCCGCGCCGGCCGCAACGGCGGCGGCCCTCCCGGCCGGCCTGCGGGTGAGCCACCCGGAGCGCGTGGTCGACGCCCGCAGCGGCATCACCAAGATCGAGCTGGTGCGCTACTACGCGCTGGTCGCTCCGCTGATGCTGGAGCACCTGTGGCGACGGCCGATCGCCATGGTGCGGGCGCCCGACGGCGTGGACGGCCAGCAGTTCTTCCAGAAGCACCTGGACCGCTACCGGATGGAAGGCGTGGCGGCGCTCGACCCGAAGATGGTCCCCGGCCATCCGGCGATGCTGGAGATCGTCGCGCCTGCCGGCCTGCTGTCGGCCGCGCAGATGAACGTGATCGAGTTCCACACCTGGAATGCCGTCGCCACCGCCGCCGACAAGCCCGACCGCATGACGTTCGACCTCGACCCGGGCGAGGGCGTCGACTGGCCCCAGATGCAGGAAGCGGCCCAGCTGGTGCACGCCTTCCTGCACGAGCTCGGCCTGCCCGGCTGGCTCAAGACCAGCGGCGGCAAGGGCCTGCACGTGGTGGTTCCCATCAAGCCGCAGCACGGCTGGGACCCGGTGAAGGATTTCTCGCAGGCCGTGGTGCAGCACCTGGCCCGGACCATCCCGCAGCGCTTCGTCGCCAAGTCGGGGCCGAAGAACCGGGTCGGGCGCATCTTCATCGACTACCTGCGCAACGGCTTCGGCGCCACCACCGTGTGCGCCTGGTCGGCGCGCGCGCGCCCGGGGCTGGGCATCTCGGTGCCGGTGCACTGGGACGAGCTGGCGCACCTGAAGGGCGGCGACCACTGGACCGTGGCCACCGTGCACCAGCGGCTGGACGCCGGCAACAGCCCGTGGGACGGCTATGCCAGGAGCGCGCTGTCCATCAACGCGGCCATGAAGAAGCTGGGCTTCCGGCCCGCCTGACACCGCGCTCACGATGACGCCCAACTGGCCGAGCAAGATCTGGATCGTCCGCCACGGGCAGAGTGCCGGCAACGTCGCGCGCGACGCGGCCGAGGCTGCCGGCCTGGTGGTGATCGACATCGCCGACCGCGACATCGACGTGCCGCTGTCGGACCTCGGGCGCGAGCAGGCGGTGGCGCTGGGCCACTGGTTCGGCAGCCTGGCGCCAGGCGACCAGCCCGAGGTCGTGATCACCTCGCCCTACGTGCGCGCGCGCCAGACCACCCGCCTGCTGATGGAGGCCGCCGGCCTCGATCCCCGCCGGGTGCGGCTGCGCATCGACGAGCGCCTGCGCGAGAAGGAATTCGGCATCCTCGACCGGCTGACGGTGCGCGGCATCCGCGAGCGCCACCCGGAGCTGGCCGCACAGCGCTCGCACGTGGGCAAGTTCTACTTCCGTCCGCCCGGCGGCGAGAGCTGGTGCGACGTGGTGCTGCGCCTGCGCAGCGTCGTCGAGATGGTCTCGCGCGAGCACGATGGCCAGCGCGTGCTGGTGGTCGCCCACCAGGTCATCGTGCACTGCATGCGCTACCTGCTGGAATGCCTGGAGGAGCACGAGGTGCTGGCGCTCGACCGCCAGGGCGACGTGCCCAACTGCGGCGTCACCTCCTACCGGCTCGACCCGCAGGCGCGCGCGATGGCCGTCGACCTGGTCAACTTCGTCGCGCCGCTGCGTCAGGCCGGGACCCCCATCACGCGCGAACCGGACGCGATGGCCGCGCCCAAGCCATGACGTCCACCCCGCCCCTGCCGCTGGACGCCGGCGCGCTGCGCGACTGGCCGCTGCCCGCGCTGTCCGACGACGCCGACAAGGAGGCGCGCGGCCAGCTGCTGGTGGTCGCCGGCAGCCGCGAGATCCCGGGCGCGGCCTTGCTGGCGGCCACGGCTGCCCTGCGCATGGGCGCCGGCAAGCTCGTGATCGCGACCGGCGAATCGGTGGCCACCGGCCTGGCGCTCGCGATGCCCGAGGCGCGCGTGATCGGCCTGCCGGAGACGCCCGCCGGCGGCTTCCGCCTGGACGGCATCGAACGCCTGGAGGCCAGCCTGGAAGGCGCGAACGCCATCCTCGTGGGGCCGGGGATGATGGAGACCGCCGCCACCGCCGCCTTCGCGCGCGGCCTGCTGCCCCTGCTGGCGGGCCGGCGCCTGGTGCTGGATGCCGCCGCCATGGATGCGGCGATGGCGGGCCCCTTTCCCGAGCCGGTGCTGCTCACGCCGCATGCCGGCGAGATGGCCCACCTGACCGGCGCCGGCAAGCAGGCGGTCCTGGCCGATCCCGCGACCGCCGCGTGGGAGGCCGCGCGCCGCTGGAACGCCGTCGTCGCCGTGAAGGGGGCGGCCACGGTCCTGGCCACGCCGGACGGCCGCTGCTGGCGCCACGAGGGGGGCAACTGCGGGCTGGCGACCTCGGGATCGGGCGACACCCTGGCCGGCGCCATCGCAGGGCTGTGCGCACGCGGGGCGACGCTCGAGCAGGCCTGCGCCTGGGGCGTGGTGCTGCACGCCCAGGCCGGCGACCGGCTGGCGGCCCGGCGGGGTGCCGTCGGCTACCTGGCGCGCGAGATTCCCGACGCGATGCTCGAGGCGCTGAACGCCATCGCGGGCTGAGGCGCGACGCGCCCGCGGGCAGCAAGGTCCTTCCCACTATTCGCGCCACCGGGGAGCGTGTCAATCGCGGACCGGGGGTTCGGACCCGCGGGCCCGCGATCCTTTGCAACGAGCTGCTACCCACCCCCGTCGTGACGCGGCATCCCGTAACCGCGGGCAACGGTGCTCGCTTTCGAGGGCACGCTGCCTAGACTCCGCGACCCCGACAAGCGCCACTCCCGGCGCCTCGGCCACCGGGCCCGGCAAGGTCCGAACGCTGGAAGTATCAACATGAAAACCTCCGTCCTACTGGCAGCCTCGCTGGCCTGCGGCGCAGCGCTGGCGCAGTACACAACGTCGCCCCCGGATCAACGCCCGGCCGATCCGGCGGCGGCGCCCATGCAACCCGCACCGCGCGATGCGCCCCCGATGTCCGGCACCACCGCGGACCCGTACAAGTCCGGCACGGCCAGCCCCTCGGGCGGACGCACCGAGATGGGCGCACCGCCGGCGCAGACCCGATCCATGCCACCGCCGTCATCCACCATGGGCAGCTCGCCGTCCCGCATGGCCCCGGCGCCCGTGCAGCTGCCGGTGCCAGGTCCGGGCTGACGCAGCCACCACCGTCCCTGCGTTCGGGGAGTTCGCATGAGCGGCTACCTCGACCACGGCCAGTGGCGTGACGGCTGGTACGACACGCGCCCCACCCAGGGCGAGTTCGTGCGGACGACCTCGGCGTTCCGCCACTGGATCACCTCGGACCCCTCGGCTGTCTTCCATGCCGAAGCCGGCCGCTACCACCTCTATGTCTCGCTGGCCTGCCCCTGGGCCCATCGCACGCTCATCGCGCGCATGCTCAAGGGCCTGCAGGACGTCATCACGGTGTCCGTGGTGGAGCCGGTGATGACGCAGGGCTGGTGCTTCAGCGATGCCCTGCCGGACCACCTGCACGGCTCGCGCTACCTGCACCAGCTGTATGCCGCCGCCGACCCCGGGTACACCGGACGCGTGCTGGTGCCTGCGCTGTGGGACCGGAAGACCGGCACCATCGTGAGCAACGAGTCGAGCGAGATCCTGCGCATGTTCAACAGCGCCTTCGCCGGCCTGGCCCAGGGTGATGTCGACCTCTATCCGGCAGCGCTGCGCGACGCCATCGACCGCGTCAATGCCTTCGTCTACGACAACATCAACAACGGCGTCTACCGGTGCGGCTTCGCCACCGAGCAGGGCGCCTACGAACGCGCCTTCGAGCGGCTGTTCTCGGCGCTGGACTGGGTGGAGGGTGAACTGGGCGAGGGGCCGTTCCTGGTCGGTGACCGGCCCACCGAGGCGGACTGGCGGCTGTTCACGACGCTGGTGCGCTTCGACGCCGTCTATTTCAGCCACTTCAAGTGCAACCGCAACCGGATCGAGGACTTCCCGCACCTGTCGCGGTACCTGCGCACCCTGTACCGGGTGCCGGGCATCGCCGCCACGGTCGACTTCGACCACATCAAGCGGCACTACTACATGAGCCACCCGCACATCAACCCGACGCGCATCGTTCCCGTCGGGCCGCGGCTGCGCTGGGACGAAGGGAGCTGATTCTTTTGCTGGATTGATCAATCGCTCCGCAAAATACATTGGACTGATAGGTGCGGGCGCGCAATCATGCCCTGGCGACCCACACAGGAGACCTCGCCATGGCGCACGCAGACACCCTCAGCTTGACCGTCCACCCCCTGGGCGACACTCTCGGCGCCGAGATCCGCGGCCTCGACCTGAACGAGCCGCTCACCGACGCGGATGCGCGGGCCCTGCAGGCCGCCTGGTCGGAGCACCTGGTCCTGCGGTTTCGCGACCAGGACAACCTCAGCCTCGCAGCGCAGATCGCGTTCTCCCGCCATTTCGGCAAGCTGGACAAGCGGCCCACGGTGAGCGCCGAGATGAGCGCCCAGCACGACGCGCTGCCGCCGGAGATCACGGTGATCTCCAACATCAAGGTCGAAGGCAAGCCGCTGGGCGCCCTGGGCGATGCCGAAGCGGTCTGGCACTCGGACATGACCTACAACGAGTTTCCGCCCAAGGCCGCCTGCCTGCATGCCCGGGAAGTTCCGCCGCAGGGTGGCGATACCCACTTCGCGAACCTGCATGCCGCCTACGAGGAGCTGGATGCGAAGGTGAAGGAGCGCATCGCCACGCTGCGCTGCGTGCACGACGCGAGCCGCAACAGCGCCGGGGAGCTGCGCCTGGGCGCCCGGGAAGTCACCGACCCCCGGCAGACCGTGGGCGCCGTGCATCCGCTCGTCATGACGCATGCGGTCAGCGGCAAGCGCCACCTCATGCTGGGCCGGCGCCGCAACGCGTACATCGTCGGCCTGCCCCTCGACGAGAGCGAAATGCTGCTCGACCAGCTCTGGCAGCACGCCACCCGCCCGCGCTTCACCTGGACGCAGGTATGGCGGCGCGGCGACCTGGTGATGTGGGACAACGCCGCGACGCTCCATCGCCGTGACGCCTTCGACCCGACGTCGCGCCGGCTGATGTATCGCACGCAGATCGCGTCCGCCTGACCCCCGGCCCGACGCAGCACGAGAGGAAGTCGCCATGAACCGTCGTTCCATCCTGCAGGCCGCCGCCTGCCTTTCGGCAGCAGGCGCACTGGGCTTTCCGGGCATCGCGGTGGCGAAGAGCTACGCGACCCGGACCGCGAAGATCATCGTCGCCGGGCCGCCCGGCGGCAGTTCCGACCTGATGGCGCGCCTGATCGCCGCCGAGCTGGGGCCCTTGCTGGGACAGTCCGTCATCGTCGACAACCGGCCCGGCGCGGGCGGCGTGATCGGCACGCGGGCGGTCGTCGACGCCGCCCCGGACGGCCACACGCTGCTGCTCGGGCATGTGGCCACCAATGCGATCGTGCCCGCGCTGTACAGCCCGAAGCCGTTCGACGCGGTGGCCGACTTCGAGCCGATCAGCCCGGTCGGCAGCGCGCCGGACCTGCTCGTCGTGTCGGCCCGCAGCCCGGCGCGGTCCCTGCAGGAGCTGCTCGAGCTCGGCCGCAAGGGCGAGGAGCTGACCTACGGCTCACCCGGCATCGGCCTGCCGCAGCACTTCTTCGGCTTCATGCTGGCGAAGGAGTCGGGCGTCCGCATGCGGCACGTTCCCTATCGCGGCAGCGCCCCCGCGCTCATGGACGTGCTGGGCGGGCAGATCTCGATGATGTTCGTGACCTCCGGTGCCGCGGCACCGTACGTTCGCAGCGGCCAGGTGCGGCCGCTGGCCGCTGCGACCGATGCGCGCAGCCCGTTCTTCCCGCAGGTGCCGTCGATGCGCGAACTCGGATTCCCGTCCGCCGCGCAGCGCACCTGGTTCGGCATCTTCGCGCCGGCGCGCACGCCCCGGACCATCGCCGACGAACTCAACGCCGCCATCGGAACCATCATTGCCCGACCCGATGTCCGGGCGAAGTTCGAAGGCATCTACATCGAGCCCGATGCGCCGCAGTCACGCGAGGCCTACCGCGCCTATGTGCAGGCGGAGGCCGGCAAGTGGGCCGACATCGTGAAGAAGTCGGGCATCACGCCGGAGTGAACGGGGCATGAAGCCGGACGCGCTGACCGCCAAGACGGTCACCCTCAGTCGCACGCAGCGGGTCCACCTGGGCCTCGAAGCGGCCTGCGTCATCGCCGAGGAGGCCGGGTTCGCCAACGCCCGGCGGGTCTTCGTGATCGCCGGCCGCACCCTGCGCGAGGACACGGCGGTGGTGCGGGACATCGAGGCCGCGCTGGGCGCCGCCCACGCGGGGACCTGGTCGGGCATCTCCCCGCACGTGCCCCGCGCCGACGTGCTCGCCGGCATCGCCGCGGCGCGGGCCTGCGACGCCGACATGATCGTGGCCGTGGGCGGAGGGTCCGTGGTGGATGCGGCGAAGGTCGTCAACCTCGGCCTGCACCACGGCATCACCGAGGTGTCGGACCTCGATCGCTTCACCTTTGCCGTCCGCGGCAAGGCCGGCTGGTCGCGGCCGGCCTTCGAGGGCCCGACACGGACGCTGATTGCGGTGCCGACCACGCTCTCGGGTGGTGAATTCAGCGCGCTCGCCGGCGTGACGGACGAGCGCAGGAAGAAGAAGGAGGGCATCACGCATCCCGGCATGGCCCCGGCCGCGATCGTGCTCGATCCGCGCCTGACCATCCACACCCCCGAGTGGTTGTGGCTGTCCACGGGCATCCGGTCCGTCGATCACGCGACCGAGACGCTGGCCTCGACGCTCTCCGACCCGTACAGCGACGGCATGGCCGAGAGCGCGTTGCGCCTGCTCGGCGAAGGATTGCGCCGCGTGCGCCGCGATCCCGGCGACCTGCAGGCGCGCCTGCTCTGCCAGGTCGGAACCTGGCAGAGCAAGATCCCGAGCGCCTCGGGCGTGCCGATGGGCGCCAGCCATGCGATCGGCCACGTCCTCGGCGCAAGGCATGCGGTGCCGCACGGCTACACCTCGTGCGTCACGGCGCCCGGCGTGCAGGCCTGGAACGCCACCCATGTCGGCGACCGGCAGCGCCGGATCAGCGCCGCCCTGGGATCCGTCGAACGCCCGGCTGCCGAGCTGCTGGACGACCTGATCCGCGAGCTCGGCTTGCCGCGCACGCTGGCGGACGTGGGTGTCGGCGCCTCGGACCTGGAGGCGATCGCGGAGGCGACCCTGAACGACATGTGGGCCGCCACCAACCCGCGGCCGCTGGCCAGGCGGGAAGACGTCCTGGAGATCCTCCAGGCCGTGGCCTGACAGCAAGGCCAACGCGACTGGACTACGCCGCGCGTCCCTTGCGGACCGGCCGCTTTCGGGCGAATTCCCGGCAGGTCTCCAGGAAGCTGGCCACGATCGGGGTCGGCGGCGATCCGGCCGGAATGGATGCGCAGATGCGGCGATAGGCCGAGGCCGTGCTGATCCGGCGATGGGCCAGGCCCTCCAGGTTGCTGCGCACCAGCAGGGCTTCGGACAGCACCCCGATGCCCAGGCCTTCCGAGATCAGCCCCAGCATGGTGGGGACCTGCGCCACCTCGTAGGCGGGGACGAACACGTGCCCCAGCTGCTGGTACTGCTCGTTCAGGGTCTGCCGCAGATGGCTGGTGTTGTTGACGGCGACCTGGGGATAGGCCTGGAGGTCCGCCCACTTCAGGGTCCTCTTCGCGCACAGGGGGTGCCCGGCGGGAAAGATGGCGACCAGGTAATCGCGGAACAGGTCTTCCGCTGCGAGCCCGTTGCCCGCGGCCATTGCGGGCGTGACGGCGATGTCGGCCTTGCCGGTGCGCACCATCTCCAGGCAGATGCCGGACAACTCGTCGTGCAGCCTCAGCTCCACTTCGGGCAGGCGCCTGGAGAACTCACCCATGACGGCCGGCAGGAAACCGGCCGCCACCGATGGGCCGGCGGCGATGGTCAGCCGTCCCCGCTTGCCGGCGGCGAACTCGCGGATGCGGATCTGGGCCTGCTCGACGTTGCCTGCGAGCTGCTGCGCGAGGCGCTGGAATTCCATCCCGACGGCCGTGAGGGCCACGTGCCTCGTCGTGCGCTCGAACAACCGGGCCCCCAGGACCTCCTCCAGCCGCTTGATCGCCACGCTCAATGCCGGCTGCGACAGATGGCTGATCCTTGCGGCCTCGCTGAAGCTGAGGGTGCTGGACAGGGCGAGGAAGACTTCGACCTGGCGGAAGGTGATCTTCACCTGGCGAGCCCGGAAGTGAATGGGTGGGACATGCTGGTGTCCTTGTGCAACGCGGACGCGCCGCAAATTATCCAGCGGCCGAGCGCATCGCGAAGCGCCTGCCCCCCTGCCACCGTTGACGAGCCGTGCGAAGCGGCAGGCATCACAGCTCGATTGTTCGAAGGGATCGCCGCCAAGCGCAAGCTGCCGGCACGCCAGACGGGGCGCAAGGGTTGACCGGTCGTCCGCACCTGGGACGCAGGTGTCGGCGCATTCCGCGCCGCGCGCCGCTAGACTGCGCTCGGCGAAGGGAGGCCGCTGCCATGGCTATCGTGCTCTACCACCACCCCTTTTCCCGCGCGGCGGGCGTCGTCTGGATGCTCGAGGAGCTCGGCGTTTCGTACGACCTTCGTTTCGTCGACCTGATGCGGGGGGAACACAAGGCCGCCGAGTTGCTTGTGCTGAACCCGATGGGCAAGCTTCCGATCCTGGTCGACGGCGACGCCGTCGTGACGGAGTCGGCGGCCATCGGGCTCTACCTCGCGGATCGGTACTCGCTCGGCCGCCTCGCTCCGCTGCCGGACGACCCCGCGCGCGCGACGTACCTGAGGTGGTCCCTCTTCGCCCCGTCGGTGATCGAGCCCGGCTCGATCGCAAAGGCCGCCGATTGGCAGTTCAAGCCTTCGCAGGCGGGCTGGGGCGACCACGAGTCGATGCTGCGTGCGATGGAGGGCGCGGTCACCGGCCGCGAGTTCCTCCTCGGCGACCACTTCTCGATGGCTGACGTGATCTTCGGTGGCACCGTCCGCTACATGCTGCGCTTCAGCATGCTCGAGGCGCGGCCCGCATTCGTCGCGTACGGCAACCGCCTCGCCGCCCGTCCCGCCTTGCAGCGCGCAGAGGCGCGGAACCTCACCGTCGCGAACGAGCACGGCCTCAACATGTGACCTGCGCTGCAGCAACGGATCGCAATCGGATTGCGCATGGACTCCGGACGCCCGCCTTTGGCCGGCCACCCACCTTGGAGGCCCGCAGCGGAGTGCACGCGTCCCGGCGGGCGGCCCTCGGAGCGGGCTGGCGGAGTGGCCCGTAGAATGACCTCCGCCGGCCGCGCCTTGCGCGGCCGTTGCACTTGCATGGGGCCATAGCCGGCCATCGCCGTCAACCAATGGCCGCCACTCGTTCGTTCCCGCTGGACGCCTTGCGCGCTCTGGCCGCCCAGCTGATCGTCCTGCACCACCTCAGCGTCTATGGCCCCATCGCCGAGGCCATGCACGGGCTGAGTCCGGCGATCAGCGGCTGGTTTTATGACTACGGCCGCATGGCGGTGCAGATCTTCCTGGTGCTGGGCGGCTATCTGAGCGCCCGTGCACTGTCGTCCCACGAGCCAGGCCTGCACCGGTCGGCGCCGGCCCTGCTGGCCCAGCGCTACGGGCGCCTGGCCCCGCCATTCCTGGTCGCGGTGGGCCTGACCCTGGCAGCCTCCTGGCTGGTGGCGCCCCTGCTGCCGGCGTTGGCGCCCGAGCAGGTGACCCTGACCCAACTGCTGGCCCATGTGCTGCTGCTGCACGATGTGCTGGGCCAGGAGGCCCTGACCGTGGGCGCCTGGTACGTGGCAATCGACTTCCAGCTCTTTGCGCTGCTGCTGGCCCTGATGTGGGGGCTACGCCGCCTTGGGCTGTCGCAGACCTGGCGCCAGGGCCTGGCGCCGGTCCTGGTAGGCGCACTGGTGACCGCCTCGCTGCTGTACTTCAACCGCCACTCCGCGCAGGATGCCTATGCGCCCTACTTCTTCGGAGCCTATGGCCTGGGCGCGCTGCTGTTCTGGTGGCAGGGCTGGCCGACGCGTCTGCGCTGGTTGAGCCTGGGTCTGCTGGTCAGCCTCCTGCTGCTGGCGCTGGCCCTGCAGTTCCGCGAGCGTCTGCTGGTCACCGCGGCCACCGGCGCGGTGCTGATGCTGTGGCGCCAGGGGCCGGGGCCGGCCTGGTGGGTGGATCGGGTGCAGGGCCTGGCGCGCCATGCCTATGCCCTGTTCCTGGTGCACTTCCCGGTCATCCTGCTGGTCAACGCCGTCTATGCGCACCACGCCGAAAGCCCCGCACCCATGCCGGATGCGCTGGCGCCCGCCGCGCTGCTGCTGGCCTGGGGGCTGGCCAATCTGGCGGCGGTGCCGTTCCATCGCTGGGTGGAGGCGCCGCTGCTGCGTTGGCGCCCCGCGGTCATCCGCGCCGGCACGGCGGCACCGGGCCGCTGACTGAGGCGGAGCTCACCTGAACCGGTGCGCTCTTGATCATCTGCGGTAAGCGCGCGGCGGAGAACCCGCGGGGGTCGACGCCGTGACGCCCGCCGGTCAAGACCGATGTGGCAGGGCTATTCGCCGGCGGCCTCGCGCCGGAACTGCGCCAACTGCTCCCGCAGTTGCATGTTCTCCGCCGTCAGGACGGCAACGCGCTGGCGCAGCGACTCGATCGTGTCCTCATCCCCCGTCGCAGCCTCGTCCTGCCGAGGCGTCGGCGCAACGGCGGACTTCCTGCGCGATTCGCGCACCCGCTTGGCCGCCTGCTTCAGTTCCTCCTTGCCGCCAGTGGCTGCGGCCACCTGTTCTTCGCGGGGCAGGCTGGCGACCGTGGCCGCTGCATTGATCGAGATCTCACCTGCCTTGACGGCAGCGACCACTTCGGGCGCGGCCTGCTTCTGGATTCTCTCGATCTGCATCACCTGGCTGCTGCTCAGGCGGGCCACCCGGGCCAGTGCCTCGCGCGTGTTCTCCCGCGCCCCGGCGGCGGGGACGGGCGCGGATTCTTCAGCAGACGCTGACTCGGCGGCGAGCGCCTCAGGACCCGCTTCCGGCGCCGTGCGCGCCAGCCGCTCGGCAACGATCTCGCGCTTGCGCAGGGCCAGCACGCCGCGCTGGAAGTCCGACAGGCTGCGGCGCCCCAGGTGCTGGTCGATCATCCACAGGTGCACATCCTCGATCGAGCGAAAGCGAGTGCTCTGCACCGTCTGGAACGGCAGGTCGTGCTGGCGGCAGATCGCGTGGCGATTGTGGCCGTCCACCAGCATGTTGCCCCACAGCACCAGCGCGTCGCGGCAGCCCTCGGCCAGGATGCTGCGTTCGAGCGCGCTGTACTCCTCGGGAGTCAGTGGATCGATGTAGGCCTTGATCTCTTCGTTGACGACGATGTCCATCGGGGAATGCGGGACTGGATGAATGCGGGGGACGCGCATTGTAGGCAGCGGAGTGTCGGCTCCTGGCCGGGATCGGCCCTGGCGGACGCGCCTGGTCTTTCAAGCTGCACGCGCGATCTGGCTTGTCCAAACTGGCATGGACAGCAAGCTGCGCGGCTGTGATCTCACCGGGTTGCGACTGCGGCGTGATGCAGTCGCGTCGCGGCGGCAGGACGGCCAGGGGTGGCAGGCCGATCCACCAGAAAAATCGCCCGCGGGGTCGCGGGCGCTCCGGAACCGGGGACCCTGGCCGGGCCCTGCCGGAATTACTGCTTGTCGTAGGTGGTGTAGCCCTCGGTCAGGTCGCTCGGATACACCGTGGAGGACGACACCCCGGCGTCGTCGAAGTCGACGAACAGCTGGCCGTTGGGAAGGACCGTCGCCATCCACTTGATGATGCCGATACCGCTGTCGACGTTGGCCGTGACCTGGTCGAGGCTCACCGGCAGGCCCGACTTCATGACGCTGACCTGGCCGTCGATGCTGATGGTGGCGTTGAACGTCTGGGTGCTCGTCGGGGCGCCCGTGCAGCTCGGGTTGCCATACGACTTCTGGACGACCTGGCCCGTCAGGTGCGTCGCGTCCGTCTTGGTGAGCGTGAAGGTCTCGGTCTCGGAGCCCGAGCAGGCCATGTTCCAGGTGCCGACGTACTTGTCGGCTGCCGGGCCGTAGGCGATGTCGATGGAGGCGACATCGACGTCATCGCTGACCAGCTTGGGCGTGCCGTTGATGACCGCGGGGATCATCCAGGCCTGCCACTGTTGCGGGCGCTTGTATGCCGCCACCGTGCTCGCCAGCGACGGCCAGCGCACCTTCTGCACGACCAGACTCTGGTAGAAGGTGCCGTCGCCACCTGACGTCCGCAGCAGCCAGGCAGCGCGGTCGACGCCGGTGCCCGTCACCGCGATGTCCAGGACGACGCCTTCGTTCGCGACGGCTGGCAGCACCGTTCCCGCCACGCTGGTGAAGTTGTTGTTCCCCGGGTTGACGTACACGGTCGGCTTGGCGTTCTCCCACTCGTGGCCGCCGACGAACAGGTCGAACGTGCCGTCGCCGTCGACATCGGGAACGTCCACGGTGAAGAAATTCGCCTGGCGGCGCAGTTCGTTCGGGACGTAGTCCGTGGTGGGCGTGAACTGGCCCTGGCCGTTGTTCAGCCAGACCTTGATCGACGGATTGGCCTGGGAGTTCGCGACGACCACGTCGGGGATGCCATCCCCGTTGAAGTCCGCGGCGGCGGCGCTGTGGAAGAAGCCCACCTCCGTGTTCGCATCCTGGATCAGGTAGGTGCCATTGGGCTGGCTGAGCACGACCTTGCTCTTCTCGCCCGGGAAGGGGGCCGCGTCAAAGCCATGGCAGGCGACGAAGATGTCCAGCTTGCCATCGCCATTGAAGTCGGACAGAACGGCCTTGCGCGGATGCACGCAGGCCCGGTTGCCCGCGGGCAGCAGCGAGGTGTCCTCCAGCAGCGAGCCATCGGGCTGCTTGCGGTAGAAGCCGAAGCGCGCCGGTTGCGCGGTCGCGGGTGTCGACGTTGCCGGGTCGTAGAGCATCTGCACCGCGAACGTCTCCAGCACGCCGTCGCCATCCACGTCCAGGTAGGTCCGGGCGTTGTCGTTCGCGCTGCGCGTCTTCTGCGGAACGAGTCCGCTCTCCTTGAGCAGGGTGTAGGACGTCTTGACGGCGACGGCCGGTGCGGGGGCGGGGCCGGGAGCTGGTGCGGGGGCCGGTCCGGGAGCCGGCGCCGGCGCGGTACCCGGTGCAGGTGCGGGGGCGGCCACCTGGGCGGTCGGCGCGGAGGTTCCGCCGCCGCCACAGGCGGCCAGGAACACGGCGGCAAAGAGTCCGCCGAGCGCGTTGCGAGCGTGGCGGGGCAGATGTCTTCCTTGGGATTGCAACTCGAACTCCTCCTTTGTCAGACCGCCTCTGCAGGCGGAAAAAACGCTGGCCGTCTGGCGTACCGCCCAGATTTCGTGGCTCAGCTGGATGGAGTCAAATTATTTACTGACGGTTTGAATGTGTATCTTCGACTTACTGCGACTCGCTGCTGCTGCGTCCGCCGCGAGGCATTTCGCCACCAGCGTGTCGGGCTCGTGCAACGGACCCGCTCCAGTGGGTGCACCGGATGGCTTCGAGTAGTCAGTAGCGTCGGAAGACGCCCTCTTTGAGGAATCGTCCCGGTGGGCGCGGATTATCATTCGCGCAAAACCAAGAGGCGGACTCGACCGATCCTCACAGCAATTCGGAAGGTGCGTTGGCTCGCGTGCTGGACACACGTGCCCACCTTCATCGCATGCAAGACCAGGCACATGCCGATGATCGGCCGGCCATGACGCATGCCTGTGAGCTTCTCATCGCCATTCAGACGGACAAGCTCCGTCAGATTCAGGCCTGCGGCTCAGCCCCGCAGGTTTGAGGTCGACGTCATCGCGCTACGTGCAGGCTGCTGCGTTTGACAAACGCATGAGGTGCCAGCGACATGTCGGGCCACACGAATGAAGCCTTCAGCGCCTGGAAGAGTGCTGAGGCAGCCGCGCGCGAGACGGAGCGTCGACTCGCCAGTGCATGGCAGCAATTCGAGCGAACCCTGAAGGATCCCCCCGGTGACGAGTTGTTCGCCGAGTTGAAGCAGCGGAAAGCGCTCGCGAGCGAAAGACTCGCCGACGCCATGAAGGTCCTCAACCCAGCGGGGCGATAGTGGATGAGCAGCTTCAGCGGTGGCACGAAGCCGAACGCGCGGTGAGGGATCTCGAAAGGAAGGTGATGATTGCGCACGCCCTCGAGCGGAGCGGGTCGCTGAGGACGACCGGCCCCTTCCTGGAGCATCAGCTCGTCCAGGCACGCGCCGCAGCAGACCAGGCGCTTCAAGACTGCCTGCATCTGGTCGCACAGGAAGTGCGCACAACCGGGCGTCCAGGACCCAACGGCTCGGATGACCGCCGCTAGGGGCGGGCAGCCAACGGTCATCTCTGTCGTGGGTTGCGAGCGCAAGGCGGATGGACCGCGGGGAGCCCGGCACTCAAGGTCTTCGACACTGCTCAGCACCCTTGCGTAGTGCGCGCGTGGCGCCGGTGCCTGGTGCGCGGCGTACGATCCCTGTCCTCGGCACGAGGAGGTCTCATGCGACACGATTCCGATGGCCGCCGCCTTCCCATCAAGCTGGACTCGACCTCCAACGGCGAGGTCGCGCCGATGCCGCTGGAGCGCGTGCACCTGCACGCCAACGCGCTCGCGCACCAGGTGGCCGACGCCAACGCGAAGCGGCTCGGCCTCTCGCGTCGGCGCCTGCTGGTCTCTGCCGCAGGCGCGGCCGGCACCCTGCTCGCCTTCAACGAGGCCTACGCCGCGGCCGGGCGCACCGGCGGCTTCTACGAGATCGAGAAGACGGCGGCGATCGATGTCGAGCAGGCAGCGCAGCGGCTCGGCTCGCGCGAATTCATCTTCGACGTCCAGGGCCATTTCGTCGGCAGGACCTGGCAGGGGCGCCACGGCCTCGGCGGCGTCGACCAGTTCGTGAAGGACGTGTTCCTCGACTCCGACACGGACATGATGGTTCTTTCCTTCATCCCGTCGCGGCGCGAAGACGAGTACCTGCCGATCGCGGAAGCCGCAGCGGTGCAGGAGATCGTGTCGCGCCTGCCGCGCGGCCAGCGCCTGCTGATCCACGGCCGCGTCAACCCGAACCAGCCCGGCGACATGGAGGACATCGACGCCCTGGCCAGCCGATGGAAAGTGTCGGCGCTCAAGTGCTACACGCAATGGGGGCCGGACGGCCGCGGCTTCTACCTCACCGACGACATCGCCGTTCGGATGATCGAGAAGGCACGCAGCGTCGGCATCCGGAACATCTGCGTGCACAAGGGCTTGCCGTTCGGCCGCCAGTCCTACGAGCATTCGACCTGTGCCGACATTGGCCGCGTGGCCAAGATGTTCCCCGACATGAATTTCCTGGTCTATCACGCGGGCTACGTGCAGACCGCCAAGGAAGGACCGTACGACCCGACGCGCAGCGATGGCGTCGACCGGTTGATCCGCTCGGTCGAGGAAGCCGGCCTCGGCAAGGGCAGCAATGTCTACGGCGAACTCGGCAGTACCTGGCGCATGCTGATGCGCGACCCCGACCAGGCAGCGCACGTCGTCGGCAAACTGGTCAAGCACCTGGGCGAAGGCAACGTGCTGTGGGGGTCGGACTCCATCTGGTACGGCTCCCCGCAGGACCAGATCCAGGCCTTCCGCACCTTCCAGATCTCGGGCGAATACCAGGAGAAGTTCGGCTACGCACCGATGACCCCGCGGCTGCGGGCGCGCATCTTCGGGCTCAACGGCGCGCGGGTGTACGGCCTCGATGTCGAGGAAGTCATCCGTCGCGCAGCCGCCGACGAGATCGGCCGGGCCCGCGCCGCCTACGAGCCCGATCCGCATTTCCTGACGTTCGGGCCGAAGACCCGGGCGCAGTTCCTGCGGTTGCGCGCCGCGCACGGCCATCAGCCGGGCTGAAGCCCGCCGGAGTACTCGCGCACAAGCGGTGCGTGACGAGGCCGCGCCAAGGCTGGCCGTCCTAGGCCGGAAGGCAGCGGCTGGAGCGAGCGAATTTTTCGCTCGCCCGTCACGAAAAAAGGTGCTTTCGAGACCGGGCAATGCACGCCTACCATCGCGCCGCGATCGTGCTGGTCGATGCGAAGGAGCCCCATGTCGAATGCCCCACGCTACCCACAACTCTCACGGCGGACGGCGCTGTCCCGCATCCTCGCGGGCAGTGTCCTGGGCAGCGGCATGCTTGCCTCTCCGGCCAGGGCGCAGGACTTTCCCAACAAGCCGGTGAAGGTCATCCTGATGTACCCGCCGGGCGGCGGCGCGGACAACCAGGCGCGCGTCATCGGTGAGCAGTTCCGTGCGGCGACGGGACAGGCGATGGTGATCGAAAGCCGGCCGGGCGGCGGCGGTGGCGTCGCCGCCAATGCAGCCAAGGGAGCGCAACCCGACGGCTACACGCTGCTGAACGGCAATCTCGGGATGATGACGCTGACCCCGGCGTTGAACACGGGCATCAACTACTCCGTCGCCGACTTCGTGCCGGTCGCCGCGATTTCCATCATCTATCCACTGCTGGTCGCACGCGCCGACTTTCCCGCGAGCAACCTCAAGGAACTGGCCGCACTCGCGAAGGCCAAGCCGCGCGAGATCAGCTATGGCACCTGGGGTCTGGGCAGCGTGCCGCACGTCGCCGGCGCATGGCTCGAGGAGGATGCCGGCATCCAGCTCAGCGCCATTCCGTACCGCGGCGAAGTGCCGATGGTCGTCGACCTGCTGGGCGGCCAGCTGCCACTGGGCTGGGCGTCGCTGCCTGCGGTGCAGCAGCATGTGAAGGACGGAAAGCTCAAGGTGATCGGCGTAGCGGCCGAGACGAGATTCACGCAATTGCCGGACACCCCCACATTCATCGAGCAGGGCCTGCGCGGCTTCGCGATCCCCAGCTGGTTCGGCTATTTCGCACCCAAGGGAACGCCGCCCGCCATCGTGGCCGCGCTCAACGCGAAGATCAACGAGGCACTGAACACGCCGCACGTGCGCAGCCGGATCGAGGAGCAGGGGCAAGTCGTGCTCGTGCAGTCCAGTAGCCAATTCAACGATTTCATCCAGCAGAACGCTGTCCGCATCCAGCCGACCCTCACGCGGCTCGCGGCCACGATCCGGCAATGAATCCGTCCAACAGGAGATGTCCATGAACCGGGTGGGAGACTGGGTGCAAGAGCCCGCGCAGAGCGTGCGGGTGGCGGCGCAATCCGATGTCGTCGTGGTCGGCGGCGGCCCCGCGGGCCAGGCTGCTGCCGTCGCCGCGGCACGCAATGGCGCCAGCGTCACGCTGCTGGAGCGCTACAACCACCTGGGCGGCCTCGCTTCGGGTGGCATGGTTCTCGTGCTCGACGACATGTGGGACAGGCACCAGAACGAGATCTCCGTGCGGGGCATCTGCCTGGAGATGATCGAGCGCATGAAGGCGCTGGGCCTGGCCGAATACCCGTTGCAACACGAGTGGGGAACGCTGCCGGAGTCAGTGCGCCGCTGGAAGCGCTGGGGAACCACCGATTTCCACAGCAAGCAGAAGCCCTCGCCCATCTGCTTCGCGGCCGCGTTCGATCCCGATGCGTGGAAACGGACTTCGCTGGAGATGGTGATGCGGGCGGGCATCCAGCTGCGGCTGCATTCGTGGTTCTCCAGGGCGATCGTCGAGGATGGGGTGGTCAAGGGCGTCATCTGCGAGACGAAGAGCGGACGCGAGGCGATCCTCGGCAAGGTCGTCATCGACGCGACCGGCGACCTGGACGTCGCGGCATCGGCGGGCGCTCCGCACATCAGCGGAAGCTACATCGCGACGACCGTCTTTCGCCTGGGTGGCGTGGACACCCGCGAAGCCGAGCGCTTCGAATTCGAGGAGCCCGAGGCCTATCGCGCGCTCGACAAGGAAGTCAAGCAGCTGCTCGGCGGCGCCTGGGAGTCGTGGTGGCTCAGGACGCCGCTGCCCGGCGTGGTGTGGTGCAACTGCCCGCACATGGCGGGACTGGACGGCCTCAAGGTGGAAGACCTCACACAGGCCGAGATCCAGGGCCGCACCACGATCCACAACGTCATCGAGTTCGTGAGAGCGAAGCTGCCCGGTTTCCGCAACTGCTACCTGGTCGACATGGCACCACAAACCGGCATCCGCCAGACGCGGCTGCTGGAGGGCGAGTACGTCATGACCAAGGAAGACCTGCAGGAGCGCACCCGCTTTCACGACGCCGTTGCCCGCGGCCGCGACTACTACTACCCCTATCGCAGCTTCGTGCCGCTCGGCGTGGAGAACCTCCTGGTCGCCGGTCGCCACTATTCGGCCACGTCGGCCGCCCAGAAGACGTCTCGTGAAATCCCGCCGTGCATGGCCATGGGCGAGGCCGTCGGCATCGCCGCGACGCTCGCGCTCGACGCCGGCGTTTCCGTACGCCGGGTCGACGTCGCCAGGCTTCAGAGGACATTGCGGGCACAGGGAGCCGATCCGGGCGACCAGCCGGGTCCGAACCCCGACGTTCCGGCGATCGCGCGCCCCTTCATGGAGGCGGTTGCATGATCGGGGTGGCGAAGGACCACCCGGCATGCACTCCAGCGTTCTCAGATACTTCATCGAAGTCGCCCGTTGCGGCTCCGTGCGCAAGGCTTCGGAGCGACTTTGCGTTGCATCGAGCGCGGTCAACAGGCAGATCCTGAAGCTGGAAGAGGAGCTCGGCACCGAGCTCTTCGATCGCTTGCCCGACGGCCTGCGGCTCAATCCGGCCGGTGAACGCCTCCTGAAGCACGCACGGGAAACCCTGCACCAGTACCAGGTCGCGCGGGCGGAGATCGATGCGATCAAGGGCGAGAGCACCGGCCACATCAAGGTCGCATCGATGGACCCATTCCTCGATGATCTCGTGCCTGCCGTCGTCGAGGAATTCCTGCAAGTCTTCCCCGCGGCGAAATACACCATCGCCCCGGCACAATCGCTCGAAGTCCCCCGCATGGTGGTGTCCGGCCAGGCGGACATCGGCATCACCTACGTGGGCCGGCTGGCGGCAGGCGTGACGACGGTCGCCGTGGCGAACTGCCCGATCGGTGTCGTGATGCCCCCGGGTCATCCGCTCGCCGACCAGCCGAGCGTGACGCTGCAGGAATGCGCGCGCCATCGGCTGGTCAGGCCCAGCATGAGCCCGGTCGTGACAGCCGCCCAGGCGCCCGAGTTCGCGGAGTTCTGGGATGGAATCGAGCCCACGGCCGTCTGCAGCTCCATGCCCGTGCTGCGACGGCTGATCATGGCGGGGTTGGGAATCGGATGCTTCTCGAAAATCGCCTTCCTGTCCGACCTGCGGCGCGGCGACCTTCTCTGGCGACCACTCGCGGTGGCGGAACTGGCGCAGCTCCAGGTCGGCATCCTGGTGCCGACCCAGCGCGCTTTGCCAGGCATGACGCAGAACTTCGTCGATCGCCTGGCTAGGCGCCTGCAGCAGCTGGAGCTTGGCACCGGCGTTGCGTGAGACGTCACCGACCCTGTCTTGCCTTGGATCGCCGCCAGGATCCAACCATGGTTGCCGGTCGGCGGCGCCGTTTTCAGTCAGCGCCGCTGTTTCCCGCGCACGACTCTGTCACTCTGTCTCTCTCTCTGCTGATCTCGCACGCGCGCCCGTCATTCGACGGTCACGCTCTTGGCCAGGTTCCGTGGCTTGTCGACGTCCGTCCCCCTCGCCACCGCCGTGTGATACGCCAGCAGCTGCAGCGGCACGACGTGCAGCAGCGGCGACAGGGGGCCGTAGTGCTCGGGCATGCGGATCACGTGGATGCCCTCTTCGCTCTCGATGCGGGTGTCGGCGTCGGCCAGCACGTACAGCACGCCGCCGCGGGCGCGCACTTCCTGCATGTTGCTCTTGAGCTTCTCGAGCAGGGCGTCGTTGGGGGCCACCGTGACCACCGGCATCTGGCTAGTCACCAGGGCCAGCGGGCCGTGCTTCAACTCGCCGGCGGCATAGGCCTCGGCGTGGATGTAGGTGATCTCCTTGAGCTTGAGCGCGCCCTCCAACGCGATCGGGTAGTGCAGCCCGCGGCCGAGGAACAGCGCGTTCTCCTTGGCGGCGAAGTCCTCCGACCAGCTGATGATCTGAGGCTCCAGCGCCAGCACCGCCGACAACGCCGTGGGCAGGTGGCGCATGGCCTTCAGGTGGGCCGCCTCCTGCGTCTCGGTCATCCGGCCCTTCACGCCGGCCAGCACCAGCGTCAGCAGGAACAGCCCGGCAAGCTGGGTGGTGAAGGCCTTGGTCGAGGCGACGCCGATCTCGGCGCCGGCGCGCGTGATGTAGGCCAGCTTGCATTCGCGCACCATGGCCGAGGTCGGCACGTTGCACACCGTCAGCGTGTGCACGTGGCCGAGCTCGCGCGCGTGGCGCAGCGCCGCCAGCGTGTCGGCCGTCTCGCCCGACTGGCTGATGGTGACCACCAGCGTGCGCGGGTTGGGCACCGACTCGCGGTAGCGGTACTCGCTGGCGATCTCCACCTGGGTGGGAATCCTGGCGATGCCCTCCAGCCAGTACTTGGCGGTGCAGCCGCTGTAGTAGCTGGTGCCGCAGGCCAGGATCAGCACCGAGTCGATCTCCTTGAAGACCGCCAGCGCACCGTCGCCGAACAGCTCGGGCACCACCGACTGCAGGCCTTCCAGCGTGTCCGCGATGGCGCGCGGCTGCTCGAAGATCTCCTTCTGCATGTAGTGGCGGTAGGGGCCGAGCTCGGCCGCACCGCTGTGCACCAAGACGGTCTTGACCGGCCGCGTGACCGGCTTGTGCGACTTGTCCTCGATCCAGTAGCGGCCCAGCTGCAGGTCGACCACGTCGCCCTCTTCCAGGTACACGATCTGGTCGGTCACGCCGGCCAGCGCCATCGCGTCGCTGGCCAGGAAATGCTCGCCGTCCTGCCGCCCCACGCCCAGGATGAGCGGCGAGCCGGCGCGGGCGCCGACCACCCGGTGCGGCTCGTCCTTGCAGAACACGGCGATGGCATAGGCGCCGTGCAGGCGGCGGGTGGCGGCCTTCACCGCCTCGAACAGGTCGCCCTCGTAGAGGCTGTCGACCAGGTGCGAGATCACCTCGGTGTCGGTCTGGCTGCTGAACTGGTAGCCCTTGGCCTTGAGCGCGGCGCGCAGCTCGTCGTGGTTCTCGATGATGCCGTTGTGCACCAGGGCCACGCGACCGGGGCGGTCGCCTGCGTGCTCACCCGGGCCGTGGCTGAAATGCGGATGGGCGTTGTGCACGGCCGGCGCACCGTGCGTGGCCCAGCGGGTGTGGGCGATGCCGGTGGTGCCGGCCAGGTGTTCCCGCTCCACCTGGGCCAGCAGTTCGGCCACCCGCGAGGTGCTGCGGGCCCGGCGCAGGCCGCCGGCATGCACGGCCACGCCGCAGGAGTCATAGCCGCGGTATTCCAGCCGCTGCAGGCCCTGGACGAGGATGGGAACGATGTTGCGGGTGGAGACGGCGCCGACGATGCCACACATGGTTGGAACTCCTTGGGATGGCGGGACTGTAGGCCGGGTCCCGAGAAATAAGCCTGCGAATTAGCACCGCAAACGCAAGATTCTGTCGATATGCTAGATTTAAGGAATATTCTTTCTCTGATCGAATTATTTTGGAATCATTGGACAGCACTGACCTGGCTCTTTTGGACCAGCTCCAGCAGGATGCCGGGCTGACCAACCAGGAACTGGCGGCCCGGGTCCATGTGTCGCCGCCGACCTGCCTGCGCCGGGTGCAGCGCCTGGTGCAGGCCGGTTTCATCGAACGCCGGGTCGCCATCCTCGACCGCGACAAGCTGGTGGAGGTGCTCGGCCACGGCCTCGATGCCATCGTCGAGGTGACGCTCGACCGGCAGGACAACGCGTCGATGGAGGCCTTCGAGGCCCGGGTGGCGGCCGACGAGGCGGTGCAGCAGTGCTACCGCGTCTCCCCTGGCCCTGATTTCGTGCTGGTGATCCGCGCGCCCGACATGCCCGGCTACCTGGCGCTGGCGCAGCGGCTGTTCACGCAGGACGCCAACGTGCGCAACGTCAAGGCGTACTTCGCCGTGCGCCGCGCCAAGTTCGATCCGCGCGTTCCCCTGCCGCGCCCGGCGCGGGCCTGACGCTCACTTGGGCTGCTTGAGCGGCCGCTTCCAGTTCGGCAACCGGATCTGGCGGCCGCGCGCCACCGCCAGGCCGCCGGGTTCGGTGTCCTTGGTGATGGTCGAGCCGGCCCCGATCGTGCCGCCCTCGCCGATGCGCACCGGCGCCACCAGCACGCAGTTGCTGCCCACGTGCACGTCGTCCTCGATCACAGTTCGGTGCTTGTTGGCGCCGTCGTAGTTGGCGGTGATGGAGCCGGCGCCGTAATTCACCCGCGCGCCGACCTGGGTGTCGCCCAGGTAGGCCAGGTGGTTGGCCTTGGCACCGCGGCCCATGGTCGAGTTCTTCACCTCGACGAAGTTGCCGATGTGCACCTCCGGGCCCAGCCGGGCGCCCGGGCGCAGCCGCGCGAACGGCCCCACCTGCGCGCCCTCGCCGATGGTGACGCCGGCGCGCTCGCCCTCGATGTGGGTGAAGGCCTGCAGCAGCGCACCGGCTTCGATGCTGGCGTTGGCGATCACGCAGTTGGGCCCGATGCGCACGCCGTCGCCCAGCACCACCTGGCCCTCGAACACGCAGTTGACGTCGATCTCGACGTCCTGGCCGCAACGCAGCGTGCCGCGCACGTCCAGCCGCGCCGGATCGGCGAGCCGCACGCCGGCTTCCATCAACCGCTCCGCATGGCGCAGCTGGAACGCGCGCTCGAGCTGGGCCAGCTGCAGCGCGCTGTTCACCCCTTCGACCTGCACCCGGTCGGTGCAGGCCACCGCCACCACCGGCGCACCGTCGGCGACCGCGTGCTCGACGATGTCGGTCAGGTAGTACTCGCCCTGGGCGTTGTCGTTGGTCAGGCGGGCGAGCCAGCGCTTGAGCAGCGCATTGGGAACCGCCATGAAGCCGGTGTAGACCTCATCGATGCGGCGCTGCGTCTCGCCCGCGTCCTTGTGCTCGACGATCCCGGTGACGCGCTGGCCCTCGCGCACGATGCGGCCGTAGCCGTCCGGATCGGGCAGGGTGACGCTCAGCAGGGCGAGCTTTTCGCCGGCGCAGGCGGCCAGCAGCGCGCGCAGGGTGTCGGGCTGGATCAGCGGCACGTCGCCGTTGAGGATGAGCGCGACCCCATCGTCGGGCAGGACCGGCACGGCCTGCTGCACGGCATGGCCGGTGCCCAGCTGCGGCTCCTGCCGCACGAACACCGGTGCCGGGCGGCCGGCGCCGGCCGCGCTCGCGGCCACCGCCGCCTCCACCTCATCGGCACCATGGCCGGTGACCACCACCACCCGGCGGGCCTGGAGCGCCGCCGCACAGTCGGTCACATGGTCGACCAGCGCACGCCCCGCCAATCGATGCAACACTTTGGGCCGCTGGCTCTTCATGCGCGTGCCCTTCCCGGCCGCCATGATCACCACATCCACTGCTGTCATGTCCTGTCCTTCCATCCTGCTGCGCGTCGCATCCAGGTTCGCGGCGATTATCGGTGCGCTCCTGCTTGCCATGGCGTTGGGCGGCTGCAGCGCCATCAAGCTCGGCTACGCAACCCTGCCCGAGTTGGCCTACTGGTGGCTCGACGGCTACGTCGACTTCGACGACGTGCAGCGCCTGCGGGTGCGCGAGGACCTGGCGCGGCTGCACGCCTGGCACCGGGCCAGCGAGCTGCCGAGGCTGCTGCCGCTGCTGCAGCAGGCCGAGCAGCTCGCGCCGGGGGACGTCAGTGCCGAGCAGGCCTGCGCCTTCGAGGCGCCGGTGCGCGAGCGCATCGCCGCCCTGCGCGATCAGGCCGAGCCGGCGCTGACCACCACGGCCATCACCCTGAGCGACGCCCAGCTGCGCCATCTCGAACGCAAGTACGCGCAGAAGAACCGCGACTACGCCAAGGAGTGGATCGACATCCCGCGCGCCGAACAGGCCGACAAGCGCCTGAAGGAGTTGCTGGGCCGCGCCGACACCGTCTACGGCAGCCTGACCGAGACGCAGCGGACGATGCTGGCCCGGCTGGTGCAGGGCTCGGCCTGGAACCCGTCGCTGCTGCTCGCCGAACGCCGCCGGCGCCAGCACGACACGCTGGCGGTGCTGCGGCGCCTGACGGCCCAGCCGGGCCCTGCCCTGCACGAGGCACGGCAGGCGGTGCACGAGCTGCTCGAGCGCTACCTCACCTCGCCCGACCCCACCTTCCGCGCCTACGTCGACGTGATGCGGCAGGAGGCCTGTCGCATCACCTCCGCGCTGCACAACAGCACTAGCACCGCGCAGCGCGACTTCGCGGCGCGGCGCCTGCGGGGCTGGCAGCGCGACATCGGCGAACTGGCGGCCCAGCAATGACGGCAGTGGCGTCCCGGGGCGCCATGGGCGTCGTGTGGCGGTTCGCGCTCGCCACCACGCTGATCGTCCTGGCCTTCGCCATGACCGGCCCGGTGCTGGCCATCAGCCTGCAGCGGGCCGGCGCCAGCACCGCGGCGGTCGGGCTGTTCGCGATGGTGCCCTTCCTGCTGATCGGCCTCCTGATCCCGGTGGTGCCGCGCATCCTGGCGCGCTGGGGCGTGGTGCGCACCTACCGCGCCGGCTGCCTGCTCGAGCTGGCCGGGGTCGGGCTCTACGCCGCCACCGACCACTGGCTGCCGTGGACGGTGGGCGCCGCCGTCAGCGGCATCGGTGCCGCCGGCCTGTGGAACGCCACCGAGGCGCTGCTGGCGCGCGAGGCGCCGCCGGACCAGCGCGGCCGCGTCATGGGCCTGTACCAGACCTCGCTCGGCGCGGCCCTGGCGCTCGGCCCCTTCCTGCCGGCCCTGCTCGGCTGGGGCGAGCGGCCGATCCTGTGGGCCGCCCTCGCCCTGGTGACCGGCTGCTGCGCGGTGGCCGTGTCCATCCCCAGCCATGCGGCCGTGGAACCACCGCCCGGCCAGGCTGGCACCTGGCACGCGTTGCGCCAGGTGCCGCTGCTGGCGCTGATCGCGTTCAGCGGCGGCGTGTTCGAGGCCGGGCTGGGGTCGATCAGTGCCGCCCACGCCTCCTCGCTCGGGCTGGACCTCAGCAGCGCGGCGAGCGTCGCCGGCGCGATCGGCGTCGGCAGCTTCCTGTGCCAGCTGCCGGCCGGGCTGGCGGCCGACCGGTTCCCGATGCGGCGCGTCTTCACGGTGGCGGCGCTCGCGCTGCTGGCCGCCAGCGCGGCGCTGGCGTTCGCGGACCGTGGGCCCTGGCTGCTGTGGGCGGTCGGGGTGGTCTGGGGCGGCGTCGGCGGGGCGCTGTACACGCTCACCATGGTGGAAGTCGCGCACGAGTTCGCCGGCCGCGCCACCGCGGGTGGCGCGGCCGCCATGATCACCGGCTACACGGCGGGCGGGACGATCGGTCCGGTCGCGAGCGGCTCCGCCCTGCAATGGGGCGGGTTGCTCGGGCTGGCGGCGCTGCTGGGCGCACTGGCCGGCGCCACGCTGGTGGCGGCGCGCAGCGTGCCGGCGGACTGACGGGCTGCTGTCAGTCCTCGCCGCGCGAGTGCGAGCGGCCTTCGCGCTCCGCCGCTTCCATCTCGCGCGCTTCCTCTTCGGAACGCGGCCGGGCGCGTTCGGCGTCGGACTTCACGTCTGCCTTGTCGAGGTAGCGTTCGGTGCGCTCCTGGTAGTCACGCGTGCCTTCGTAGCTGCCTTCGCCCATCTGCTGGGGCTTGCCGGGGTCGGGTTGCCGCGGGGCCTGGAACCCGGTCGAGCCGGACATCTGCTGCTGCTGGGCGACGCGGTCGCCGGGCGGTTGCTGTTGCGGGGATCTGCGGGTCATCGTGGTGCACTCCTGGGAGCACGCAGCTTAGGAACTGCACCAGGAGCGGGATGTCGGCGGCCGCGCCGGCCGGCGTCGGAACGCGACGACAGCCACGCGTCGGTGCCTGCCGACGCCGGCGGCCCCGCGTTCAGTCCTGCAGCGAGGCCCACATCTCCTGGTCGCGCTCGGCCGTCCAGATGCGCGGGTTCTTGATGCCCTTGGCCTCGTCGTAGGCCCGGCTGACGTCGAACGGCAGGCAGTGCTCGTAGATGAACACATGGCCGAACACCGGGTCCATGGACTTGCGGGTGTGCGCCATCGCGGCCTTCAGGTCCATGCCGGCGGCGGCGGCCTCCCGGGCGGCGGTGAACAGGGTCTGCACCCAGCGCTTGGTGTAGTCGAGCGCCTGGTTGACCTGCGCGCGGCCCTTCATCGCCGCGCCGCGTCCCGGCACGATGGCCTCGGCCTCCAGCGCACGCAGCGCCTCCAGCGTGGCCGGCCACTCCTCCAGATGGGCGTCGCCGGTATAGACGCCGGCCTCGTACTCGACCAGGTCGCCCGAGAACAGCACCTTCTCCGCCCCGATCCAGGCGATGGTGTCTCCGCGCGTGTGGCCCGGCCCCGGATGCCACACCTCCACCTGCACCCCGCCCAGGTCCAGTGTCAGGCGGCCGGGCACCTCGCCGCGCACCGGATTGCCGCCGCCGATCACCAGGGTGGGCCAGGTCAGGCCGGGCACGGTCTCGGCGTTGCGGAACAGCCGCGGGAAGCGCTCCATCTCGGAGCGCATGTCCTGCTCGCCGCGCTCGACGATCAGGTCGTAGGTGCCCTGGCTGGCGATGATCTCGGTCGCGCCCTCGTCGACGAACGCGCTGGCGCCCAGCACGCGCACCGCGTGGTAGTGCGTCAGCAGCACGTACTTGATCGGCTTGTCGCTGACGGTGCGGATGCGCGCGATCAGGTCGCGCGCCATCGCGGGCGTGGCGGTGGCGTCGCTCACCATGATGTAGCGGTCGCCGATGATCACGCCGGAGTTCGGGTCGCCCTCGGTCGTGTAGGCCCAGCAATGCGGGGACAGCTGCTCGAAGGTGATCGTCTTGTCGGCCAGGTCGGCCTGGCTCGCGAATGCTTTGGACACGGAGGAAGCTCCTTGCGCCGGGGACGGCGCTGAACGAGGCGGCGATTCTACTTTGCGTAACGCGTTACGCATTGTTGAATCAGTTGCCGGCCGGGCGCTGCTGCAGGCCGGCCAGGGCCGCCGCCACCACGGCGTCCATCGGGAGCGCCGCATCGACGGTGACCACGCCCGGCTCGCCGGCCGGATCCTCCAGCGCGGCGAACTGGCTGTCCACCAGGCTGGGCGGATAGAAGTGGTCCGCGCGGCCGGCGACCCGCGCCTGCGCCTGCGCCGGCGTGAGCGCCAGGTGGACGAATTGCAGGCCGGGCGCCGCGGCCCGCAGCCGGTCGCGGTAGGCCACCTTCAGCGCCGAGCAGGTGAGCACCGCGCCGCCGGCATGGCCCGCCAGCTGGTCGCCCAGCACCTGCAGCCAGCCGGCCCGGTCGGCGTCGTCCAGCGGCAGGCCGCGCGACATCTTGTCGATGTTGGCCGGCGGGTGGAAGCCGTCGCCCTCGACCAGCGGCACCCCCAGGGCCTGCGCCAGCCGGGCGCCGACCGCGGACTTGCCGCAGCCCGACACGCCCATGACCACCACCCGCGGGCCGGCAGCGGCGTTCATGGCGCCAGCCCCGGTCCGGGCAGCACCACGACCGGCCCGGCGACGCCGCCCGTACAGGCCCAGTCCTGCGGGAGCAGTTGCCCGGAGGTGCTGGTCTCGTGGTCCGGGTCGGCCTGGCTCGCGAATGCGTGGGACATGGGGAATGCTCCTGGCGCCGGCGGCGCGTCGGGCGAGGCGGCGATTCTACTTTGCGTAACGCGTTACGCATTGTTGAATCAGTTGCCGGGACGCTCCTGCAGGCAGCATCGGGGACCCGCCATGACCTCGTCCAGCCTCGCTTGTCCGGCGTGCGGCTTTGGCTGCGAAGCCGGCTTCGCGTTCTGCCCGCGCTGCGGCGCAGCGCTCGCGCGCGCCGCCCCCGAGCCCGCGGCCGACCGTCGCCAGGTCACCGTGGTGTTCGCCGACCTGACCGGGTTCACGTCGCTGGCCGAGCGGCTCGACCCCGAAATGCTGCGCACGTTCCAGAACGCGCTGTTCGAGACCCTCGCGCAGGCCGTCGCCCGCCACGACGGCTTCGTGGAGAAGTTCGTCGGCGACGCGGCGATGGCGGTGTTCGGCGCGCCCGTCGCGCACGAGGACGACCCGCTGCGCGCGCTCGAGGCGGCGCGGCAGATGATGGACGGCGTCGAGCGCCTGAGCCGGGCCTGGGCGGGGCGCCTGGGGCGGCCGGTGACGCTGCACATCGGCGTCCACACCGGGGCGGTTGTCGCCGGCAGCCTCGGGCACGGCGCCGGTGGCGCCTACGCGGTCACCGGGGACACCGTGAACACGGCGGCCCGGCTGCTCGCGGCCGCCGCGCCGGGGACGGTGCTGGTGTCGGACGCCACGCGCGGGCTGGTGCGGCACCGCTATGCCTTCGAGCCGGCCACCGAACTCGCGCTGCGCGGCAAGGCGCAGGCGGTGCTGACCCATCGCCTCGTCGGCGTGCGCAGCGACGCCGGGCCGGCGCGCGGCCTGGCCGAGTTCGGGCTGGCCGCGCCGCTGGTCGGGCGCGACCGGGCGCTGGCGCAACTGTCGGGCGCATTCGACGGCTTGCAGCGCGGCCGGGCCGCGTTCGTCGTCGTCGTCGGCGAGGCCGGCGCCGGCAAGTCCCGGCTGGTGGCGGAGTGGTTCGCGCGCCTCGAGCGCGAGGACCGGCTCGGGACCGTCACGGTGCGGCGTGCCAGCTGCGCATCGCTCGGCGAACCGACCTACGGCACCTTCGGCGCGCTGTTCCGCGAGGCCTACCGGCTCGATGCCGGCGACACGCTGGACGTCGCCCGGCACAAGCTGCAGGAGGGCCTGCAGGCCCTGGGCGCCGACGCCGACGAGACCGATGCGGTGGCACGGGTCCTGAACTACCTGCTCGGCATCGACGACACCCGGCCGCGCGACATCGACCCGGAGCAATTGCAGCGCCAGATCACGCTGGCCGCGCGTGCACTGATCGAGCGGCGGCTGGCCTGCCAGCCGCTGCTCATCGTCATCGACGACCTGCACTGGGCCGATGCGGCGTCGGTGGACCTGCTGTGCGAGGTCGCCGACCAGCTTGCGGACCGGCCGCTGATGCTGCTCGTCTCCCAGCGTCCGGATGCGCGACTGCCCCGCACCGCGCGGGTGCCGCAGTCGACGATCGAGCTCGGGCCGCTGGACGACGACGACACGCGCGCGCTCGTGACCCACCTGCTCGGCGCCGCGGCCGGCGACGCCGCGGCGACGGTGCGCGAACTGGTCGCGGCGCGGGCCGGCGGCAACCCGCTCTTCGTCGAGGAGATCGTTCGCAGCCTCGCCGCCCGCGGCCAGCTCGCCGGCGGCGACGGCGGCCGGCGCAGCGACACGCCAGGCGCCGCCGTCGATGTCCCGACGACCCTGTACGGCCTGCTGCTCTCGCGCATCGACCGCCTGCGGCCCGAGGCACGCCGCACCCTGCAGGAGGCGGCGGTGCTCGGCGCGCGATTCGAGCGCGCGCTGCTGGAGCAGGTGGCGACGGTGCCCCACGCGACCGGCGTCGCGCTCGACCGCCTGGCCGCGGACGACCTGATCCGCGCCGACGGGCCGGGGGGCCAGCACTGGCGTTTCAGCCACGTGCTGCTGCACGAGGTGGCCTACCAGAACCTGCTGCTGGCGCGGCGCACCGACCTGCACGAGCGCGTCGGCCGCGCGCTCGAAGCCGCAGCCGGCGGCGAGCCCGGCAACCCGCGGCGCCTGGCCGAGCTCGAAGCCCTGGGCCACCACTGGAGCCTGTCGCCGGACAAGCTGCGCGGCGCCCGCTACCTGCTGGCGGCCGGCGACTGGGCGCGCGCGGTCTATGCCAACGACGACGCGCTGCGCCACTACCGGCGCGCGCTGGACACGCTGGGCGAGACGGCTGCGGACGCCGCAGCGCCCGCGGTCGACGCAGTGACCTGCGATGCGCGCGAGCGCCTGGCCGACCTGCTGGGCCTGCAAGGCCGGCGCGACGACGCCCTCGCGCAATACGACCTCATCCAGCGGGCCGCGCCGGTGGCGCACGATCCGGTGCGCGCGGCGCGCGTCCTGCGCAAGACCGGAGGCCTGCACTGGGAGGCCGGTGACCGCGAGCGGGCCGGCGTCTGCTTCCGCGCCGGCCTGGAGCGGCTGGGCGACGGCGGTGATCCGATCGAACGCGCGCACCTGTTCCAGGAGATGGGCCGGCTCGCATTCCGTGCCGGCGACAACGCCCAGGCGCTGGCCCTGGCGCAACGCGCACTCGCCGAGTTGCCGGCGAGCGGGGCGACGCGCGACGCCGTCCTCGTCGAGGCCGAGGCCTGCAACACGCTGGGCATCGCGCTGGCCCGCCTGGGCCGGCCGTCCGAGGCGGTCGAGCAGATCGAGCGCAGCGTGCGCCGGGCCGAGGCCCACGAGATGCTGCAGGCGGCGTGCCGCGGCTACACCAACCTCGGCGTGCTGTACGCCTCGCTGGACCCGCAACGCAGCATCGACACCTGCCTGCGGGGGCTGGAGACGGCCCGCAAGGTCGGCGACCTGGGCTTCCAGTCGCGCCTGTACGCGAACCTGGCGGTCGCCTATTGCGCGCTGACGAACCGGTGCGAGGCCGAGGGCGTGGCGGCGGCACGCGCGGCCGCCGCCCTGGACCGCCGGCTCGGGCTGCTCGACCACCTGGCCGTGCCGCTGATCGTGCTGGGCCAGATCCACCAGTGCCACGGCGACCATGCGCGTGCCTTCGCGTCGTACGAAGAAGCGTTGCAACTCGCCGAGCAGATCGATGAGCCGCAACTGCTGTTCCCCTGCTACGATGGTTTGGCGACGTTGTATCTCGACACGGGGCGGCCTGAGCAGGCTGAAACCCACCTCGAGAAGGCGCGGGAGGTCTGCGAACGCGCCGGCCTCGAGCCCGACGCGCTGATGGTGCTTCCATTCCTCTGCTGACCCCGCATGAAGGAGCCTGGACATGTCGACCGCCACCCTCACCCATCCGGTCTTGCCGGGCCAAGCGGCGCCCGGCTTCGCGCTCCCGGCGGTGGCCGGGGCCGGAACCGTCTCGCTGGACGACTACCGCGGCCGCAGCTCGCTGTTCCTGGCGCTGATGATCGGCCTGTGGTGCCCGTTCTGCCGCCGCCAGCTCGTGCAGCTCGGCAGTTTCGAGAACAAGCTGAAGGAGCTCGGCGTCGAGACCCTGGCGGTCGTGGCCACCGCGCCGGAGAACGCGCGCCTGTACTTCAAGTTCCGGCCGACGCGCCTGCGCCTGGCGTCCGACCCTGGACTGACGACGCACCGCGCCTATGGCGTGCCCAAGCCCGAGCCGACGCCGGCCCTGCTGGACGCGCTGGCGACGACCCGCGTCAACCCGACCGGCGAGCTGCCCGAACCCTTGCCGGTGCCCGAGGCTGCCAAGGTGCTGGGGGAGCTCGACGGCTACGTCAACACCGCGGCCGACCAGGCCGACATCGACCAGCAGTGGCCGCAGCTCAAGGCGCTGTACCTGATCGATCGGGAAGGCATCGTGCGCTGGGCCCACATCGAGTGCGCCGATGAAGGGGTGGCCGGGATCGGCAAGCTTCCCTCCGAAGAGGTGATCCTCGACGCGGCGCGCGCCTGCGCGGCCGCCTGACCGTCAGCGCTCGAGCTTCGAGCTGTTCTGCGCGCGCTGGACGTCTTCGCCCAGCCGCTGCGCCAGCAGCTGCACCAGGTGGAACGCGAAGGCGGGCTGCTGGAAGAACAGCTGGCGCACGGTGCTCTCGTGGATCTCGAGGATGAGGCAGTCGGTGACGCAGCGGACCGTGTGCGTGCGGTTGTGGTCGGGCGAGAACAGCGCGACCTCGCCGAAGATGCGGCCCGGAAGCAGCGGCACGCCGATGTCGGCAAGCTCCAGTTCGCCTTCGGCCAGCAGGTACAGCCGATCCGCCGGATCGCCTTTCGTGAACAGGGTCCGCCCGGCCTTGAGCCGGCGCCGCTTCATGTGCGGGCGCAGCCAGAGCGCCGCCATGTCGGCCTGGACACCGGCGCGGGCCACGCGGCGCGTGAGCCGCGTCACCTCGATGGCCCGGAACAGGTTGATCGGCAGCAGCGACAACGAGACGATCATCGTGATCGGTGACGGCTGCAGCACGGCGTAGGTCAGCAGTCCGACGTTGCTGCCGACGGCCAGCCAGCGCAGCGGCAGCATCGTGCGCGTGAGCGCGCCGGCCACCACCAGCCCGACGCCCAGCGCCGCTGCCAGGCCGGCCACCATGTGCGCCGGCGAGGCCAGCATGCTGGCGACGAAGCCGGCCAGCTGCGACCCGGCGCCCTGGATCAGTTCGCTGCCGCTGGTCACCGCGGCGCGCCTCGGCTGGCAGCGCCGGCCGGCGTGGTGGTCACCGCGTTCACCCCGCCAGCCCCTGTTCGAGCAGCGCGATCACCCGCCCGGCGAAGTCGGTGGATGTCATCCGGCCGCCGCGGCGCAGCCAGGTGAAGGCAGTTGAACATGCCGAGCAGCATCCAGGTCACCGCGTCTCGTTGGCGTCGTCGATCCGCCAAGGATAGGCGCGGCGCAGGAAAAACGGCTAGCGGCCGGCACCACGTCGCGTTGCGCCGACGCCCCGACCTGCCCTGCCTTCAGCGCCAGCAGGCGCTGGCGCCTGCCCGTCAGCGGGCCGGCACGGGCACCGGCCGCGGCAGCAGCGTGCCGGCCCCGAGCGCCACCAGGGCGCGCGCCAGCCGGCCGGCCGACCGCAGCCCCAGCGCCAGGGCCAGGCGCAGGTCGCTCCAGGACTGCTCCACCGCCCGCGCCGCTGCCGGCTGCGGGGCGGTCTCGAAGTCCCAGCTGAAATACACCGGCCGCGCGGCGTCGCACGACTCCAGCACCAGCCGGCGGCCGGCCGCCACCCGCACGGAGTCGCCGGCGCCCAGCACGCGGTCGCCGAAATCGTTGGCGGGCCCGGCGTGCGGGCCGTCGAACGTGAGCCAGACCCGCCCGTGGGCGACGCGCAGCACGCCGTCCTCGCGCGGGCGCAGCGTGGTCGCACGGCCCTGCGCCAGCTTCCAGGTGCCGCTCAGGCGGGTGGTCGATTGTTGCGGATGCAGCAGCGCGGTCATGGACATGGCGATCTCCTGGTCTGGCATTGGCGGCAGTGAATGATGGGAGCCGCGCGCTTGTCGGTCCAATGAAATCCAGCTAGGCTTTTCATTCCGATCCCGCATCAATCCCTGGCCCGCCCCATGCTCCACTCCCAGACCCACCTGCGCACCCGCCCGGTGTCGGCCGGCTACCTGCGGGCCTTCGAGGCGGTCGCCCGGCACCTGAACTTCCGCGCCGCGGCCGAGGAAATGGCGCTCACGCAGTCAGCCGTCAGCCGCCAGATCCAGTCGCTGGAAGAGGAAGTGGGCGTGTCGCTGTTCCTGCGGCACACGCGGGCGGTGGAACTCACCACCGCCGGCAGCCAGCTGCTGCTGGCGGTGAACAACGGGCTGCCGCGCATCGACGCCGCGGTGCGCCAGATCCGCCAGAGCGCCGGCCGCAAGAGCGTGTCCATCACCACCTTCGCCTCGTTCGCCTCGATGTGGCTGATCCCGCGGCTGGAGCAGTTCCAGCGCGACCACCCCGACATCGACATCCGCATCGACGCCACCGACACCAGCCTGGACCTGGAGCTGGCCGACGTCGACCTGGCGCTGCGCTACGGGCCGGCGGCCAACATGCCGCCCAAGTCGGTGCGGCTGTTCGGCGAGCAGCTGACACCGGTGGCCAGCCCCTGGCTGCTCAAGAGCGGCAGCGCCGTGCACAAGCCGGCCGACCTGGCGCAGTTCGCGTTCATCGAGGCCGGCGACGCCAACCGCTCGCACCTGGAGTGGCTGACCTGGCGCCGCTGGCTCGACGGCCACCAGCTCACGCGCCTGCAGCCCAAGCGCTGGCTGTACTTCAACTACGCCTACCAGATGGTGCAGGCCGCCCTGACGGGCCAGGGCGTGGTGCTGGCCCGGCTGCCGATGGTGGCCGAGAGCCTGGCCAACGGCGACCTGATCGAGCCGCTGCCGCGGCTGCGCATCGATTCGCCCATGGCCTACTGGCTCATCGTCGGTCCGCGCGGCGCCCACCGCCCCGAGATCACCGGCTTTTGCGACTGGCTGCAGTTGCAGGCCCGGTCGACACGCCAGACCATCGGCGAGGTGCCGGACCCCGACACCGTCGACGACATCGACTGAGCGGCGCCGCCGGGCTCAACCGATCGGCCAGACCACGCCGTTGTCGTTGAGGATGGCGTCCAGCGGCACGTCGTGCGGCTCGGCCTCGAAATCGTCGAGGAAACCGGTGGTGAAGCCCAGGCCGACCGTGAACGGGCGCGGCTCCAGCTTGGACAGCGTGCGGTCGTAGAAGCCGCCGCCGTAGCCCAGCCGGTAGCCGCCGGCGCCGTAGCCGACGCAGGGCACGAACAGCAGGGTGGGCACGATGACCTCGGTGTCCTTGGGCTTGGGGATGCCGTAGGCGTCCTCCTCCATCGGGCAGCCCGGGAACCAGGCGTGGAATTTGAGCGTCTTGTGCAGCTTGTCCACCACAGGCAAGCCGATCCGGCGCAACTGCGGTTCGCCCTGCAATTCGCCGTCTTCCTTCCAGCGGTGCAGCGCCGGCAGGGGGTCGAATTCGCCCTTGATCGGCCAGTACGCCCCAATGGCGGCATCGGGGCGGCCCACCAGCCAGATGCGCATCACGCGCTGCAGCAGGTCGGACCGCCGCTGGCGGTCCGGCAGCGCCAGCCGCTCCTCGACCAGGCGCTTGCGCAGGGCGTTCTTGTCCTCCGGCTTGTCCATAATCCACCGATGAAGTTTCGAACGATTCTGGCACTGATCGCCGTGGGGTTTGCCGCAACCGTGGCGCAGGCTCAGAACCGGGGCGACGACACCCTCCTCGAGATGGCCCAGGCGTTCCGCCAGGGCAACAAGGCACGGCTGAGCCAGCTGCTGCCGCTGGCGCGCGGCCACGTGCTGGAACCCTGGGCCGCCTACTGGGAACTGCGCGCCCGCCTCGACACCGCCAGCACCCAGGAAGTGCAGGATTTCCTCGGCCGCTACGCCGGGACCTACCAGGAAGACCGGCTGCGCAACGACTGGCTGCTGCTGCTGGGCCAGCGGCGCGACTGGACCACCTTCGCCGACGAGCACCCGCGCTTTCGCATGAACGATGACGGCCAGGTGCGCTGCTATGCCGCACTGGTGCGCCACCTGGTCGAGGGGCCGGCGGCGCCGCCGACCCTGGCCGACGAGGTGCGCCGGATCTGGTTCGCCCAGCGCGGCGACGACGACGCCTGCACCCTGGCCGCCAGCCGCTTCCTCACCGAGACCAGCGGCCGCAACCGGATGAGCACCGCCGACGCCTGGCGCAAGGCCCGGCTGGCGATGGAGGCCAACCGGCCGAAGATGGTGGCCGCGGCGGTCGAGCTGGCCTCGGCCGAGGCCATGCCGCTGCTGGCCGAGCTGAACGCCAGCCCGGCCCGCTTCCTCACCAGCCGCGCGACCGCCAGCTCGCGGGTGCGGCGCGAGCTGATCGGCCTGGCGCTCATCCGGATGGCCACCACCGACCCCGACAACGCGGCCGCGCTGCTCGAGTCCAAGTGGGGCCCGCAGCTCAAGCTCGAGGAACGCAACTGGATCTGGGGCGTGCTCGGCCGCCAGGCGGCGCAGAAGCTGGACGACGACGCGCTGGCGCTCTACGCCAAGGTCACCCGCGACAGCGACCTGACCGACGACATGCTGGCCTGGAAGGCGCGCGCCGCCCTGCGCGCGGGCCGCACGCCGCAGTGGCCCACGCTGACCGCCGCCATCGACGCCATGAGCGACGAGGCACGCCGCGACCCGGCCTGGCAGTACTGGAAGGCGCGCGCCCTGCTGGCCGGCGGCCACGAGGCCCAGCGGGCCGAGGCGCAGAAGCTGCTGGAGGCGCTGGCCTCGCCCACGCGCGGCTTCTACGAGATGCTGGCACTGGAGGAACTGGGGCAGCGGGTGACGCCGCCGGCGCGCCCGGCACCGCCCACGGCCGAGGAGAAGGAGGCCGCCCGCCAGGACCCCAGCCTGGCCCGCGGCCTGTACGCCATCGCGCTCGGCCTGCGCGGCGAGGGCGTGCGCGAATGGAACTACGGCACCAACCTGGCCCGGCCCGGCGGCATGGCCGACCGCGAGCTGCTGGCCGCCGCCCAGGTCGCCTGCGAGCGCGAAGTCTGGGACCGCTGCATCAACACCAGCGAGCGCACCAAGGGCGAGGTCGACATCGAGCAGCGCTTCCCGCTGCCCTTCCGTGAGCAGGTGGTGCGCCGCAGCCTCGACATCAACCTCGACCCGGCCTTCGTCTACGGCCTGATCCGCCAGGAGAGCCGCTTCGTGATGGACGCCCGCTCCAGTGTCGGTGCCTCGGGGCTGATGCAGGTCATGCCGGCCACGGCCCGGTGGACGGCGCGCAAGCTCGGGCTGAACGGCTTCCGGGTCGAACAGCTGGCCGACCGCGACACCAACATCGCGATCGGCACCGGCTACCTGAAGCTGGTGCTCGACGACTTCAGCAACTCGATGGCGCTGGCCGCCGCCGCCTACAACGCCGGCCCGGGCCGGCCGCGCAACTGGCGCAACGGCCCGGTGATGGAGGCCGCCGCCTGGGCCGAGAACGTGCCCTTCGGCGAGACCCGCGACTACGTCAAGAAGGTGCTGGCCAACACCACCCTGTACGCCGCCGTGCTCACCGGCCAGCCGCAGTCGCTCAAGGCCCGGCTGGGAATGGTGGGCCCGCGCGACATGGCGCTGCCCGAACCCAACCGGGACCTGCCCTGATGGACGTGGTGCTGGCCACGGTCGCCAGCGAGTTCTCCGACATCCGGGACCTGGAGTCCTTCGTCCGCGCCCTGGTGCGGTTGCTGCTCGCCGCCCTGCTGGGCGGCCTGCTCGGCCTGGAACGCGAGCTGACCGGCAAGCCGGCCGGCCTGCGCACCCACATGCTGGTGGCGCTGGGCTCGGCCATGTTCATGCTGGCGGCGCGTCGTGCCGGGCTCGACGAGGAAGGCGTGTCGCGCGTCATCCAGGGACTGCTGGCCGGCGTCGGCTTCCTGTGCGCCGGCTCCATCCTGAAGGCCGACGACCAGGAGCATGTCTACGGGCTCACCACGGCCGCCGGCCTGTGGATGACGGCCGCCATCGGCCTGGCCGCCGGCCTGGGCCTGGACGCACTGGCGGTGCTGAGCACGCTGCTGACACTGGGCATCCTGCTCCTGGAGATCCCGCTGCGCAACGTCATCCAGAACCAGCGCCGCCGGCGCCGGGCGGCGGTCGACGACGGCGGCCCCGGCGCGAGCTGACGCATCAATCGCGGCGCGATTTCGCATCAATGGCGGCCGGCGCGGCCGCTAGCATCCGCCCATCCCGCGCGGAGGCCCGCATGCTCAAGCTCTACATCGGCAACAAGAACTACTCGTCCTGGTCGATGCGGCCCTGGGTGCTGCTGCGCCAGGCCGGCATCCCGTTCGAGGAAATCCGGGTCCGCTTCGACTCGTTCGATCCCGGCTCGCAGTTCAAGGCCACCCTGGCCGGCATCAACCCGGTGGGCAAGGTGCCGGTGCTGGTGGACGGCGAGCTGGCGGTCTGGGACTCGCTGGCCATCGCCGAGACCGTCGCCGAGGCCTGGCCCGACCGGCAACTGTGGCCGCAGGACCGCCAGGCGCGCGCCCGCGCCCGCAGCATCTGCGCCGAGATGCACGCCGGCTTCAGCGCCCTGCGGACCCACTGCCCGATGAACATCGAGGCCCGGCTGCCCGAGGTCGGGGCCCTGGTCTGGCGCGACCGGCCGGCGGTGCGCGCCGACGTCGAGCGGCTGGTGACGATGTGGACCGGCCTGCTGCGCCAGCACGGCGGCCCGATGCTGTTCGGCGAGTTTGGCATCGCCGACGCCTACTTCGCGCCGGTGTGCATGCGGCTGCGCACCTATGCGCTGCCGGTGCCCGCCGCGGTGACCGACTACATCGAGCGTGTCTGCTCGCTGCCCGGTGTGGCGGACTGGATCGAGGGCGCGCTGGCCGAACAGGATTTCCTCGACTTCGAAGAGCCCTACCGCACCCGGCGCTAGCCCGGCACGCCGCGGGGGGCGGCCCTTACACTGCCGCCATGCAGACGTACATGGTGGGCGGGGCCGTTCGCGACGCGCTGCTGGGCCGGCCCGTGAACGACCACGACTGGGTGGTGGTGGGCGCCACGCCGCAGGCCATGATCGAGGCCGGCTACCTGCCGGTCGGGCGCGACTTCCCGGTCTTCCTGCACCCCGACACGCGCGAGGAGTACGCGCTGGCGCGCACCGAGCGCAAGACCGGTCGCGGCTACCACGGCTTCGCCTTCCACGCCGACCCCGGCGTCACGCTGGAGGAGGACCTGGCGCGGCGCGACCTCACCATCAACGCGATCGCGCAGGACCAGGCCGGCCGCCTCATCGACCCCTTCGACGGCCGGCGCGACCTGGCCGGCCGCACGCTGCGCCACGTCACCGACGCCTTCCGCGAGGACCCGGTGCGCATCCTGCGGCTGGCGCGCTTTGCCGCCCGCTTCGGCGACTTCTCGATCGCGCCCGAGACGCTGGCGCTGATGCGCGCCATGGTCGCCGAGGGAGAGGTTGACCACCTGGTCCCTGAGCGCGTCTGGCAGGAGCTGGCGCGCGGCCTGATGGAGGACCGGCCCTCGCGCATGCTCACGGTGCTGCGCGACTGCGGTGCGCTGGCACGCCTGCTGCCCGAGGTCGACCGGCTGTGGGGCGTGCCGCAACGCGCCGAGTACCACCCCGAAGTCGACACCGGCGAACACCTGCTGCTGGTGCTGGACATGAGCGCGCGCCTGCGGGCGCCGCTGCCGGTGCGCTTCGCCTGCCTCACGCACGACCTGGGCAAGGGCACCACGCCCGCGGAGGTGCTGCCGCGCCACATCGGCCACGAGCAGCGCAGCGCGCGCCTCCTCAAGCAGGTGACGAACCGGCTGCGGGTGCCGACCGAATGCCAGGAGCTGGCCGACGTGGTGGCGCGCGAGCACGGCAACATCCACCGCAGCGGCGAGTTCGGCGCGGCGGCGGTGGTGCGCCTGCTCGAACGCTGCGACGCCTTCCGCAAGCCGCAGCGCTTCGCCGACGCCCTGCTCGCCTGCGAGTGCGATGCCCGCGGCCGCCTCGGCCTGGAGGAGCAGCCGTACCCGCAGCGCGCCCGCCTGCTCGGCGCGCTGGAGGCGGCGCGCCAGGTGCCCACCGCGACGGTCGCGGCGCAGGCGGCCGAGCGCGGCCTGAGCGGCCCCCAGGTGGGGGAGTGGATCCAGGCCGCCCGGGTGGCGGCGGTGCAGGAGCGGCTGGCCGCCGGTCAGTCGACCAGCGCCAGCGCGGCGTAGTCGCCCACCCGCTCCTGCAGGCCGGCGGGCACCAGCTCGCAGCCGTCGGTGAGCGCCGGCAGGCGGCCCGCCAGCTGCGCACGCAGGCGCGGCAGCAGGTAGTCGCGGTTGTTGCAGAACACGCTGCCGCCCAGGCTGATGCGCTGCAGGTCCAGCGTCACCACCAGGTTGTAGAGCGCGCGACCGAGCACCCGGCACAGCTCGTCGACCTGGGCCGCGCAGGCGGCATCCCCGGCCTGGGCCCGCTGCAGCAGCGTCGCGGCATCGGCGCCGAAGCGGCGCGCCACCGCGTTGCCCGCCACCAGCGCCTCGACGTCGCCGATGTTGCCGCAGCCGCACAGGGCGTCGTCGTTGTCGCTCACGAACGAGTGGCCGGCGTGGCCGGCGTTGCCATTCTTGCCGCGCAGCACGCGGCCGTCGACGCACAGGCCGGTGCCGATGCCGGTGCTCCAGGTGACATAGGCGCAGTCGGCGACGCCCTGCAGGGCGCCCCAGCGCCGCTCGGCCTCCAGTGCGCCGATGCAGTCGTTCTCGATGCGCAGGCGGTCGAAGCGCTGCGCCAGCGGCGCCTCCAGCACCGCGGTGCGCCAGTCGTTCGGCAGGCCGCGTTCGGGTCCGGCGATGCCGCCGCAGATGTTCGGCGTCGCCAGCTCGATGCGGCCGGCCACCAGCACGAAGGGGCCGCACGACGCCACGCCGGCGCTGCGCACCGTCTCCGGCGCGATGCCCACCTCGGCGCAGGCGGCGTCGACCATGCGCAGCACCTGCCGCGCGACGGCATCGTTGCTGCCGGTCTTGGCGGTCGGTTCGCTGCGGCGCGCCAGCAGCTCGTGGCTGCTGCCGTCGTTCAGGCTGACGGCCACCTTGGTGCCGCCGATGTCGATGCAGGCTCTCATAGGTACTTGGCGATCAGGCTGCACAGCAGGCTCAGCAGGATGGTGCTGGTGAGGGGCACCTGCCAGTCGCGGCCGAACAGGCGGAAGCGCAGGTCGCCCGGCAAGCGGCCGAAGCCAAGTTTCTGCAGGGCGGGCGTGAGCCAGCTGATCAGCATCAGGGCCAGGAAGACGACGACGAACCAGCGGATCATCTGGGCAGTGTAGGCCGTGCGCCGCGGACCGTGGGACCGTGCGTCAGAGCCGGCCGGTGCGATCGCCGGCGGCGAACCCGATCGCATCCCACCAGTCGCCGCGCGCCAGGCCGATGACCTTGAACAGCTCGCCCATCTCGTGCTCGTTGACCAGCTTCTGGATGGCCGCCTTGTCGCGCAGGCTGGCGTCGGCGGCCAGTTCCAGCAGGCCGCAGTTGAACAGGAAGCGGGCCTGCGTCGTGTAGCCCAGCACTTCCAGCCCGGCCGCCTGCGCCACCACCGCGATGCCGGTGAAGTCGACGTGGGCGGTGATGTCCTTGAGGCCGACGTCCTGCAGCGGGTCGGGGTCGGCCCGGTGGCCGCGATGGCACATCAGCGTGCCCATGTGGCGCTGCACGTGCCAGTACTCCGCCTCCGGGAAGCCGTAGTCGAGGAAGAACGCCGCGCCCGCCTCCAGCCGGTCGGCCAGCGTGCGCACGAAGGCCTGCGCCTGCGGGTGGATCTCGGTCAGGTAGTCGTGCTCGCCGTCGATCGCGACCGGCGGCCGCAGGTCGGTCGGGCGGTCCTCGAACACCAGCCGGCCGTCCTGCAGCACGACCCCGCGCTCGTGCCAGCGGCCCTGCCGGCGGTGCAGCAGCTGCACCGGCATGGCGTCGAGCACCTCGTTGCCGACCACCACGCCGGAAAAGCGCTCCGGCAGCGCGTCCACCCAGGCGACCCGCTCGCCGAAGCCGGCCAGCCGCTCCTGCTGGC
Source organism: Ramlibacter pinisoli (assembly GCF_009758015.1). NCBI lineage: Bacteria > Pseudomonadati > Pseudomonadota > Betaproteobacteria > Burkholderiales > Comamonadaceae > Ramlibacter > Ramlibacter pinisoli. Next base: position 2,064,063 of record NZ_WSEL01000009.1, read on the forward strand.
GCTGCCGCAGGCTGCCCGACAGGTCGACGATGGTGTAGCGCTCGATGCGATCGCCCAGGGTCTCCAGCAGCTGCTGCGCCAGCGCCCCGGAGCCGGCGCCGAACTCCCAGACCTGGCGTGTCGCGGTCGCGTCCAGCGCCTGCACCACCTGCCGCGCCAGCGCCTGCCCGAACAGCGGCGTCAGCTCGGGTGCGGTGACGAAGTCGCTGCCCGATGCCGGCAGCGCGCCGAACTTGCGCGAGGCGTTGGCGTAGTAGCCCAGCCCCGGCGCGTAGAGCGCCAGCGCCATGAAGCGGTCGAACGGCAACCAGCCGCCGTCGCGGGCGGCCGCCCGGCCGATCAGCGCCGCGAGGGCGCTCGTTACACTGCCTGCATCCATCCCGCCCATTGTCCGTGAGCACGCCCCCTCCCCTTCGCACCGTGCTGGTGACCGGCGCCGCGCGCCGGCTCGGACGCGAGATGGCGCTCGGCCTCGCGGCCGCCGGCTGGCAGGTCGCGGTGCACTACCGCAGCTCGGCCGAGGCCGCCCGCCAGACGGTGGCCGACTGCACGGCGCTGGCCCCGGCCGGCCACCGCTTCGCGGCCGTGGCCGCCGACCTGTCCGACGAGGCGGCCGCGCGCGGCCTGCTGGCGCGCGTGGTGGCGGAGCTGGGCCCGGTCGAGGCGGTCATCAACAGCGCCTCGCTGTTCGAGCACGACACCGTGCAGAGCTTTTCCTATGCGCGCCTGCAGGACCACCTGCTGGCCAATGCCGCCGCGCCCATCGTGCTGGCGCAGGCCCTGCACCAGCACCTGGAGGCGCGCGGCGGCGAGGGCGCGGTGGTCAACCTGCTCGACCAGAAGCTGTGGAACCCCAACCCCGACTTCCTCAGCTACACGCTGTCGAAGGCGGCGCTGGAGGCGGCCACCACGCTGCTGGCGCAGTCGCTGGCGCCGCGCCTGCGCGTGGTCGGCGTCGCGCCGGGTCTGACGATCACCAGCCACCTGCTGTCGCAGGAGAAATTCGAGCAGCTGCACCGGCTGTCGCCGCTGGGTCGTTCGTCGACGCCGCAGGACGTGGTGGCGGCGGTGCGCTTCGCGCTGGAGAACCGCTCGATCACCGGCACCACCCTGCTGGTCGATGGCGGCCAGCACCTGATGCGCTTCGAGCGCGACTTCTCGCTGATGTGAGACCAGGACCAACGACATGGCCAAGGCCGGCAACCAGATCCTCACCCTGACCGGGCTGCGCTTCGACGCCAACCTGGGCATCCTCGACCACGAGAAGACGGCCCCGCAGCCGATCGCGGTGGATGCCGAGCTCAACCTCGGCACCCAACCACTGCTGCCGCGCGATGACGACATCCTGCACGTGCTCGACTACCGCAAGGTGCGCAAGATCATCATCGAGGAGTGCACGGCCGAGCACGTCAACCTGCTCGAGAGCCTGATCGGCAAGCTGGCGCACCGCCTGATGCAGCTGCCCGGCGTGCTGGGCGTGCGGGTGCGCATCGCCAAGCTGGAAATCTTCGACGACTGCGAAGTCGCCATCCGGGTCGAAACCGGGCAGTGGTGAGCCACGGCGGCTGCCGTCTGCCCCGGCGCTGAGGCCGCGCCGCCAGCCCATCACTTCCGTCGGTTACAGCTCGCCACCGTCCGGCCGGGCACGATCCGCCCCACGGTTCAACGGTTGGAGCGATGCCGCCGCCTTTTTTCACCGACAGCGGGGTCGACCGCAGCCCCGGCCTGCCGGGCCTGCCGCCCGGCGCCCTGCCCGACCCGGTGTCGGGCACGGGTCGTGGCTGGACGTCATCGGCGCTGCGATCCTTCCTGCGCGACTGGAGCGTGCCGCTGGCCGCCTGCCTGTGGCTGGCCGGGGTCATGGTGTTGCGCTGGCCGGTGTTCCGTGAGCCGGGCTTCAGCTCCGACTCGCCGATCGACGCCGCCTTCTTCGCCTACGCCGGCGAGCTGGTGCGCCAGGGCGGCACGCCCTACCTGAGCTTCTGGGACCACAAGGCGCCGCTGATCTTCCTGGTCAACGCCGCCGGCCTCGCGCTGAGCGGCGGCCAGCCCTGGGGCCTGTGGCTGCTCAACCTCGCCCTGTTCTCGGCCGCCAATGTCCTGGGCTATGCGGCGATGAAGCGCGCCTTCGGCGCCACCGCGGCACTGTTCGGCACCGTCTGCTTCGCGCTGCCGGTCGCAGCCATGCTGCCGCTGGGGATGACCGAGGGCTACGTCATCCCGCTGCAATGGGCAGCCGTGCTGCTGCTGGTGCGCTGGGACGCGGCGCGCCCGACCCGCTTCCTGCCGGCCCTGGCGCTGGGCGTGCTGGGCGCGCTGGCCTTCTACCTGCGCGCCAACCTCGCCGGCGCGGCGGTCGCCGTCGGCCTGACCCTGCTGCTGGTGATGCGCGGCGAGCGGCCCGCCCGCGACCGTGCCGTGCTCGTGGCGGCCGGGCTGGCCGGGCTGGCGCTGGTGACGGCGGCGCTCGTGGGCTACCTGGCCAGCCGGGGCGCGCTGGCGGCGTTCTGGGACCAGGCGTTCCACTACAACGTCCTGTACGCCCGCTCCGAGCTGCGCACCAAGGCCGGCGCGCTGCACTTCGGCACCACGGTCGCGACCCAGTACGGCTCGGCGGCCATCCTGTTCACGGCCTGGGTGCTGGGCGTGCTGCGACTGCGGTCCGCCGGCCGCCGCAGCGCGAACCCAGCCCTGCTGCTGGCCGTGCTGTGGTTGCCGATCGAGTTGCTGCTGGCCTCGACCTCGGGCCGCCACTACGGCCACTACTACGCCACCACCTTCGCGCCCGCCGGGCTGCTGGCCGCGGCCTTCGTGGTCGAACTCGCGGCACTGGTGCCGGCCGCCCCGGCCCGGCGCCTGCTGGTGGGCCTGCTCGCGGCCGGCGCGGCCCTGTCGGCGGTTGCGGGCACCGCGATGCGGCTGGCCATCGACGTCAACGAGAAGGCGCGCCGCCAGCAGGTGGCCATCACCGCCGACTACGTGCGCAGCCACACGGCCGCGGCAGACCGGCTGTTCGTCTGGGGCCATGCCGCCGACGTCCACTTCCTGTCCGGGCGGCCGCCGGCCAGCCGCTTCCTCTACCCGCTGGGCCTGCTGACACCGCGCTACGCCGACGCCGCCCTGGTCGACGGCCTCGTGGACGAACTGCGCCGCGCCGCCCCGCCGCTGATCGTCGACGCCACGCCCAACGCCATCGAGGGCGAGAACCTGGTGCCCCCGCTGGCGCAGTTCGATCCGGCCTGGTACTACCCCAAGAACGCCCGACCCGGCCGCCGCTACTGGTCCATGACGCCCGAGCTGCGCGCGTTCTACGACTACGTGCACGGCCACTATGTGCCGGTGGCGACCGTGGGGCCGCAGCAGTGGGTGGTCTACCAGCGGCTGCCGGAGCCCGCGCCGCGCTAGCCGCTCAGGGGACCAGCGGCGGCGCGATCTCCTCCAGCGCCTTGCGCTCGGCGTCCACGCCCCAGCGCCAGGCCACGGCCGCGGCGCCGATGACCAGCGCGGCGCCGAAGGCATAGCCGGCGAAGACCTGCCCCCGGCTGCCGCTGTCGACCAGGGCGCCGAAGATCGCCGGCGCCGCGAAGCCGCCGATGCCGGTGCCCACCGCGTAGAACAGCGAGATGGCCAGCGCCCGCATCTCGAGCGGGAACACCTCGCTGGCGGTGAGGTAGGCCGCGCTGGCGGCGGCCGAGGCGAAGAAGAACACCAGCGACCAGGCCAGGGTCTGGCTCACGGCGCCCAGCAGGTCGGCCCAGAAGGCCAGCCCGGTCCCCAGCAGGCCGACGCCGGCCAGCGCGTAGCTGATGCCGATCATGCGGCGCCGGCCGACCTGGTCGAACGCCGGGCCCAGCACCAGCGGCCCGAGCACGTTGCCGAGCGCGAACGGCAGGATGAACAGCCCCACCCGGGCCGGGTCGACGCCGTGGAAGCGGGTGAGCACGAGCGCGTAGGTGAAGAAGATGGCGTTGTAGAAGAAGGCCTGCGAGACCATCAGCGCCAGCACCACCAGGCTGCGCTGCCGGTAGCGCCCTGCCAGCACCCGCGCCACGTCGCGCAGGCTGGGCAGCGGGCGGCGCCCGGCCGCGTCGCGGGCGAGCGACGTGGCCGGGCTGCGCACGCCGGCGGCCGCCTCGATGCCGGCCATCACCCGCTCGGCTTCCTCGACCCGGCCATGTGCGAGCAACCAGCGCGGGCTCTCGGGCACGTGCCGGCGCACCAGCAGGATGGCCACCGCGAGCACGGCGCCGACCAGGAAGCCGGCCCGCCAGCCATCCTGCGGGCCCAGCACCCGGACATCGAGCAGCACCAGGCTCAGCACGGCCCCCAGCGCGGCACCGAGCCAGAAGCTGCCGTTGATGGCGAGGTTGACGCGCCCGCGCACCCGGGCCGGGATCAGTTCGTCGATGGCGGAATTGATGGCGGCGTACTCGCCGCCGATGCCGATGCCGGTGACGAAGCGGCACAGCGCGAAGCCGGCGAAGCCGGTGCAGAAGGCGGTGGCGACCGTCGCTCCCATGTAGACCAGCAAGGTCAGCAGGAACAGCCGCTTGCGCCCCAGCCGGTCCGCCATCCGGCCGAAGGCCAGCGCGCCGAGCACGGCGCCGGCCACGTACACCGAGCCGGCCCAGCCGACCTGGGCGGCGCTGAGGCCCAGCGTGTCGGGCCGCTCCAGCACGCCGCCGACCGACCCGACCAGCGTCACCTCCAGCCCGTCGAGCACCCAGGCGATGCCCAGCGCCAGCACCACGCGCCAATGCCAGCGCGACCACGGCAGGCGGTCCAGGCGCTCGGGCAGCGACGCGGGCTCCATATGGCGCCGATGATGGCCGATTCCGTGCCGCTGCGCGGCCCTGACACGGGCGTGGCGCGCCGGGCGGCAGCGGCCCCGCCAGCTGGCCGGATGAGAGAATCGGCCCCATGGCCGCCGTCTGGATCGACACCGAAACCCCTGCCCTGCCGCGCGCGGCGAAGATCGAGCGCGAGGCGCACAAGCTCGAGAAGCGCCTGTGCCGGCTGGTGGGCCAGGCGATCACCCAGTATTCGATGATCGAGGAGGGCGACCGGGTGATGGTCTGCCTGTCCGGCGGCAAGGACAGCTACGGCCTGCTGGACATCCTGCTGAAGCTGCAGCAGCGCGCGCCGGTGCGCTTCGAGCTGGTGGCGGTCAACCTCGACCAGAAGCAGCCCGGCTTTCCCGCCCACGTTCTGCCCGATTACCTGACCGCGCTGGGCGTGCCGTTCCACATCGAGGAGCAGGACACCTACTCCATCGTCAAGGACAAGATCCCCGAGGGCAAGACCATGTGCAGCCTGTGCTCGCGGCTGCGCCGGGGCATCCTGTACCGGGTGGCGGACGAACTGGGCGCCACCAAGATCGCGCTCGGCCACCACCGCGACGACATGCTGCAGACCCTGTTCCTCAACATGTTCTTCGGCGGCAAGCTCAAGGGCATGCCGCCCAAGCTGGTCAGCGACGACGGCCGCCATGTGGTGGTGCGCCCGCTGGCCTTCGTGGCCGAGCAGGACTTGGTGCGCTGGGCCGCGCAGCGCCGCTTCCCCATCATCCCGTGCACCCTGTGCGGCAGCCAGGAGAACCTGCAGCGCAAGCAGGTCGGCGCCATGCTGCGCGAGTGGGAGCAGAGGCACCCGGGCCGGCTCGAGAACATGGCCCATGCGTTACAGAACGTCGTGCCTTCTCACCTGGCCGACGGAACGCTGTTCGACTTCGCCGGTCTGACAGCCACCGGCGTGCCCAGCGCTGACGGCGACAAGGCGTTCGACCCCGAGGCATTCGACGCCCCGCCTGCGCTGCCGGGCCTGTCGGTCATCCAGCTCTGACCCGCCTTCGGGAGGCCCGCCATGCCGCGCTGCCCGCGCGCCCTCGCCATTGCCGTCACCGCCGGCCTGCTGCTGCTCGCCGGCTGTGCCGGCAACCTGGTGGTCGACAGCACCGTGCAGTCGTTCTCCGGGCTGAAGGCCCTGCCGGCGACGCCGACCTACCGCTTCGACCGCCTGCCGCTGCAGCACACCCAGCCGGCCCAGGAGCAGGTCGAGGCGCTCGCCGACCAGGCCCTGTTCAAGGCCGGGCTGCGGCGCGACGACCTGGCGCCGGTCTACAGCGTGGAGGTCAGCGCCCGCGTGCAGCGCACCCTCTCGCCCTGGGCCGACCCCTGGGACAGCTGGGGTTGGGGCGGCGCCGCCTACCCCTGGGGCGGCTACTGGCGGCACGGCTACGGCTACCCGTACCCGCGCGCCGACTACATCTGGTTCCAGCGCGAGGTGGGCGTGGTGGTGCGCGAGCTCGCCAGCAAGCAGGTGGTGTTCGAGAGCCGGGCCGCCAACGACGGCCCCTGGGCGGACCATGCCGTCGTGATCGGCGCCATGTTCGATGCCGCCATGGTCGGATTTCCCAACCCGCCCCCCGGCCTGCGCTACGTGAACGTGGAGGTGATCCGGCCCCAGGCGCAGGCGGCCGCACCCGCGCCGGAGCGGGCGCCCGCCTCTGCCCCGTCGCCCACCGGCCGGTGACAACTCGCAACTTCGGCGGCATGGCAGGCCGAGCCGGCCTGCCTAGAATCGGCGGATGGAAGCCACCCGCATCATTGCGGTCCGCCACGGCGAAACGGAATGGAATGTCGATGCCCGCATCCAGGGCCAGCTCGACATCGGCTTGAACGAAACCGGGCGCTGGCAGGCGCAGCGGGTGCGCGAGGCGCTCGCCACCGAGCCCATCTCCGCCATCTATTCCAGCGACCTGTCGCGCGCACATGCCACGGCCGAACCCATCGCCGAGGCCGCCGGCGTGCCCGTGACACCGCACCAGGGGCTGCGCGAACGCAGCTTCGGCAAGTTCGAGGGCAAGACCTTCGACGAGATCCACCAGGCCTGGCCCGAGCACGCGCAGAACTGGCGCAAGCGCATCCCCGACTGGACCCCGCCCGAGGGCGGCGAGTCGCTGCTGCAGTTGCGCGCGCGCGTGCAGCGCACGGTCGAGGAACTGGCCGCCCGCCACCCCGGCGAGCAGATCGTGGTCGTGGCGCACGGCGGCGTGCTGGATGCGCTGTACCGCGTCGCGACCGGCCAGGAAGTCAATTCCCCGCGCACCTGGGAACTCCCCAACGGTGCCATCAACCGGCTGCTCTGGACACCCCAGGGCCTCACCCTCATCGGGTGGTCGGACACCAACCATCTCGATGAACCTCCGGCAGACGAAACCTCCACTTGACGATTCCCTGCGGCAACTGATCGGCCAACCGGTCGCCGCCATCGATACCCCGGCCCTGGTGGTCGACCTCGACGCCATGCAGCGCAACCTGGCGCGCATGGCGGATTTCGCGCGTAAGCACGGCATCCGCTGGCGCGCCCACGCCAAGATGCACAAGAGCTCGGCCATCGCGCGCCTGCAGGTGCAGGCCGGAGCGGTCGGCGTGTGCGTGCAGAAGACCGCCGAGGCCGAGGCCATGGTGGCCGGCGGCGTGCACGACGTCTACATCACCAACGAGGTCATTGCGCCGCAGAAGCTGGCGCGGGTGGCGCAGCTGGCGAGCCGGCTGGCGGTCGACGGCGGCCGGCTGGGCATCGCGGTCGACAGCCGCGAGGGGATCGTCCGGCTGGCGCAGGCCATGAACGACGCCCGCCAGGCCCTGGGCGGCGGCACGGTGATCGACGTCTACGTCGAGATCGATGTCGGCCAGGGCCGCTGCGGCGTGCCGCCCGGCCGCGCGGCGACCGAACTGGTGCACGAGATCCGGCGCCACCCCGCGCTGCGCTTCGCCGGCCTGCAGGCCTACCACGGCAAGGCGCAGCACGTGCGCACGCCGCAGGCGCGGCGCGAGCTGATCGCGCAGGCCGCGCAGGACGCCGCCTTCACCCGCAAGCTGATCGAGGCCGACGGCGTGCCGGTGCCGCTGGTCACCGGGGCCGGCACCGGCAGCATGGTCTGCGAGACGGCCAGCGGCGTCTACGGCGAGCTGCAGGCCGGCTCGTTCCTGTTCATGGACGCCGACTACGCGCAGAACGAGCGCGACCCGGCGCAGCCGAACTTCGAGCACGCCCTGTTCGTCAAGACGCAGGTGATCAGCGCCGGACTGCGGCATGCGGTCTGCGACGCCGGCCACAAGAGCCACGCGATCGACTCCGGCCTGCCGACGGTGCACGACCCGGACGGCGAGCATGGCCTGGCATACGACAACGGCGGCGACGAGCACGGCATCCTGCGGCCGCTCCCCGGCCGCCAGCGGCTGCCCGAGATCGGCCGCACGCTGTGGCTGGTGCCGGGCCATTGCGACCCCACGGTCAACCTGCACGACCACCTGGTCGGCGTGAAGGGCGGCCTGGTCCAGGGCACCGTCGACCGCATCATCCGGGTCGACGCGCGCGGCGCGCTGACCTAGCCGGCCCCGCCGGCAGCGGCGAACAGGTCGGCGCCGTCGCCGCGCCCGGCCGGCGGCGCCACGCCCAGGTGGCGGAACGCGGCCAGCGTCGCGATGCGCCCGCGCGGCGTGCGCTGCAGGTAGCCCTGCTGGATGAGATAGGGCTCGATGACGTCCTCGATGGTGTCGCGCTCCTCGCCGATGGAGGCCGCCACGTTGTCCAGGCCCACCGGCCCGCCGTCGAAGCGGTGGATCACCGCCTCCAGCAGCTTGCGGTCCATGACGTCGAACCCCTGCGGATCGACGTCCAGCATGGCCAGCGCCTTGTTGGCGATGTCCTGCGTGATGCGGCCGCTGCCCTTGACGTCGGCGTAGTCGCGCACGCGCCGCAGCAGGCGGTTGGCCACGCGCGGCGTGCCGCGCGAACGGCGCGCGATCTCGATCGCGCCGGTGTCGTCGATCGGCGCCTCCAGCAGCGAGGCGCTGCGGCGCACGATGCGCGTGAGGTCCTCGGCGCTGTAGAACTCCAGGCGGGCGACGATGCCGAAGCGGTCGCGCAGCGGGTTGGTCAGCATGCCGGCGCGGGTGGTGGCGCCGACCAGCGTGAACGGCTGCAGGTCGAGCTTGATCGAGCGCGCCGCCGGGCCCTCGCCGATCATGATGTCGATCTGGTAGTCCTCCAGCGCCGGGTACAGGATTTCCTCGACCACCGGCGACAGGCGGTGGATCTCGTCGATGAACAGGACGTCGTTCTTCTCGAGATTGGTGAGCAGCGCCGCCAGGTCCTTGGGCTTTTCCAGCACCGGGCCGGAGGTCTGGCGCAGGTTCACGCCCAGCTCGTGGGCCACGATGTGCGACAGCGTGGTCTTGCCCAGCCCGGGCGGGCCGAACAGCAGCACGTGGTCGAGCGCCTCGCCGCGCTTCCTGGCGGCGCCGATGAAGATCTCCAGCTGCTCGCGCGTCTTGGCCTGCCCCACGTAGTCGGCCAGCAGCTTGGGCCGCAGGGCGCGCTCGATGGCCTCCTCGTTGGGCGAGGCCGGCGCGGCGGACACCACGCGCTGGGGCGGCGGCAGGCCGAAATCGTCGGTCCGGATGGTCATGCGTCAGGCCGGGGCCAGGGTGAGCGGCACCAGCCGCGGTTGCGGGTCGCTGCGCGGGTCGCAGCGCAGCACCACGTGCCACTGGCGCCCCTCGCTGTCGACCAGCCAGAACTCGGACACCAGCCAGGGCCGGCCGGCGCCGGCGCTGTCGCGCCGGTGGGTCTCGCGCAGCACCCGGTGCCAGCGGCCGTCGGCCGGCGGCAGCTGGCCGCGCGCCCGCCGCGGGCCGAACAGGCGGCCCAGCGCGGCGCGGTTCTTCTGCTGCAGCGCCGAGTCGGCCTGGCGGGCGTAGCGCAGGCCAGCGAGCAGGGTGGCGCCGCCGAGGGCGAGCAGCAGCGGGATGCCGAGCAGGTCCGCGGGGTGCATGGTGTCAGCGCGCCAGCGCCTTGAGCGCCAGCTTGATGCCCTCGCTCACGCCGACGTCCCTGGGCAGCGCCTTCAAGGCGGCCTGCGCCTCCTTGTCGCTGTAGCCCAGGGCCACCAGCGCCTGCAGGATGTCGGCCTGGGCGTCGCTGGCCGGCGCGCCGCCACCGGCGGCGCCCAGGTCGGCGCCGAGCTTGCCCTTGAGCTCCAGCAGCAGCCGCTCGGCGGTCTTCTTGCCGATGCCCGGCACCTTGACCAGCCGGCTGGCGTCCTGCGCCGTGACGGCGCTGCCGATCTCGGCGACGCTCATGCCGCTGAGCACCGACAGCGCGGTGCGCGGACCGACGCCGGAAATGCGGATCAGCTGGCGGAAGGCATCGCGCTCGCCGGTGCTGCCGAACCCGAACAGCACCTGGGCGTCCTCGCGCACGACGAAATGGGTGAGCAGCGACACCTTCTCGCCGACCCCGGGCAGGTTGTAGAAGGTGCTCATGGGGACATCGACCTCGTAGCCCACGCCCTGGCAGTCCACCAGCACCTGCGGCGGGTTCTTGTCGGCCAGCGTTCCGTTCAATCTGCCTATCATGCGTAGTTCCGGGCAGCACGCCCCCTCTCCGCACGGATTATCAGCTTGATCCTTCGCCACGCCTTCGCGCCACCCAACAACACCCGCCTGGCGCACCTGTGCGGCCCCACAGACGAACACCTGCGAACCATCGAGATCGCCCTGCAGGTCAGGATCAGCCGCCGCCAGGAGCATTTCAAGGTGGAAGGCGCCAAGGCCCGCGCCCAGCGCGCCATGGACGTGCTGCAGGCGCTGTACGAGATCGCCGCCCGGCCGATCTCGCCCGACAAGGTGCAGCTGATGGTGGCCGGCGAGCAAACGATGGACGAGGACGACGAGGGCGCCCAGCTGCTGCACACCCGGCGCTCGGACCTGAAGGCGCGCACGCCCAACCAGAGCGTCTACCTCGACAACATCGCCAACCACGACATCACCTTCGGCATCGGCCCGGCCGGCACCGGCAAGACCTACCTGGCGGTCGCCTGCGCCGTCGACGCCCTGGAGCGCAGCAGCGTGCAGCGCATCGTGCTCACCCGGCCGGCGGTGGAGGCCGGCGAGAAGCTCGGCTTCCTGCCGGGCGACCTGACCCAGAAGGTCGATCCCTACCTGCGGCCGCTGTACGACGCGCTCTACGACCTCATGGGCTTCGAGCGGGTGGGCAAGGCCTTCGAGCGCAACGCGCTGGAGATCGCGCCGCTGGCGTTCATGCGCGGACGCACGCTGAACAACGCCTTCGTCATCCTGGACGAGGCGCAGAACACGACGCCCGAGCAGATGAAGATGTTCCTCACCCGCATCGGCTTCGGCAGCAAGTGCGTGGTCACCGGCGACATCAGCCAGATCGACCTGCCCAAGGGCCAGCTGTCGGGGCTGGTCGAGGCCGAGCACATCCTCAAGCGGGTCAAGGGCATCGCCCACACGCGCTTCACCAGCGCCGACGTGGTGCGCCACCCGCTGGTGGCGCGCATCGTCGATGCCTACGACGCCGCCCGCAAGCGCGATGCCTGACGCCGAGCTCGCCCTCGACCTGCAGTTCGGCACCTTCCCGGGGGCCGCCGAGCACCGCGCGCTGCTGCGCAAGCCGCGCGTGCGGCGCTGGATGGCGATGGCGCTGCAGCGCCCGGGCGAGATCGCGGTGCGCATCGTCGGCGAGGCCGAGGGGCGCGACCTCAATCGCCAGTACCGCGGCAAGGACTACGCCACCAACGTGCTGACCTTCGACTATGCGCGCGCGCCGGTGGTCAGCGCCGACCTGGTGCTGTGCGGCCCGGTGCTGGAGCGCGAGGCGGCGGCGCAGCGCAAGCCGCTGGAGGCGCACTACGCCCACCTGCTGGTGCACGGCACCCTGCACGCGCAGGGCTACGACCACGAGACCGGAGAGCGCGACGCGCTGGAGATGGAGGCGCTGGAGATCCTGCTGCTGGGCGCACTGGGGTTCCCCAACCCCTATTGAGCCGGCCGGCAGCGCCGCCCTCCCGGACGGCCCGGCTCAGCGCATCACCAGCGGGATGGTCACCGGCCCGTCGTTGACCAGGTGCACCTGCATGGCGGCGCCGAATTCGCCGGTCTGCACCAGCGGATGCGCGGCCCGGGCCCGGGCGACGAAGTCCTCGTACAGGCGCCGGCCCTCGTCGGGCGGCGCCGCGTTGCCGAAGCCGGGCCGGTTGCCGCCCGAGGTGTCGGCCGCCAGCGTGAACTGGCTCACCACCAGCAGGCCGCCGCCGGTGTCCTGCAGGCTGCGGTTCATCTTGCCCTCGGCGTCGCCGAAGATGCGCAGCTTGAGCAGCTTGGCCAGCAGGCGCTCGCCCTGCGGCACGTCGTCGCCGCGCTCGGCGCACAGGAGCAGCAGCAGCCCCGGGCCGATCTGGCCGATGGTGCGGCCCTCCACCACCACCCGGGCTTCGCTCACGCGCTGCACCAGTCCGATCACAACGGGTCCTCCTCGTCCAGCAGGTGCGCCTCGACGTCCTGCGGCAGCAGCTGGATGCTGGCGCGCAGGCCGGGCACGGCGCTCATCAGCGCCTGCTCGACCGAGGCGCGCAGGGCCGCCGCGCGGCGCAGCGTCCATTCGGCCGGCATGTGCATGTGCAGGTCGACGAAGCGCCGGCTGCCCGAGCGCCGGGTGGTCACGTGGTCGAAGCGGATCGCCGGGTGCTCGAATCCCTGCAGCACCTTCTCGATCTCGGCCAGCGTGTGGCGGTCGACCCGCTTGTCCATCAGCCCCTGCGACGACGCCCACACCAGCGCCCAGCCCTCGCGCAGGATGTTCAGCGCCACGGCCGCCGCCACCACCGGGTCCAGCCACAGCCAGCCGGTGAGGGCGACCAGGCCGATGCCCACCACCACACCGGCCGAGGTCCAGACGTCGGTGACCAGGTGGCGGGCGTCGGCTTCCAGTGCCATCGAGCGGTGCGCCCTGGCCGACTGCAGCATCCCCCAGGCCAGGGCGCCGTTGCAGGCCGAGCTGAGCACCGACAGCAGCAGGCCGGCGCCGACCTGCTCGATGCCCTGCGGATGCAGGAAGCGTTCGGCCGCGGCCCACAGGATGGCCAGGGCGGCGACCAGGATGGCCAGCCCCTCGAAGAACGACGAGAAGTACTCGGCCTTGTGGTGGCCGTAGGGATGCTCGGCATCGGCCGGCCGGGCGGCCACGCGCACCATCAGCAGGGCGAAGGCGGCGCTGGCCAGGTTGACCAGCGACTCCATCGCGTCGGACAGCAGGCCGACCGAACCGGTGAGCCACCAGGCCAGTGTCTTGAGGCCGATGGTGAGCACCGCGACCCCGATGGACACGCGCAGCCAGACCCCGGGCGGGACGGCGCGTGCTCGGACGGCGAGGCTCATGCGGTCGATTGTGCCGGGAAGGCCCGTGCAAGAATCGTCGGCGATGAGCTCACGCCTGCGTCCTCCCTGGCCGTGGCTGCTCGGCTGGCTGCTGCTGGCCGTGGCAGGCGGCTGGGTGCTGGCCGCGATCGACCGCGGCCGCGAGCGCGAGGCGTTCGAGAACCAGGCCCGCATCGCGCACCGCCTGCTGAGCCAGCGCGCCGCGCAGCACGATGCCGTGCTGGCCACCCTCGCCCTGCTGCAGCCCGCGCCCGGTGCCGACGGCATCCAGCGCCTGCCGGCGCTCTATCCGCAGATCATCGCGGTGCGGCAGTTGCCGGCCGGCGCGGCCTGGCCCTCCGACACCTTCCGGCAGGCGCAGGAGCTGTCGCGACGCGAGCGCCGGCCGGTGCTGGCGGAGGCCGACCTGGCCCTCGGCCGGGCCTGGCTGCTGCTGGCCGCCGAGCCCGCCAGCTTCGCGCTGCAGGTCGACCTGGTGGCCGCCGTGCCCTGGAGCGAATGGCCGATGCGGCGCGACGACAACCCGGTGCGGGTGGCGCTGGCGCAGGGCGACGCGGCCCTGGTGCTGCAGCCCGGCCGCGAACCGGCCGGCCGCGTCGGCGCCTTCAGCCTGCGCAAGCCGCTGGCGTCGCCCAGCCATCCGTTCGACGTCGTCGCCCTCCGCGTGCTGGGCTGGTCGGAGCTGCCCTGGCTCGCCTGGGCCGGCTGGGGACTGGCCAGTGCCGGCATCGTGGCCGCGCTGGCCGCCTGGGACCGGCAGCGGCAGGCGCGCCGCCGCGCCGAGGACCTGCTGCGGCTGGGCCAGGTGGCGCGCCTGAACACGCTGGGCGAACTGGCCGGCGGCCTGGCCCACGAGCTGAACCAGCCCCTCACCGCCATGCTGGCCAATGCGCAGGCGGCGCGCCGGCTGCTCGCCGAGGAGCCGCCCGAGCTGGCGCCGGCGCGCACCGCCATGGGCCAGGCGGCCGAGCAGGCCCGGCGCGCCAGCGAGGTGGTGGCGCGCCTGCGCCGCACCATCGAGCGGCCGGGGCGCGAGACGGCGCTGCAGCCGGTGGTGCTGCAGGACGCGGTGCGCAACGCGTTCCACCTGCTCGAGCCCGAGTTCGCCCGCCGCGGGGTGGCGCCGCGCCTGCAGGGCACGGTGCCGGTGGCGGTGCAGGCCGAACCGGTGGCGCTGGAGCAGATCGTGCACAACCTGCTGATGAACGCGCTGCAGGCGCTGGAGCAGGTGCCGGCGGCCGAACGCGACCTGGCCGTCGACGTCGCGCAGCGCCCCGAGGGCGGCGTGCTGTCGGTCGCCGACAGCGGCCCCGGCATCGCGCCGGAGCTGCTGGCGCGCATCTTCGATCCCTTCGTCAGCACGCGCGAACACGGCCTCGGCCTGGGGCTGAGCCTGTGCGACAGCCTGGCGCAGGGCATGGGCGGCTCCCTGCAGGCCCAGCAGCGGCCACCGCGCGGCGCCCTGTTCCGCCTCACCCTGCCCTCGGCCGCCTGACCCCATGACCAGTCCCCTCGACACCCCTCTGGTCCAGCTGGTCGACGACGACCAGGCGGTGCGCGACGCGCTGGCGCTGCTGATCGGCACCATCGGCCTGCGCGTGCGCAGCTGGGCCGACCCGCTCGCCTTCCTGCGCGAGGTCGACCGCGAGGCCATCGGCGCCATCGTGCTGGACGTGCGCATGCCGGGCCTGGGCGGCCTGCAGGTGCTGGAACAGCTGGTCGCGTCCGGCACCGACCAGCCAGTCGTGCTGCTCACCGGGCACGGCACGGTCGAGATGTGCCGGCGCGCGTTCAAGGGCGGGGCGGCCGAGTTCCTGGAGAAGCCGGTCGACGACGACCTGCTGCTGGAGACGCTGCAGCAGGCGGTGCGCCAGCACGTGCGCTCGCGCGAGCGCAGCCAGGCCGACCGGGCGGCGCGCGAGCGCCATGCCCAGCTGTCGCCGCGCGAGCACGAGGTGCTGGCGCTGGTGGTGGAAGGCCTGACCAACAAGGAGATCGGCAAGGCCCTGGGGCTGTCGCCGCGCACCGTCGAGGCACACCGGGCCCACCTCTTCGACAAGCTCGAGGTGGCCTCGCTGGCCCAGCTGGTGCGCCAGTACGCCGCCCTCGCGGCGGGCGGCGGCACCGCGTAGTTCTACGCGGTCGGTGGCGTAGCCGCCCGACTGGCGGTTCCGCCCCCCGCTTCCTACAGTGGCGGCACGGTTGATTCGCAACCGCCAACCACAACCAAGGAGCCACCGCATGAAAGTTCTCCCCCTGCTGTCCGTCCTGGCCCTGTCCGCCGTTGCCAGCGCCGCCTCGGCCCAGGGCGTGCGCACGGAACGCAACATCTCGCTCGACCTGGCCAACCAGATCGCGGCCGGTGCCGTCGCCGCCTGCGCGGCCAGCGGCTACAACGTCGCCGCCACGGTGGTCGACCGCGCCGGCGTCGTGCGCGCCGTCCAGCGCGGCGACAACGCCGGCCCGCATTCGCTGGAGTCCAGCCGCCTGAAGGCCTACACCTCGGCCTCGGCCAAGAGCAACACCCTGGCCATGATGGAAGGCGCGCAGAAGAACCCGGCCGCGGCCAACCTGGTCAACATCCCCGGCTTCCTGCTGCTCGGCGGCGGGGTGCCGGTGCGCGTGGGCAACGAGGTCATCGGCGCGGTCGGCGTCGGCGGCGCGCCGGGCGGCAACCTGGACGAGCAATGCGCGGTGACCGCCCTCGACAAGGTCAAGGAGCAACTGAAGTGAAGCGCGCGCTGGTCACCTGGGTGCTGGCGCTGGGTGCGGCCTGCGCCACCCTGCCGGCGGCCGCCCAGGTCGGCCCCTCGGCGGCGGAAGCGGCCGCCTACACCGGGCTGCACGCCGCCGCGCACAAGGGCGACGTCGACAAGATCCGCCGGCTGGCCGCGGCGAAGGCCGACCTGAACGCGCGCGACGGCAACGGCCGCACGCCGCTGCACGTGGCGACCTTCGCCCGGCAGCGCGACGCGATCCAGGCGCTGGTGCAGGCCGGCGCCGCCATCGACCTGCTGGAGAACGACCGCTACGACGCCGTGACCATTGCTTCCGTCGCCAACGACGAGGAGACGCTGCGCCTGCTGCTGTCCCTGGGGGCCAGCGCCCGGCAGGTCACCAGCCGCTACGACGGCACCGCGCTGATCGCGGCCGCGCACCTGGGCCACGCCGGCGTGGTGGAGCAGCTGGTGCGCGCCGGCGCGCCGCTGGACCACGTCAACAACCTGCACTGGACGGCCGCCATCGAGGCGGTGGTGCTGGGCGACGGCGGGCCGCGCCACCAGGCCACGCTCAAGACGCTGGTCGAAGCCGGCGCCAACCTGCAGCTGAAGGACCGCAACGGCAACACGCCGCTGCAGCTGGCGCGCTCGCGCGGCTACACCGAGATGGTCCGGTTGCTGGAGGCGGGCAAGGCGCGCTGACGGCGGCGGCGCCCTAGAATCGGCGCCAGATGGGACTGGAAAAACGCGTCAAGGCCGCTGATCGCACGCTCGATCTGTTCGAAGCCTTCCAGAAGGCGGGGCGGCCCATGAGCCTGTCCGAGATCGCGCTGGCGATGGACATCCCGGTCAGCAGCTGCCACGGCCTGGTGAACACGCTGGTGTCGCGCGGCTACCTGGGGCCGGTCGGCGGCCCCAGGTCGTACTACCCATCGCGCCTGCTGTACGAACTCGGGCGCAACCTCCTCGCGCGGGACCCGGTGCTCTCCAAGGTGACACCCATCCTGGAGGTGCTGCGCGACAAGTGCGGCGAGACGGTGGTCCTGGGTCGCAGGCTGGACAAGTATGTCCAGTACGTCCATGTGCTGGAGGCCGCCAAGACCATCCGCTACACCGCGTCGGTGTCGGACCTTCGCTCGCTGCACTCCAGTGCATTGGGCAAGGCGCTGCTGGGCGCCCTCCCGGAAGAACGGCGCGCCGCCCTGGTGCAGACGCTGGACTACGAGCGCGTCACCCCCAACACGGTGCCCAATGCCAAGCGTTTGCTGGCAGACGTCGCCGCGGGCGAGGCGCGCGGGTGGCACATGACACAAGGCGAGAGCGTCGTCGACGTCGCCGCCGTGGCCAAGTGGGTGCTGCTCGGCGGCGAGCCCCACGCGGTCGCCATTGCCGGCCCGCTCAACCGCATGGCGCCCCTGATGGAGAAGCACGCGCGCCTGCTCACGGCCGCCAACACGGAGATGGCGGCAGCCACGTCCTGAAGGCAAGACTCAGTTCGAGTAGCGCCCGCCGGTCACGTGCAGCAGTTCACCGGTGATGAAGCCGGCGCGTTCGGAAGCCAGGAACAGCACGGCATCGGCAATGTCGCGCGGCACGCCCAGGCGCGGCATCGGCGTCGCCTTGAGCCACTTGTCGCGGATCGCGTCGTAGTTCGCCAGGCTGCGCATCAGCTCGGTCTCGACGAAGCCGGGCGCGATCGCGTTGACCGTGATGTTGAACTTGCCCTCCTCGTACGACAGCGCCTTCGTGAAGCCGACCAGGCCCGCCTTGGCGGCCGAGTAGTTCGCCTGCCCCGGATTGCCCAGGTGCGCGCGTGACGAGATGTTGATGATGCGTCCCCACTTCTGGGCCATCATGTGCGGCACTGCAGTTTTGCTGCAGAGGTAGGCACCCTTGAGGATCACCCCGGTGACCAGGTCCCAGTCGGCCTCGGGCATCTTGGTCAGATAGTTGTCCTTCGGGAATCCGGCGTTGTTGACCAGCACGTGCAGGCCGCCGAACCGCTCCACCGTCTCCCCCACCAGCCGCTCGACGTCGGCAGCGCGCGTGACATCGGCGACCACGCCATGCACGTCGAAGCCGTCCGCCTTCAGGGCCTGCGTGGTCGCGGCCATCGTTTCCGGATTGATGTCGGTCACCACCACCCGGGCGCCTTCCTCGGCCAGGGCGCGCGCCGTCTCGGCGCCGATGCCACGCCCCGAGCCCGTCACCACGGCAACCTTGTTCTCCAGTCCCAGCTTCACGTCAGTCCTCCTTGCGTTCGCGTCATTCGGCCGTGATGTTGGCCTTCTTCACCACCCGTTGCCACTTCTCCAGCTCGTGGCCCAGGTAGGTCGCCAGCTGTTCGGGCGAGCCCGGCGCCACCTCGACCCCCGCCTGTCCGAGGCGATCGATCACCTGCGGGTCGCGCAGGATCTGCCCGAGTTCCCGGTTCAGGCGCGCAATGGCCGCCGGCGGTGTCTGCTTGGGCGCGAACAGGGCGAACCAGGCCGACACGTCGTAGCCGGGCACGGTTTCCCCCACGACCGGCACGCCGGGAAAGCTGGCCGAGCGCTGGGCGCCGGTCAGCGCCAGTGCCCGGACCTTGCCCGAGCGGATGTGCGGCGCGGCCGACACGGCCGGCTCGATCATCGCGTCCACCTGGCCGCCCATCAGGTCGATCAGGGCCGGGCCGCTGCCCTTGTAGGGGATCTGCCGCAGGCTCACGCCGGCCAGGTCCTCCAGCAGGACACCGGCGACGTGCTGCGAACCGCCGTTGCCACCGGTGGCATAGGTGACGGCCCCGGGCTGCTGCCTGGCCAGCGCGATGAATTCCGGGACGGTACGCGCCTTCAGGTCCGGCCGCACGATGAGCGCGAACGGCGTCGAGCCGATGTAGCCGACCGGCGCGAAGTCGCGCACCGGGTCCCAGGCGAGTTTGCGGTTGACCGCGGGGTTGATCGCGATGCTGCCGATCGTTCCCAGCCCGATGACGTGGCCGTCGGCCTCCGCGCGCGCCAGCGCCTCCAGCCCGATGGCGCCGGTCGCGCCCGGCTTGTTGTCGACGATGACGTTCTGGCCCAGCGCCGCACCGAGTCGCTCGGCCACGGTGCGAGCGACGATGTCGGTCGAGCCGGACGGCGGGAACGGCACGATCAACCGCAGGGGGCGGTTCGGATACACCGGCTGCGCCAGCGCAGTTCCGGGGAGCGTGCCAACGCATGCGGCGCCGGCAGTGAACGCGAGCAGGTCGCGGCGGGTCAGGTCCGTCATCGGTCGTTCTCTTCGTAGGAGATGTCCTTGGCCACCAGGTCCCGGATGTGGCGCACGGTCGGCCGCTCCTGTTCCTCGTGGATGTGGCGAGGCGCCCGCTGGGCGCTCATGCCGCCGCCCCGGTGCGGGTCCGCACCACGAGCTGCCACACGCTCTCCATGACGTCCTCGTCGTGCTGGTTCACGGCGACGCGCGAGAAGGTGATCGTTCCCCGGTCGGGCTTGCGGCCCGGCTGCTTGTCGGTGACGGTCATCCGCACCTTCAGCGTGTCGCCGATCTTGCAGGGCCGGCGGAACCGGCAGTGCAGGTCGGCCAGGCCCAGGATGGACGGCTCGAGAAACTTCATCACCGGCAGCCGGGTGCACAGGCCCGAACTGATGGCCAGCACCAGAAGGCCGTGCGCGATGCGGCCCTGGTGCGGCGTGCCGGCGGCGAACGCGGCATCGACATGCAGCGCGTTGTAGTCGGCGGACAGGCCGGCAAAGTTCACCACGTCGGCTTCGGTCACGGTGCGGCCGGACGTGGTGAACGTGTCCCCCACGTCAAGGTCCTCGAAGGCCACGACGTAGTCGTCGATCTGGCGCAGCAGGCGCTCGCTCATGCAAATCTCCGGATGGGTTGGTCAGTCGGCGGAACCGAAGGCGGACATCCCGAGGAGCTCGCGACCGATGATCAGCGTCTGGATCTCGGTCGTGCCTTCGGGAATGACCGCGCCGCGGGTGTCGCGGAAGATGCGCTCGATGGGGAAGTCCTCGCTGTATCCCATGCCGCCATGCACTTGCAGAGCGAGGTCCGCCACCTCGTGCGCCGCCTGCGCGCTGTACAGCTTGGCAATCGAGCACTCCATGCGGCCGGGCTGGCCGCGGTCCAGGGTCCGCGCCGCCCGCCGCACCAGCTGGCGGGCTGCGTCGGTGCGCACGCGCATGTCGACCACCATCTTCTGGATCAGCTGGTACGACCCGATGGGCGCGCCGAACTGCCGGCGCGTCTTCGCGTAGTCGATCGACAGGTCCAGCGCGGCCTGCGCCGCGCCGACGGCCCCGGCCGCAACGCTCAGCCGGCCGAAGCTCAGGGCCAGCAGGATGTTCTTCAGGCCTTTGCCGACGTCACCGAGGACGTTGGCAGCCGGGATCCGCGTGCCGGCGAAGTTCAGTTCGGAGGTGGTGGTGGCGTGCAGCACCATGGTCTGGACCCGCCGTTTGCCGAAGTCGGTCTCGCGGCTGTCGACCAGAAAGGCGGTGATGCCGTGCGGCTCGCCCGGCTTGCCGGGCGGGACCTTGGCCATCAGGATGCCGAGCTCGGCGATCGCACCATTGGTGATCCACAGCTTGCTGCCATCGATCACCCACTCGTCGCCGTCGCGGGTGGCACGGGTCTCCATGCCGGCAACGTTCGAGCCGTGGTTCGGTTCCGTGATGCCCACCCACACGCGCAACTCGCCGGCCAGCAGCGGCGCGAGGTAACGTGCCTTCTGCTGCGGCGTGCCCAGGCGCGCGATGAGCAGCGCGGCCATGTTCATCGTGTTGAGGATGGCCCGCAGGCTGTGCCAGCAGTAGCCGGCCTCTTCCATCAGGAGCGCGTACTCGGTGTTGGAGATCCCGTAGCCGCCTTCGTCTTCCCTCAGGAAGCCGCCCAGGTAGCCGAACTCGCGCAGCCGGGCTGGCAGCGTCCAGTCGAATTCGCCGCGCTTCTCGAAGCCAGCCACGGTCGGGCGTACCTCACGGTCCATGAACTGGGCCACCGACTCACGCAGCAGCCGCTGGTCATGGGTGAGGTCGTCGTCGTGCTCGATGTGTCTCATGCGTGCTGCCGGATGCTCCCGATGGCTTGCGTCGTCCGCTCTTCTTATTCAGAATACTGAAAGTTATTTTTCCAGATAGAAAGTTTGACGTCAATGCAGCAATCGGAAAAACTCGCCGCGAGCGCGGGCCCGCTGCCGTTCGCAGGGCTGCGGGTGCTCGATGCGAGCCAGGGCCTGGCCGGGCCGTATTGCGGGATGCTGCTGGCCCAGCACGGTGCCGACGTGATCAAGCTGGAGCCGCCGGAAGGCGACTGGAGCCGCGCCATCGGGCAGCGCCACGGCAGCCATTCGGCCATCGACCTGATGGGCAACCGCGGCAAGCGCAGCCTGGCCATCGACCTGAAGAAGGACGGCGCCGCGGCAGCCGTGCTGCAGATCGCGGCGAAGTGCGACGTGGTGATCGAGAGCTTCCGGCCCGGGGTGGCCGCCAAGCTGGGCATCGGCTACGAGCAGGTGCAGGCCTGCAATCCCGGCGTCGTCTACCTGTCCGTCAGCGGCTTCGGTCAGCAGGGCGCCAACGCCAACCTGCCCGCCACCGACACGGTCATCCAGGGGTATTCGGGCCTGATGAGCCTGAATGCCGATGGCGAGGGCCGGCCACGTCGCCTCGGCTTCCTGGCGGTCGACACGCTCAGTGCGCTCTACGCCTTCCAGGCCGTCTCGGCCGCGCTCTACGGACGCCTGCGCGGCTTGCCCGGGCAGCACCTGGACGTCAGCCTGATGCAATCGACCGCCGCCTTCCTCGCGATGAAACTGGTGGAAACCTCGCTCGAGGGCGAGAGCCCGGTGGCGCTGAACGTGCCGGCGGGTGCCTACCGCACCCAGGACGGCTGGATCGCCATCACGCTCAGCAAGGAGGCGCACTACGCCGCGCTGTGCCGCGCGACCGACCGGCTCGACCTGGCCGAAGACCCCGCCTTCGACAGCTTCGTCAAGCGCGCCGGCCACGCCCCGTACCTGCAAGGCCAGTTCGCGGCCGAGCTGCTGCGCCGGGGCACGGACGAGTGGCTGAAGCGGCTGGCCCAGGCCGGCGTGGTGGCCAGCCGCATCAACACCCTCACCTCGTGGCTGGCCGATCCCAACGTGGTCTCCGGGCAGGCAGCGCCCAGGGTGGCAGAGCCCGCCACGGGAGGCTTCCATTTCCCGCGCATCCCCGGGACAACGGCGCCCGAGGCCGGTGACAGCCGCTCGCACTGGCCCGACATCGGCAGTGCCAGCCACCAGATCCTCCAGGAATTCGGTTTCAGCGCCGCGGCCGCCGCCGCACTGCTGAAGCCTGCAGCCGCCACCGCATGAACGACAAAGGAGACAACGCATGACCACCGAACACATCCACCGCCGCCGCGTCCTGCGGCTGGTCGGCGCGGCCGGCCTCGCCGCCATGGCGCCGCTGGCCTGGAGCCAGGGCACGTTCCCGCAGAAGCCGATGCGCATCGTGGTGCCGTTCGCACCCGGCACCGGGAGCGACGTGATCGCGCGGACCGTCGGCCAGAAGATCACGGAGGAGACCGGCCAGTCGGTCGTCATCGAGAACCGCGAAGGCGGCGGCGGCATCGTCGGGACGATGAATGCCCTGCAGGCACAGCCCGACGGTTACACCCTGCTGATGGTGGCCAACCCGTTCACCATCGTCGCCGGCACCAACCTCAAGCCGCCCTACGACCCCCTGCGCGACTTCTCACCCGTCGCAAAGGTGGCCATCGTTCCGATCGTGCTGACGATCGCCAACAACCTGAACATCAACTCCGTCAAGGAATTGGTCGCCTATGCCAAGGCCAACCCCGGCAAGCTGAGCTATGCGTCGTCCGGCCCCGGCACGCCCAGCCAGCTGGAGATGGAGCTCTTCAAGCAGGCCGCAGGCGTCGACATTGTCGAGGTGCCGTACAAGAGCACGGCGCAGGCGATGACCGACGTGATCGGCGGGCAGATCGCGATGTATCCGTCCGCCATGCCGCTGTGCCTGCAGCATGTGAAGGCCGGCCGCGTGCGCGCGCTCGGCCTGTTCGATGCGCAGCGCTCGCCCGCCCTGCCCGACGTGCCGCATTTCGCCGAAGCGCTGGGGGTGCCGGGCTACGTCGCGACGCCGCTCTGGTATGGATTTGTCACCCGCGCCGGAACGCCGCGCGAGACCGTCAGCCGCTTGCGCGACCTGGTCACCAGGTCGATGGCCTCGAAGGACGTGAGCGAGAAGCTCGTGCCCCTGGGCGCGCACCCGATCACGCCGAGCAGCGAGGAGTTCACGCAGCAGATGGCGGCCGAGGTGGAGAAATCGGCCCGGCTGGCCAAGACCCTGGGCATCGTCAAATGAGCGCCAACCCGCGCCGCTTCGAGCCGTCGGCGCCAACGTTCGACAGCTTCGTGCCGGGCGATGTGCACGTCAGCTACCGGCGCACGGTGACCGAGACCCACCTGGTCAATTTCACGGCGATGGCCGGCCTGCAGTTGCCGCTCTTCATCGACCATGGGCATGCGAAGGAGCAGTCGACCTTCGGCGGCCCCATCGCGCCAGGGTTCCTGACCGCATCGCTCTCGGCCGGCATGCTGGAGAGCGTGCTCGGCACCAACACCATCGCGGGCCTGGGCATGGAGGCGTTCCGCTTCCGCGCACCGGTGCGGGTGGGCGACACGCTGCACGCCGAGGTCGAGGTGCTCGACAAGAAGGACACGCGCGAGCCGGGCCGCGGCGTGCTGACCGTCGGCATCTCGGTGCGCAACCAGAGCGGAGAGACGGCACTCGAGTACCGCACCAGTGTCCTGATGCGCCGCTGAGGCCCCCGCGGTCAGATCACCCGGGCCGCCGCCAACGCGTCGAGCTCGCTTTGCGCCAGCCCGAGCACATCGCGCAACACCTGCTGCGTGTGCTCGCCCAGCAGCGGCGGGGGGCTGTGATAGGTCACCGGCGTCCTGGACAGGCGCAGCGGGCTGGCGACCATCGGGGCCGTGCCTTGCGGGTGCGGCATGTCGACCCGCAGTCCCCGGTGTTTGACCTGCGGGTCCTCGAACACCTCCCGGATGTCGTTGATGGGGCCGCACGCGACCTCGACGGCCTCCAGCCTGTCCTGCCACCAGGCCTTCGGGTGCGCCGCCATGATGTCGCGAAGGATGGGCAGCAGTTCGTCGCGGTGGATCACCCGACCCGAATTGGTTGTGAACCGGGGGTCGTCGGCCAGTTCCTCGCGGCCGGCGGCCTTGCAGAAGCGCCGGAACTGGGCATCGTTGGCCACCGCCAGGATCATGTGGCCGTCGGCCGTCGCGAACACCTGGTAGGGGACGATGTGGGGGTGGCCGTTGCCCAGGCGCTTCGGCACCGAGTCGTCGCAGAAATGGGAGATGACCTGGGTGACATTCACCGCGACCGCCATGTCGAGCAGCGCGCAGTCGATGTACTGGCCTTCGCCGGTGCGCTCCCGGTGCGCGATGGCCGCGCACAGCGCGATGCTGGCATTGAGGCCGGTGAGGTAATCCACGATGGGGATGCCGACTTTCTGCGGCCCGCCTCCCGGCAGGCCATCCCTCTCGCCGGTGATGCTCATCATCCCGCCCATGCCCTGGAAGATGAAGTCATAGCCGGGGCGCTCGGCGTACGGCCCATCCTGGCCGAAACCGGTGACCGAGCAGTAGATCAGGCCCGGGTTGAGCGGCTGGAGGTCCTCATACGACAGACCGTACCGCTTGAGGTTGCCGACCTTGTAGTTCTCGATCAGCACGTCGCTCACCTTCACCAGCTCGCGCACGAGGGCCTGGCCCTCGGGGGTGGCGATGTCCAGGGTGACGGACTTCTTGTTGCGGTTGCCGGCCAGGAAGTAGGCCGATTCGCGCGTGTCGCTGCCGTCACGGTCCTTCATCCACGGCGGCCCGAAGGTCCGGGTGTCATCGCCGCTGCCCGGCTTCTCGATCTTGATCACCTCGGCACCGAGGTCGGCCAGGTTCTGGGCCGCGAGCGGGGCGGCCAGGATGCGCGAGATGTCGAGCACCCGCAGGTGGGAGAACGGTCCTGGCACGGCTCACTCCTTCGATTCACTATATTGAAAGTTATTTCTCCATTCTAAAATCACGACCTGAGTGCCACAAGCCCGGATTGCCCATGAACACGACCGAATCCACGTCGCCCCTGCTGCAGCCGGCCGGCCCCCTGCGGGGCCTGCGGGTCATCGAACTGGCCGGGATCGGGCCGGGACCGTTCGCCGCGATGCTGCTGTCGGACATGGGCGCGGACGTCGTCCGCATCGATCGCCCCGGGGCCGGCGTGCGGCCGCCGTTCGACGTGGTGTCGCGGGGTCGGCGCGTCGTCGAGATCGACTTGCGCAGCCCCGGCGGCGCCCAGCAGGCGCTGACCTTGCTGGAGCGTGCCGATGCGCTGCTGGAGGGCTTCCGCCCCGGCGTCATGGAGCGGCTGGGCCTGGGCCCCGCCGCCGTCTGGCAACGCAACCCGCGGCTCGTGTACGGCCGGATGACGGGGTGGGGCCAGGACGGTCCGTTGGCGGCCACGGCGGGGCACGACATCGACTACATCGCACTGAGCGGCGCGCTGGCGACCCTCGGCCCGGCCGGCGCGCCGCCGCTGCCACCGATGAACCTGGTGGGCGACTACGGCGGTGGCTCGCTCTATCTCGTGATGGGGATGCTGGCCGCCTTGCTGGAGGCCCGCTCGAGCGGCCTGGGCCAGGTGGTCGACGCGGCCGTGCTCGACGGCTCGGCGTCGTTGCTCGCCCTCTACGCCGGGCGGGTGGTGCGGGGCGACTGGTTGCGCGAGCGAGGCGCCAACATGCTGGACGGCGCGCCGCACTACTACCGCTGCTACGAAACGGCCGACGGCCGGTTCATGGCGGTCGGCGCGATCGAACCGCAGTTCTACGCGACGCTGTGCGAGCGGCTCGGCATCGATCCGGCCAGCATGCCGCAGCAGGACCGTGCGCGCTGGGCGCACCACGCGGACCGCCTGGCTGCGCTGTTTCGCACCGCCACGCAAGCCGAATGGATCACCCGCTTCGAGGGCAGCGACGCCTGCGTGTCCCCGGTGCTCCCGATGGACGAAGCGGCCGGCCATCCGCACGTCGCGCATCGGCGCAGCTACACCACGGTCGACGGCGTGCTGCAGCCAAACGCGGCGCCGCGGTTCTCACGCAGCGGCCAGGCGGTGCAGGGACCGCCGCCGGCCACGCTCAGCACCCCGGACGACATCCTCGCGCACTGGGCCTAGCGGCGGGGCACGCTCGGCGTTCCCGCCGCCTGCGTCCGGTCAGCCCAGCGTCACGCGCGCGAACTTGCGCTTGCCGACCTGCACCACGTAGGTGCCGGCGGCCAGCTTCAGCGCCTTGTCGCTCACCACCGCGGAGTCGACCCGCACGCCACCGCCGTCGATCAGGCGGTTGGCCTCGCTGCTGGAGGGCGCCAGCCCGGCCTGCTTGAGCAGCGCCCCGATGCCCAGGGGCGCGCCGCCCAGCGTGACGGCCGGGATGTCGTCGGGGATGCCGCCCTTGCTGCGGTTGACGAAGTCCTGCTCGGCGCCGTCGGCGGCGGCGCCGTCGTGGAAGCGCGCCGTGATCTCCTTGGCCAGGGCCACCTTGGCATCGCGCGGGTTGCGCCCGCCGTCCACCTCGGCCTTCAGCGCGGCGATCTGCGCCTCGCTCCTGAAGCTCAGCAGCGTGTACCAGCGCCACATCAGCGTGTCCGAGATCGACATCACCTTGGCGAACATGGTGTTGGCGTCCTCGCTGATGCCGATGTAGTTGTTCTTGCTCTTGCTCATCTTCTCGACGCCGTCCAGGCCTTCGAGCAGGGGCATGGTGAGGATGCACTGCGGTTCCTGGCCGTATTCCTGCTGCAGGTGGCGTCCCATGAGCAGGTTGAACTTCTGGTCTGTGCCGCCGAGCTCCAGGTCGCTCTTGAGCGCGACCGAGTCGTAGCCCTGCATCAGCGGGTACAGGAACTCGTGGATCGAGATCGAGGTGCCGGCCTTGAAGCGCTCGTGGAAGTCGTTGCGCTCCATCATCCGGGCCACCGTGTACTTGGCGGCCAGCTGGATCATCCCGCGCGCGCCCAGCGGGTCGCTCCATTCGGAGTTGTAACGAAGTTCAGTGCGGGCCGGGTCCAGGATCTTGTAGGCCTGGGCCCGGTAGGTCTCGGCGTTGGCCTCGATCTGCTCGCGGGTGAGCGGCGGGCGGGTGGTGTTGCGCCCCGAGGGGTCGCCGATCATCGAGGTGAAGTCGCCGATCAGGAAGATGACGGTGTGGCCCAGGTCTTGCAACTGGCGCAGCTTGTTCAGGACGACCGTGTGCCCGACATGGATATCCGGGGCGGTGGGGTCCAGGCCGAGCTTGATGCGCAGCGGCGTGCCGCTCGCCTCCGACCGGGCGAGCTTCTTCAGCCACTCGTCCTGGGGAATGAGCTCCTCGCACCCGCGCAGCGTCACGGCCATGGCGTCCCGCACGCCGTCTGACACAGCAACAGGTTTTGTTACAAGCTCTTGATTCATAACGTTTTTTTACTCTTCCGACTGGATGTGTCGGTCGCTATACTGGCCCACCACACCGGCGCGGCCGATTCTAAAGACTGCCCACACGCAGGCAGCCTGCCCGCCGACAACCCGCTGCGCAGTGCCGGCCCGGCCGCACTGCCTGCCTTGAGGACCCGAGGATTGACGACACACGGTCTTGTCACCGCCACCGAAGCTGCGCTCCGCGCGGCGGCCCGGGTGCTCTCCGACCATCCACGCCAGCTCACGGCCTTGCTGGCCGCCCTGCTCCTGGGCGGCGGTGGCGGCGCCTTCGCCGTGGCTTCGTTCGGCCCTGATCCTTCCGCGCTGCCGGTGCGCGAGGTGATCGACACCGTCGAACCGCTGGCGCTCGCGCCGCAGGCCGAGGCGCTGGACGCCTACACCTTCAACCTGTACCGCAGCGACATCGTGCGGCCCACCGACACGGTCGAATCGCTGCTGGCCCGCGTGGGCGTCAGCGACCCCGAGGCTGCCGCCTTCCTGCGCCAGGATCCCGTCGTGCGCAGCCAGCTGCTGGGCCGCTACGGCCGCACGCTGCGCGTGGAGGCGACCGACCAGCACGCCCTGCGCAACCTCACGGCGCGCTGGGTGGTCGACGACCGCGGCGGCTTCCAGCGCCTGGTGGTCGAGCGCAATGCCAGCGGCCGCTTCGCCAGCCGCGTCGAGACGGCGCCGCTGGCCGCCTCCACCCGCCTGGGCAGCGGCACCATCCGCACCTCCCTGTTCGCCGCGGTCGACGACGCCCGGATCCCCGACGAAGTGGCGATCCAGGTGGCCGACATCTTCTCGGCCGAGATCGATTTCCACCGCGGCCTGCGCAAGGGCGACCGCTTCAGCGTCGTCTACGAGGCGCTCGAGGCCGACGGCGAGCCGCTGCGCACCGGCCGCGTGCTGTCGGTCGAGTTCGTGAACAACGGCAAGACCTTCCAGGCGATGTGGTTCCAGGAACCGGGCAGCAAGGGCGCCTACTACACGCTCGACGGCAAGAGCCTCACCAGTTCCTACCTGGCCTCGCCGATGGAGTTCTCGCGCATCACCAGCAGCTTCTCGATGCGGTTCCACCCGATCCTCAAGACCTGGCAGGCCCACCTGGGCACCGACTTCGGCGCCCCCACCGGCACCCCGGTGCGCACGGTGGGTGACGGCGTGATCGAATTCGCCGGCGTCCAGAACGGCTTCGGCAACGTCGTCTTCGTGCGCCACAACGCCGGCGACGTCACCGTCTATGCGCACCTCTCGCGCATCGACGTGCGCCCGGGCCAGCGCATCGACCAGGGCCAGAGGATCGGCCTGGTGGGCGCCACCGGCTGGGCCACCGGTCCGCACCTGCACTTCGAGTTCCGCGTCAACGGCGTCAACAAGGACCCGGTCGACGTCGCGCGCCGCAGCCAGGGCATGGCGCTCACCGCCGCCGCCCGGCCCACCTTCGACCGCATGGCCGGCGTCATGCGCGCCCAGCTGCAGGCGGCCGGCACCACCTTCGCCCGCGCCGACTGACGGCGGTCGCCGCGGCGCGACAATGGCCGCATGCCTGATCTGTCCATCGGCCTGATGTCCGGGACCTCGCTCGACGGAGTCGACGGCGTCCTGGCCGACTTCGACGCCACCCCGCTGCGGGTGCTCGCCCATGCCACGGCCGGCTTCGATCCGGCCCTGCGCGCCGAACTCCTCGCCCTCAACACGCCCGGCGGCCACGACGAGCTGCACCGCGCGCAACTGGCCGCCAACGCGCTGGTACGGGTGTACGCACAGGTCGTGCACGAGCTGCTGCGGCAGGCCGGCGTCGCGGCGTCGCAGGTCCGGGCCATCGGCGCCCACGGCCAGACGGTGCGCCACCGGCCGCAGTTGTTCGACGGCACCGGCTACACCGTGCAGCTGAACCAGCCGGCCTTGCTGGCCGAGCTCACCGGCATCGACGTGGTGGCCGACTTCCGCACCCGCGACGTCGCCGCCGGCGGCCAGGGCGCTCCGCTGGCGCCGTTCTTCCATCGCGGCATGTTCGGCCGCCCGGGCCGGGTGGTCGGCGTGCTGAACATCGGCGGCATCTCCAACCTCACGGTGCTGCGGCCCGACGGCAGCCAGATCGGCTTCGACTGCGGCCCGGGCAATGCGCTGCTGGACGCCTGGACGCAGCGCCACACCGGCCGGCCGTACGACGACCGCGGTGCCTGGGCGGCCGGCGGCCAGGTCGACGCGGCGCTGTTGCAGGACCTGCTGGCCGAGTCTTACTTCGCCGCGCCGCCGCCCAAGAGCACCGGCCGCGACCTGTTCCATCCCGACTGGCTGGCCGCCCGGCTGGCGCCCCACGCCGGGCTGGCGCCACAGGCCGTGCAGGCCACGCTGGCCGAACTCACGGCGCGCTGCTGCGCCGACGACGTGGGCCGCTACCAGCCCGGCCTGCCCGACCTGGTGGTCTGCGGCGGGGGTGCCCTGAACGACCACCTGCTGGCGCGCCTGCGCGCCCTGCTGCCCGGCACCCGGGTGGTGTCCAGCGCCGAGGCCGGCCTGCCGCCGCTGCAGGTGGAGGCGGCCGCCTTTGCCTGGCTGGCGCGGCAATGCGTGCAACGCGAACCGCTGGCCCTGGAAAGCACGACGGGCGCCCGAGGCGCCCGTGTTCTGGGGGCGGTGTGGCCCGCCTGAAGCCGCTTACGCGCTGAAGCTGGAGCCGCAGCCGCAGGTGCTGGTGGCGTTCGGGTTCTTGATGACGAACTGCGCGCCCTGCAGGTCTTCCTTGTAGTCGATCTCGGCGCCCACCAGGTACTGGTAGCTCATCGCGTCGATGAGCAGCGAGACGCCGTTCTTGGACATCACGGTGTCGTCCTCGTTGGCGATCTCGTCGAACGTGAAGCCGTACTGGAAGCCCGAGCAGCCGCCGCCCTGGACGAACACCCGCAGCTTCAGGTCGGGGTTGCCTTCCTCGGCGATGAGGTCGGCCACCTTCAGGGCCGCGCTGTCGGTGAAGACCAGCGGGGCGGGCATTTCAGACTGGATGGACTCGGCAACAGCGCTCATGGACGACCTTTGGAACCTGGGGAACGACCGTGAATGGTAAGGTAAATGAGTCGGGATTTCCGGTCAGCTGTTGTTTGCCGCCAGTTTGAGTAAGGGCTTTTCGTCGCCCTCGCCCAGCGCCAGCGGCTGCAGCTGGCCGGCAATGACGGCCCCCTGGTGCATCTCGAGCGCGCGGTAGGTGACGTCGCCGGCGATCTGGGCCTTGGGCTGCAGCTCCAGCAGCTCGCGGGCATGGACCGGGCCGCGCACCGTGCCGTTGACGATGACGTGGTCGGCGTGGATCTCGCCCTGCACCACGGCCGCCTCGGAGATGACCAGCATGCTGGGCTCGTCGCTGCGGGCGCGCACGTCGCCGATCACCTCGCCGTCGATGCGCAGGCCTTCGGTGAAGTGCAGATGGCCCTCGATGCGGGTGCCGTGGGCGATCAGGCTCTTGATGGGGGGTTGCGCTTTCTTGCCGAACATCCTGCAGGCTCCTCAGCCGTTCTTCGTGGGCGTCAGGCGCCGAGCCTGATGCTGTGCACCGCCCGGGTCGCCGTTCCTTCCACCACCTTGGCGGAGACGTTTTTTACCATGGCCTGCTCAGGCAGATCGAGCATGCCCTCCAGGCGGCGGTACTGGCGGAACGAAAGGTCCTGCCCACCGCCGGGCAGGTCCATGGTCCAGGGCTTGCCGGCCAGGGTGCCCACCAGGCTGAGCTGGAGCTTGCCGCGGAATTCGGGCGCGTTCTTCAGCGGCTGGATCACCAGCACCTGCCAGCGCAGCTGGCCGCCGCCCAGCACCTCGGCCTGCAGGCCGCGGATGGCCACCGCCTCGGTGCCGCCGGCCGGCACCAGCTTCTCGAAGAAGCCCAGGTCGTCGCGCAGGGCCCGGTTCTCGGTTTCCAGCATGCGGATCTGCGCCACCAGCCGCTCCTGCGCGGAGCGCTCGGCGGTGATCAGGCTGCCCGAGGTGTTGAGGACCGACTGCACCTTGTCGCGGTCGTCGCGCAGCCGGGCGACCTCGGCGCGCAGGCGCACGAGCTCTTCGTGGACGTGCTCGCCCTGGCCGGTGAAGTTCTTGCCGAGGTCGTAGGCCCAGACGCACATGGCGGCACAAAAGCCCAGCATCATGGCCAGCCCGACCCAGCGCAGGGGCCAGGACAGGGAACTGCGGACCGCGACCTTGGGGGCGCTGATGGTCAGCCGGCGGCGAATCAACTTCCAACGCATGAGCTGGGCCGGACCTTACCCTGAAAAACCCCACAGACGACAAAGCCGCACAAGCGGGGCTTGTGCGGCTTTGTAACGAGTGCAGCGAAACGCTTAGCGCTTGCTGAACTGCTTGCGGCGGCGGGCGGAGTGCAGGCCCACCTTCTTGCGCTCGACCTCGCGGGCGTCGCGGGTGACGAAGCCAGCCTGGCTGAGCACGGGCTTGAGCGCCGCGTCGTAGTCGATCAGGGCACGGGTGATGCCGTGACGGGTCGCGCCGGCCTGGCCGGATTCACCGCCGCCGTGCACGTTGACCTGGATGTCGAAGGCCTCGGCGTTGTTCGTCAGCAGCAGCGGCTGCTTGACGATCATGATCGAGGTCTGGCGGCCGAAGAACTGCTCGATGTCCTTGCCGTTGACCGTGATCTTGCCGGTGCCCTTCTTCAGGAAGACACGGGCCACGCTGCTCTTGCGGCGGCCGGTGCCGTTGTTCCATTCACCAATCATCGTCGGCTCCTTACAGTTCCAGCGGCTTGGGTTGCTGGGCGGTGTGCGGGTGCTCCGCGCCGCCGTACACCTTGAGCTTCTTGATCATGGCGTAGCCGAGGGGACCCTTGGGCAGCATGCCCTTGACGGCCTTCTCGAGCGCGCGGCCGGGGTGCTTGGCCTGCATGTCGCGGAAGTTGGTGGAGTAGATGCCGCCCGGGTAGCCCGAGTGGCGGTGGTACATCTTGTCCAGTTCCTTGGAACCGGTGACGCGCAGCTTGCTGGCGTTGATGACGACGATGAAGTCGCCCGTGTCGACGTGAGGCGTGTAGATGGCCTTGTGCTTGCCGCGCAAACGGAGGGCTGCTTCGCTGGCAACCCGTCCGAGCACCTTGTCGGTGGCGTCAATCACAAACCACTCGTGCTTCACGTCAGCGGGTTTGGCGCTGAACGTAGACATGAGATCTCTTTCAAGAGGTGGTTTGTCGGGCCCTTTTCCACGGTCGGTGTCTCTCTGGATGGAGACCTCTTAGGTGGGTTCTGCGAGCGCCGCGCCCTTGCAAGGCACTGCACTCCTGGCATCCGTCGCGGGGCCGCTAGGCGCTACGGAGCCCAACATTCTATGCTGAATCAAGCACTTACCGCAAGGCTGGGGCGGCCACGGGTACCATCGGCGGATGTTCAGCTACCGCCACGGCTTCCATGCCGGCAACCACGCCGACGTGCTCAAGCACCTGGCGCTGCTCGCCACCCTGCGCCACCTGACCCAGAAGGAAACGCCCCTGTGGGTGGTGGACACGCACGCCGGCGCCGGCCTGTACCGGCTCGACGGCGACTATGCCGGCACCTCGGGCGAAGCCGCCGAGGGCCTCCTGAAGCTGGTCGCCGACCTGCCGCCGCCGGGCTCGCCCGGTGAGCAGGCGCTCGCTCCGGCACTGGTCGACTACCTGCAACTGGTGCGCAGCTTCAACCGCCAGGGCCAGTGGACGGTCTACCCCGGGTCCCCCTTCGTGGCCCAGGCCACCCTGCGGCAGGAAGCGCGCGACAAGCTCAGGCTGTTCGAACTGCACCCCAGCGACGCCAAGGCCCTGGCCGGCAACATCGCCCAGCTCGACGCCGGGCGCCAGGTCGCCGTGGCGCGCGAGGACGGCTTCGAGGCCCTGAAGGCCCTGCTGCCGCCGCCGTCGCGGCGCGCCCTGGTGCTCATCGACCCCAGCTACGAGATCAAGTCCGACTACGCCCGCGTGCCCGGCGTGCTGAAGGACGCCCTGCAGCGCTTCGCCACCGGCACCTACATGGTCTGGTACCCGGTCATCCCGCGGCCGGAGGCGCACGAGCTGCCGCGCCGGCTGAAGACGCTGGCCAACCAGGCGCGCAAGCCCTGGCTGCATGCCACCCTGGCCATCGGCCAGGACGACAGCCCGGTCGAGCCGGGCACGGTGCGCCGCCCCGGCCTGACCGCCAGCGGCATCTTCGTGCTCAACCCGCCGCACACGCTCAAGGCGGCGCTGCAGGCCGCCCTGCCCCAGGTGCTGGAGCGCCTGGGCCGCGGCCGCGGCAAGGGCCAGGTGGTCGAAGCCGGCGGCTGAGCCCGGAGCCGGGCCGGCGCGGCTAGGAGCGGTCGCGGCGCGAGGCCGGCGCGTCGGCCAGCACGCTGAGCACCACCTTGCGGGTGCCCAGGCCCAGCAATCCCAGCGAGCGGGCCGCCGCATGGCTCAGGTCGATGATGCGGCCGGCCACGTGCGGGCCACGGTCGTTGATGCGCACCGTGACCGTGCGGCCGTTGGCGGGGTTGCGCACCTCGACGCGGGTGCCGAACGGCAGGCTGGGATGGGCTGCGGTCAGCGCGTTCATGTCGAACCGCTCGCCGCTCGCGGTGCGCCGGCCCTGGAACTCCAGGCCGTACCACGACGCCAGCCCCTCGCCCACCACCACAGGGGGTGATGGCTCGGCCGGCACGCCGTCCGCCGCCGCGGGCTCGCCATCCGGCGCCTGCCCCTGGACCATCGCCTGCACCGGCGCCTGGGCGCAGCCGGCCAGCACCAGCAGGGCCAGCGTGGCCGCCGCGCGGCGCAGCAGGCGCATCACAGGGCGAGGCGGCCGCAGATCTCCTGCGTGGCCGCAGCCTGGTTCATGGTGTAGAAGTGCAGCCCCGGTGCGCCGGCGGCGCGCAGGTGCTCGCACAGCTGGGTGACCACGTCGAGGCCGAAGGCGCGGATCGACACGCTGTCGTCGCCATAGGCCTGCAGCCGCAGCCGGATCCAGCGCGGGATCTCGGCGCCGCAGGCATCGGAGAAGCGCAGCAGCTGGGTGGAGCTGGTGATCGGCATGACGCCCGGCACCACCGGCACCCGCACGCCCAGCCGGCCCAGCTCGTCCATGAAGCGCGCGTAGGCGTCCGGGTTGAAGAAGTACTGCGTGATGCCGGAGTCGGCGCCGGCCTCGATCTTGGCCACGAAGGCCTGCAGGTCGGACTGCGGCGACTTCGCCTGCGGGTGCACCTCGGGATAGGCCGCCACCTCGAGCTGGAACTGGCGGCCGGTCTCGGCGCGGATGAAGGCGACCAGGTCGCTCGCGTAGCGGAACTCGCCGCCCGAGCCGTAGCCGCTGGGCAGGTCGCCGCGCAGCGCCACGATGCGCTGCACGCCGGCGGCCGCGTAGGCCGCGAGCCGTTCGCGGATGCTCTCGCGCGTCTGGCCGATGCACGACAGGTGGGGTGCGGCCGGCACGCCCTCGGCCATGATGGCGCGCACCGCCTGCAGGGTGCCGTCCTGGGTGGAGCCGCCGGCGCCGAAGGTGACCGAGCAGAACTCGGGCCGCAGCGCGTACAGCTTCTGCCGCGCGGCGCGCAGCTTCTCGGCGCCCTCGTCGGTCTTGGGCGGGAAGAACTCGAGGCTGATGGGAAATGTCATCGGGATGTCCTGGTCGCCAGGAGGAAGAACTCGCGGTTGCCGTCGCCACCGCGGATGGGACTGTCGAACCAGCCGTCGACGTGCAGGCCGCCGGCGGCACAGGCGGCGCGCAGGCGCTGCTCCACCACCGGGTAGAGCGCCGCATCGCGCACCACGCCGCCCTTGCCCAGCTGGCCGGGCTGCAGCTCGAACTGCGGCTTGGCCAGCAGCAGGAGCCGGCCGCCGGCGCGCACCAGCGGTGCGAAGGCCGGCAGCACCAGCGTCAGCGAGATGAACGACAGGTCGGCCACTGCCAGGTCGAAGTCGGCGGCGACACCGAGCGCAGCGGCATCGAGCGCGCGCGCATTGCACTGCTCGATGGCGACGACGCGGGCGTCACCGCGCACCCTGGGGTGCAGCTGGCCATGGCCGACGTCGACCCCCACCACCTGCGCCGCGCCGTGCTGCAGCAGGCAGTCGGTGAAGCCGCCGGTGGACTGGCCGACATCGAGGCAGCGCCAGCCGGTCACGGCCAGCCCGGCGGCGCGCAACGCGCCCTCGAGCTTGAGGCCGCCGCGCGAGACGTAGCGGGCCTCGGCGGCATCGTCGAGCTCGACCGGCGCATCGGCCGGCAGCTCGTCGCCGTTCTTGCCCACCGCGTGCCAGCCGCGCCCGTCGTGCCAGCGCATGCCGCCGGCGATCAGGCGCTGGGCCTGCGACCGGCTGGCCGCCAGGCCACGCTCGACGAGGAGCTGGTCGGCGCGCATGCCGCCCCGGCTCAGTACCGGTAGGTGTCGGGCTTGTACGGACCCTGCTTGGGCACGCCGATGTAGGCGGCCTGCGCGTCCGTCAGCTCGGTGAGCTGGGCGCCGAGCTTGGACAGCTGCAGGCGCGCCACCTTCTCGTCCAGGTGCTTGGGCAGCACGTAGACCTGGCCGCTCTCGTACTCGCCGGGCTTGGTGAACAGCTCGATCTGCGCCAGCGTCTGGTTGGCGAACGAGGACGACATCACGTAGCTGGGGTGGCCGGTGCCGCAGCCCAGGTTCACCAGCCGGCCCTTGGCCAGCAGGATGATGCGCTTGCCGTCCGGGAAGATCACGTGGTCGACCTGCGGCTTGATCTCGTCCCACTGGCACTTCGACTCGAGCGAGGCGACGTCGATCTCGTTGTCGAAGTGGCCGATGTTGCAGACGATGGCCTGGTCCTTCATCTTCGCCATGTGCTCGAAGCGGATGACGTCGCGGTTGCCGGTGGTGGTGACGAAGATGTCGGCCTTGTCGGCCGCGTACTCCATGGTCACCACGCGGTAGCCTTCCATGGCGGCCTGCAGCGCGTTGATCGGGTCGATCTCGGTCACCCACACCTGGGCCGACAGCGCGCGCAGCGCCTGGGCCGAGCCCTTGCCCACGTCGCCGTAACCGGCCACCACGGCCACCTTGCCGGCGATCATGACGTCGGTGGCGCGCTTGATGCCGTCCACCAGCGACTCGCGGCAGCCGTACAGGTTGTCGAACTTGCTCTTGGTGACCGAGTCGTTGACGTTGATGGCGCGGAACTTCAGCAGGCCCTTGTTCGCCATGTCGACCAGCCGGTGCACGCCGGTGGTGGTCTCCTCGGTGACGCCGATGATGTCCTTGGCCTTGCGGCTGTACCAGGCCGGGTCCTCGGCCAGCTTCTTGCGGATGGCCGCGTGCAGGATGCGCTCTTCCTCGCTGGAGTGGGTGTCGATCAGCGACAGGTCCTTCTCGCAGCGCTGGCCCAGGTGCATCAGCAGCGTGGCATCGCCGCCGTCGTCCAGGATCATGTTCGGGCCTTCGCCGGCCGTGCCCTTGGCGCCGAAGTCGAAGATGCGGTGGGTGTAGTCCCAGTAGTCCTCCAGCGACTCGCCCTTGACGGCGAACACCGGCGTGCCGCCGGCGGCGATGGCGGCGGCGGCGTGGTCCTGGGTCGAGAAGATGTTGCAGGAGGCCCAGCGCACCGTGGCGCCCAGCGCCTGCAGGGTCTCGATCAGCACCGCCGTCTGGATGGTCATGTGCAGCGAGCCGGTGATGCGCGCGCCCTTGAGCGGCTGGGCCTTGGCGAACTCCTGGCGGATGGCCATCAGGCCCGGCATCTCGGTCTCGGCGATGCGGATTTCCTTGCGGCCCCAGTCGGCCAGCGAGAGGTCGGCGATGGCGCTGTCTTGCGCGGAAGCGGGCTTGAGAACGGCGTTCATGGTGACTCCAGATGCGGGTTTGCGGTCAACCACTGCCGGCGCCTGGGGGAAGCGGCTCACGCACCAGGGACAGTGGGTGAGCGTCGTTGCGTTGAATCCGAGCCTCACGCCTGTGCGGCGCTGCAACGCTCCTCGGATGGGGCCGGATTATAGGGAAGGCCATCACGGCCGAGCTTCACCGGCCCACCCGGCAGCGGGCATGCGGTAAAAAGCCCCATGACCGTTGCTGCACCGTTCTCCGCCCCCATCGACCCCATGCTGGCGAAGACCGCCGAGGAGTTGCCCACCGCCGAGGGCTTCGTGTTCGAGCCCAAGTGGGATGGCTTTCGCGCCATCGTGTTCCGCGACCCGGACGGCGTGCGCATCCAGAGCCGCGACCTGAAGCCGCTCAACCGCTACTTCCCCGAGCTGGAAAAGGTGCTGGCCGAGCAGCTGCCGCGCGGCTGCATCGTCGATGGCGAGGTGGTGGTCGCCGGTCCGAACGGGCTGGACTTCGACGCCCTGCAGCAGCGCATCCACCCGGCGCCCTCGCGCATCGCCCGGCTGTCCAAGGACACGCCGGCGGCCTTCGTCGCCTTCGACCTGCTGGCCGCCGGCGGCAAGTCGACCATGGCCCTGCCGCAGAAGGAACGGCGCGTGCGGCTGGAACGCCTGCTGGGCCAGGCGCGGGCACCGCTCTACCTGACGCCGGTGACCGCCGACCGCGCCGAGGCGCAGGACTGGCTGCAGCGCTTCGAGGGCGCCGGCCTCGACGGCGTGATGGCCAAGCCGGCCGAGGCCCCCTACCAGCCCGGCAAGCGCGCCATGTTCAAGATCAAGCACGCCCGCACGGCCGACTGCGTGGTCGCCGGCTTCCGCTGGTACAAGGACACGCAGGACGCGGTGGGCTCGCTGCTGCTGGGCCTGTACGACGACGCCGGCACCCTGCAGCACGTGGGCGTGACCTCGTCGTTCACCATGGACATGCGGCGCCAGCTGGCGCAGGACCTGGCGCCGCTGCGCGAGAACGCGCTGGCCGACCATCCCTGGCGCGACTGGGCACAGGCCAGCGTCGCCGCCAGCGATCCGATGCCGGGCGAGCCCCCGGATGCACGCCGCATGCCCGGCGCGACCTCGCGCTGGAGCGGCGGCAAGGACCTGGCCTGGGAGCCGCTGCGGCCCGAGCGCGTGGTCGAGGTGAAGTACGACCACCTGCAGGGCAACCGCTTCCGCCACGCCACCACCTTCCTGCGCTGGCGCGACGACAAGCCGGCGCCCGAATGCCGCTACGACCAGCTCGAGGTCACCACCGCCTTCGAGCTGCAGCAGGTGTTCGGCGCCGGCCGGCCCTAGCCGATCCCTGCCTCAGCAGCGCGCGCCGATGCGCTGCTGCCAGTGCGCCGTCAGCGGCGTGCCGGCCTTGGCCGGGAAGCGCTCGTGCAGCACGTGGCGCGCCAGCGCCGTGTCGCCGCCGCGCACCGCCGCATCCAGCAGCGTGAGCGTCAGGACGTCGCGCTGCGCATGGCTGCCGCCGAAGCCGTGGGCGTGGTCGCGCACCTGCAGCAGGCCCTGCGCCGCCTCGTCCCAGCGCCCCTGCGCATAGGCCAGGAAGGCGCGCGCCAGCGGCAGCCCGATGCGCTGCGCCATGCGCCGGTTCGATGCCCCGCCGGCCGCCGGCGACGCCATCGCGTCGAGCAGCGCCCCGGTCGCATCGCTCAGCCCGGCCGTGTCGCCGGCGCCCAGCTGCGCGATCAGGGCATGCAGGTCGTTGAAGGCATAGAAGCCGGCCGCCGGCTGCGCCTGCCAGCTCGCGCGCAGGGCCGCGAAGCGGCTGGCGACGTCGACACCCAGCAGCCGCAGGCGCCACAGCACGGCCGTGCCGTCGACCCGCTGCAGGGCCATGGCGGTGGCCCCCGCCAGCTGCGCGTCGTAGGTCGCCAGGGCCGCCTGCGTGTCCATCGCCTCGAGCTGGAACAGCGCCACATGGAACCAGTTGTGGTACGCGAAGCCGTTGTCCACCGCCCAGTCGGGCTGGCGCGTGGCGAGCCAGCGCGCCCCGTCCTGGTGGCGGCCCTGCATCTCGAACACATGGGTCACGGCGTGCACCGCCCAGGGATCGCGCGGGTTGCGGACCAGCGCGGCCCGGCCGGCATCCTCGGCCTCGGCGTACTGGCCCGACTCCTCCAGGCCGAAGGCGTGCATGCCCAGCACGTAGCCGGACAGCGGCAGCTCGGGCGACCAGTGCGGCAGCACCCGCTGCGGCCGCCGGCGCAGGTTCAGGGCGTCGCCGCGGTAGAAGTCGAACAGGTGGGCGAACAGCAGGGCAGCGACGTCGCGCGGCCAGCGCACCAGGATGGCCTCCCAGGCCGCGCAGGCCGCGTCCCAGTCGCCCTCCGCGGCTGCCCGGGCAGCGGCGGCATGGGCCCGCTCGCGCTCGTTGCCGCGTGCGGCCAGCGGCGCGCCGGCCTCCAGCAGCTGCAGGGCTTCGCGGGCCGGCGCCTGCTCGGCCATGGTGAGCAGCAGCGCCGCCTGCAGGGTGCGCGGCAGGGCCCAACCCGGGTCCTCGGCAGCCGCTGCCTCCAGCGCCGCGACCGGATCGCCGAAGTAGGACAGCATGGCCTCGAGCGCGACCTCGAGCTGGCCGGCGGCGGCGGCCGAGCTGGTGCTGATGGCCAGGCCCCGGGCATCGGCGGCCTGCCGGCGGGCGCTGGTGACGGCGCCCTCGTCCTGGAAGAAGTAGCCCATGGCAATGACTCCGGTGGTGGGAAGCGGCAGTCTGGCGGCGCGCCGGTCCGGTGGCTAAAGTCATTCGTGCAAGGAAGCGGACGAACGTGCCAAAACGCGCCGAGCCCATCACCGTCGCCCTGCTGGGCACGCCGGCCGCCTCGGCGGCGACGCTGTACGGGTTCTACGACCTGCTGGCCGGCACCCGCCGCGACTGGGCGATGCTGCACGGGCGCACCCCGCCGCCCTCGCCGTTCCGCCCCCTGGTGGTCAGCCGCGACGGCCGGCCGTTCGTCGCCGGCAACGGCGTGCGCATCACGCCCGAGGCCAGCCTGCTGGACTGCCCGCGGCCCGACATCGCGGTGGTCACCGACCTGATGATCCCGCCCGGCGGCGCGGTCGGCGACGTCGACGACGAGGTGCGCTGGCTGCGCCAGGCCTGGGACGGCGGCGCCACGCTCTGCTCGTCGTGCTCGGGCGCGCTGCTGCTGGCGCGCACCGGGCTGCTGGAAGGGCACGATGCCACCTCGCACTGGGCCTACTGCGACCTGCTCGCCCGGCAGTACCCGCGCACCCGCTGGCATGCGCAGCGCGGGCTGGTGGCCGCCGGCCCCGACCAGCGGCTGCTGATGGCCGGCAGCGGCGCCGCCTGGCACCTGCTGGCCCTGGCGCTCATCGCCCGCTTCGCCTCGCCCGACGAGGCGATGCAGGTGGCCCGGGTCAACCTGCTGGGCGGCGACGAGGTGAACGCGCTGGCCTATGCCTCGCTGACCCGCGGCCCGCAGGCCGACGACCCGGTGGTGCTGCGCTGCCAGGCCTGGGCCGCGTCCGGCTACCGGCAGGAGAACCCGGTGCGGCAGATGGTCGCGCTGGCCGGCCTGCCCGAGCGCACCTTCAAGCGCCGCTTCACCGAGGCCACCGGCATGAGCCCGCTCGACTACATCCACACCGTGCGGCTGGAGGAAGCCAAGCAGCTGCTCGAGGCGACCGAGCTGCCGGTGGAGGCGATCGCGCTGGAGGTCGGCTACCAGGACGCCAGCTTCTTCGGCCGCCTGTTCCGGCGCAAGGCGGCGCTCACGCCGGCGCAGTACCGGCGCCGCTTCGGCCCCCTGAACGCGCAGCTGCGCCGGGTCGCGCAGCCGGCAGGGGCGGCTACCCCAGGTCCTGCGGGCTGAAGCGGTCGCGCCGGGCCAGGGCGGGAAACAGCCGCAGCCAGGCCGCCGCCACCAGCAGGGTGCCGACGCCGCCGGCCACCACCGAACCCACCGGTCCCAGCAGGGCGGCGGTCGCGCCCGACTCGAACTCGCCCAGCTGGTTGCTGGCGCCGATGAACAGGGTGTTCACGGCCGCCACCCGCCCGCGCATCGCATCGGGCGTCTCCAGCTGCACCAGGGTCTGGCGCACGATCACGCTCACCATGTCGGCGGCGCCGGAGACGGCCAGCGCCACCAGCGACAGCGCGAAGCTGGTCGACAGGCCGAACACCACCATGCAGGCGCCGAACACCGCCACCGCCACCAGCAGCCGGTGGCCGACCCGGCGCGTGAGCGGCCAGCGCGCCAGCGCGGCCGCCATCAGCAGGGCGCCCACCGCCGGCGCCGAGCGCAGCAGCCCCAGCCCGGTGGCCCCGACGTGCAGGATCTCGGCCGCGAAGATGGGCAGCAGCGCCGTCGCGCCGCCCAGCAGCACCGCGAACAGGTCGAGCGACACGGCGCCCAGCAGCACGCGGCTGTTGCCGATGAACTTCACGCCCGCCAGCAGCGACGCGATGGTGGGCGGCTCGCGCGGCGGCGGCGCGTGCTCGTAGCGCACCGTCGTCAGCACCACGCAGCCGGCCGCGAACAGCGCGAAGCAGCTGCCGTAGACCACGCCGACGCCGCCGGTGAACAGCAGCCCGGCCAGCGCCGGCCCGCCGATCACCGCCGCCTGCACGCCGGCCGAGCCGAGCGCCATGGCGCGCGCCAGCATCTCGAGCGGGACGAGCGCGGGCAGCAGCGCCTGCTGCGCCGCCATCTGGAACGGCCGCAGGCCGCCCAGCAGCACCGACAGCCCGAGCAGCACGCCGCGCGACGCCCAGCCACCGGTGGTGGCGGCCAGCAGCAGCAAGGCCACGCCGCCCTGCACCGCGTAGCAGGCCAGCACCAGCCGGGCGCGGTGGAAGCGGTCGGCGGCATGGCCGGCCGGCAGCGCGGCGGCCAGCGAGGGCGCGAACTGTGCCAGCCCCACCAGGCCCAGGTCCCAGGCGCTGCCGGTGAGCCCGTACATCTGCCAGCCGATCGCCAGCATGAGCATCTGCTGCGCGCCGGTGCCGACGAAGCGGGCCAGCCAGAAGCGCAGGAAGGCGGGGTGCTGGAGGAGGGACACGGGCGGCGATTGTCGCCGCCCCGGCTGGGCCGGCGCCGCGCCGGTGCCCGGTCACAGCGGGCAGCTGTTCGCCAGGTCCGTTCCCTCGCGCGGGATCACCTTGCTGGCCGGCGGCTTGTGCTGGCCGCGCGTTTCCACCCAGCGCTCGAGCGCCTGGAAGGCGGCCCGGTAGCACGGCGCGATCGGGCGCAGCCGGTCGGGGAACAGGTCGTACAGCTGGTCGACGTGGTTACCGCCCTGCACCACGTAGAACCGGTGCAGGTGCGTGCGCCCGGCGCCGTTCACCAGGTCGGCATAGGGCGTGGAGTTGGTGCTGATCGGCAGCAGCGAATCGAGGTCGCCGTGCAGCGTGATCAGCGGCTTGCCGATGCGCCCGTCCAGCGCGATCCGGGCCACCGCGTCGCGCACCGCTGGCGGCCGGGCGGCGTAGGCGTAGTCGGCGTCGCAGAACGGCGTGCCCGACGGGCAGAACGGCACGCCGGCCTCGAGCGCGCCGTCGTAGCCGGGATCCATCTCCTCGCGGTAGGTGCGCTGGGTCAGGTCCCAGTAGACCGCGTAGTGGTGGTCCCACAGGAATTCGGAGCCGGGTGCGAAGCCCACCGCCACCATCTCGTCGTGCGCCCGCGCGTCGCCGCTGGCGCGCCAGCCCGGGTAGTTGCGCAGCGCCGCCGGCAGGTAGGTGAACAGGTTGGGCCCCTCGGGCCGCCACAGCGCGCCTTCCCAGTCGACGCCGCCGTCGTACAGGTCGGGCCGGTTCTCCAGCGCGTGCCGGGTCAGGTAGCCGCCGTTGGAGATGCCGGTGATGTAGGTCAGGGCGGGCGCCTGCCCGTAGCGCTGCCGCACCGCGTCCTTGGCGGCGATCGTCAGCTCGGTCACGCGCCGGTGCCACTCGGCGATGGCGTCGCCGGGCGTCGAGCCGTCCTTGTAGAAGCTGGTGCCGCTGTTGCCCTTGTCGGTGGCCGCGAAGGCGTAGCCCTGGGCCAGCACCCAGTCGCTGATCAGGTAGTCGGTGGCGAACTGGCGCCGCACGCCGGGCGCGCCGGTGATGACGAGCTTGCCGTTCCAGTTGTCGGGCAGGCGGATCACGAACTGCGCGTCGTGGTTCCAGCCCTGGTAGCTGTTCGTGGTCGAGGTGTCGGGAAAGTAGCCGTCCAGCTGGATGCCGGGCACCAGGCCGGTCGGGTTGCGGGTGGCGGCGGAATGCAGCGGCAGCCAGTCGCTGGCATCGGTGTGGCCGGTCGCCGTGAGGTAGGTCGTCGACAGGTCGTCGAGGCAGGCGGCCTGCTGCTTTTCGGCGCCGGGCACGGCGATGGCCGCGATGTTGGCGCAGTGGCCGGACTGGGCCTGCGCCAGCCCGGCGGCGGCGAGCAGGGCGGCCGCCATGGCGCCGCGCAGCAGCCGGCAGGGGGAAGGCATGGTGTCTCCTTGGAAGTCGTCTTGCAACCCCTTGTAGCAAGGCGCTGCACGGCCGGGCCGAAGGCCCGCGCCGCAACCCGGAGTCACTTTTTTTCCCGTGCCGGCGCAGGCCCCTCCGCCCTGGGCCGCAGCGGCGGCGGCGTGGCCCTGCGCGTCGACGGCGGCGCCCGGCGCGGCTCGCCGGTCTGCTTGCGGTAGTGCGGTGGCCAGGGGGCATCGCCCTGCCCGGCGCTCTCCTGCCGCGCCGACAGCTCGAGCAGGGCATCCAGCGCCCCGGCGGCGGCGTCGATGCCGGCATGCGGATCGCCGATGGAGCGAAAGCGCGCCGGCACCGTCTTCAGCGTGAAGTCGGCCGGATCGCAGGCCGGCAACTCGTCCCAGCCCAGCGGCGCCGAGACGCGCGCATCCGGCCGCGGCCGCACCGAGTAGGCCGACGCGACCGTGCGGTCCTTGGCGTTCTGGTTGTAGTCGACGAACACGCCGTGCCGCTCTTCCTTCCACCAGGCCGCCGTCGCCAGCCCGGGCGCCCGCCGCTCGACCTCGCGCGCCAGCGCCAGCGCGGCGCGCCGGACCTGGTCGAAGCTCCAGCGCGGCGCGATCCGCACCAGCACGTGGATGCCGCGCGAACCCGAGGTCTTGGGCCAGCCCACCAGGCCATGCTCGGCCAGCAGCTCGCGCGCGACGGCCGCGACGGCACGGATCTGCGGCCAGTCCACGCCCGGCACCGGGTCCAGGTCGACCCGCAGCTCGTCCGGGTGGTCGAGGTCGCCGGCGCGCACCGGGTGCGGGTGCAGCTCGATGCAGCCGAGGTTGGCCAGCCAGGCCAGCGCGGCGGGCTCGCACGGCACCACTTCCTCGGCGGTGCGGCCGGACGGGAAGCGGATCGTGCTGACGTCGAGCCAGTCCGGCCGCTGGGCCGGTGCCCGCTTCTGGAAGAAGAACTCGCCGCCGATGCCCTCCGGGTAGCGCACCAGCACGCAGGGCCGGCCGCCGGCCCCGCGCAGGGCGCCCCCGGCGACGGCCAGGTAGTACTGCACCAGGTCGAGCTTGGTGACCCCGGCGTCGGGGAACAGCAGCTTGTCCGGATGGCTCACCGTGACGGCATGGCCGTCCA
The DNA here is from genome assembly GCF_009758015.1 of Ramlibacter pinisoli. NCBI lineage: Bacteria > Pseudomonadati > Pseudomonadota > Betaproteobacteria > Burkholderiales > Comamonadaceae > Ramlibacter > Ramlibacter pinisoli. The sequence continues at coordinate 2,108,970 of NZ_WSEL01000009.1, forward strand.
CCTCCAGCACCACGGCATCGGCTGTTTTCGGCATCCGGCCAAGGTACCCCCATCGACGACAATACGGGGTTGGCTGCAACGCTTTGCAGCTCATCGGCCCGCCAGGGGCCGGCCTTCCCGAAAGTCCCCGTTCCGTGTCTGCTACGCCCTTTGCCGCCGAGACCCGGCGCCGCCGCACCTTCGCCATCATTTCCCACCCCGACGCGGGCAAGACCACGCTGACGGAAAAGCTGCTGCTGTTCTCGGGCGCGATCCAGATCGCCGGCGCCGTGAAGGGCCGCAAGGCGTCGCGCCATGCCACCTCGGACTGGATGGAGATCGAGAAGCAGCGCGGCATCTCGGTGGCCTCGTCGGTGATGCAGATGCTCTACCGCGACCACGTGATCAACCTGCTGGACACGCCGGGGCACAAGGACTTCTCGGAAGACACCTACCGCGTGCTGACGGCGGTCGATTCGGCGCTGATGGTGATCGATGCCGCCAACGGCGTGGAGTCGCAGACCCGGCGCCTGATCGAGGTCTGCCGCCAGCGCAACACGCCCATCATCACCTTCGTCAACAAGATGGACCGCGAGGTGCGCGAGCCGCTGGACATCCTGGACGAGGTGGAGCGCGAGCTCGGCATGCCGTGCGTGCCGATGACCTGGCCGGTGGGCAAGGGCAAGAGCTTCGGCGGCATCATGAACCTGCGCCGCGGCGCGATGACGGTGTTCGAGTCCGGCAGCGAGCGCCGCCCGCAGGACTTCGAGACCCTGCCGCTGTCCGACGCGGCCGCCCTGCGCCGGCGCTTCGACGGCGAGTACGACCATGCGGCCGAGGGCATGGAACTGGCAGCCGGCGCCTCCCCCGAATGGGACCACCAGGCCTTCCTGGACGCCAAACAGACGCCGGTGTTCTTCGGCTCGGGCGTCAACAACTTCGGCGTGATGGAGGTGCTGGACGCGCTGGTCGACCTGGCGCCGGCGCCGCAGCCACGCAAGAGCTCGCTGCTGGTCAACCGGCAGCCGGTCGAGAAGGTTGTCGAGCCGGCCGACCCGGCCTTCGCCGGCGTGGTGTTCAAGGTGCAGGCCAACATGGATGCCAACCACCGCGACCGCATCGCCTTCGTGCGCATGGCCTCGGGCCGCTACACGCCGGGCATGAAGCTCAAGGTGCAGCGCACCGGCAAGGAGCTGCGGCCGACCTCGGTGGTCACCTTCCTGTCGCAACGGCGCGAAGCGGTGGACGAGGCCTACGCCGGCGACATCATCGGCTTCACCACCCACGGCGGCGTGCAGCTGGGCGACACCATCACCGACGGCGCCAACCTGCAGTTCACCGGGCTGCCGTTCTTCGCGCCCGAGCTGTTCATGACGGTGCTGCTGAAGAACCCGCTGCGCACCAAGCAGCTGCAGCAGGGCCTGGCCCAGCTGGGCGAGGAAGGCGCGATCCAGGTCTTCCGGCCGCAGGTCGGCGGCGCCATGCTGCTGGGCGCGGTCGGCCAGCTGCAGTTCGAGGTGGTGCAGCACCGCCTGAAGGCCGAGTACGACGCCGACATCCGGCTCGAGGGCTGCCAGTACACCGGGGCGCGCTGGATCACCGCCGACACGCCGCAGGAGCTGCGCGCGTTCACCGATGCGTATCCGCAACGGATGGCGCTGGATGCGGCCGATGCCCTGGCATTTCTTTGCACTTCGCCCTACGACGTGCGGCTGGCGCAGGAACGATTCCCCAAGATCCACTTCCACCTGTTGCGCGAGCACGCCGGGCTTTCGTTACAAAGCTGAACAACTGGAATAGCCCAGCAATAATCGGCGCTCCTTCCTGGAGTCGCCCGTGCTTCCTCGTTCCCTGCGCCGCGCCGCCGGCCTGGCAGCCGCCTCGCTCAGCGTCCTTGTCGCCGGATGCGGCGGCGGCGGCGGCAGCGACTCCGCCACCGCGGCCAGCTTCTCCCCCGCCGCGGTGTTCCCCGCCTCGGCCGCGCTGGCCAACGTGTGCACGGTCGAGGGCCAGAAGCGCTGGGTGCGCAGCTACCTGGACGAGAGCTACCTGTGGTGGGACGAGGTGCGCGAGGTCGACAGCTCCCGGTATGCGACCGCCGCGGCCTACTACGACGCCCTGCTGGTCAAGACGCTGGACGGCAACGGCCAGCCGCGCGACCGCTTCAGCACCAGCATGTCGACCGCCGTCGCCAACATCCTGCAAGGCGTGCCGGCGGCCGCCGGTCCTGCCGTGGCCGTCGGCAGCGCCAGCCCGGTCCCCTTCACCAGCACCCTGGTCAGCGGCGGCGGCCGCAAAGTCGGCTACGTGCTGTTCAACGAGCACCGGCAGGGCGCGCAGGATGCGCTGATCACCGCCTTCCAGGGGCTGAAGACGGCTGCCATCCAGGACCTGGTGCTGGACCTGCGCTACAACCCCGGCGGCTTCCTCTACATCGCGCAGACCGCGGCAGCCATGGTGGCCGGGCCGTCGGTCGAGGGCCAGGTGTTCGAGCGCCTGACGTACAGCGCCAGGCGCGCCGCCGACACGGCCAGGGACGTGTTCCACTTCTCGACCCGCGTCACCACCGCCGAGACCACCTACCCGGTGGGGACCGCCCTGCCGCAGCTGGACCTGCCGCGGGTCTACATCCTGGCCTCGCAGTACACCTGCTCGGCCAGCGAATCCATCATCAACAGCCTGCGCGGCATCGGCGTGCAGGTCATCCTGGTGGGCGACCGCACCTGCGGCAAGCCTTACGGCTTCCACCGCCGCGACAACTGCGGCCAGGCCTACTTCCCGATCGAGTTCAAGATCTCCAACGCGCTAGGCTTCGATGGCTACAGCAGCGGCTTCCCGGTGCAGTGCCGGGTGGTGGAGAACCCGCTCAAGGCGCTCGGCGCCACCGACGAGCCCCTGCTGGCCGCCGCGCTCACCCACATCGACAGCGGCGCCTGTCCGGCCGGCAGTGCCGCCGGCGTGCTGGTCGAGTCCGCCATCCACTCGCCGCTGGAGCGCGCCGGCGCCCCGGCGTCCACCGATCCCATGTACCAGCCCGGCTGGGACGGCCGCAAGCTGCTGAACTAGTGCTGCCGCTCGCCACCTGGCCCCTGGCTGCCCGGCGCGGGATTGCCGGGCTGTTCACCGACATCGACGACACCCTCACCACCGAGGGCGCGATCACGGCCGACGCGCTGCAGGCGCTGGCCCGGCTGCGCGCGGCCGGGCTGCACGTGGTGCCGGTCACCGGCCGGCCGGTCGGCTGGAGCGCGCCGTTCGCGCTGGCCTGGCCGGTCGACGCCATCGTGGCCGAGAACGGCGCCGTGGCGCTGGTGCCCGACGGCCGCGGCGGCCTGCGCAAGCTCTACCAGCAGGATGGCCCCACCCGGGCGGCCAACCAGGCGCGCCTGCAGGCCGTGCTGGCCCGCATCGAGCGCGAGGTGCCGGGGGCGCGCCGCGCCACCGACAGCGCCGGCCGCGAGACCGACATCGCCATCGACCACAGCGAGTTCACCACCCTGCCGCCGGCCGCCATCGACGCCGTGGTAGCGCAGATGCGCGCCGCCGGCATGACCGCCACCGTCAGCTCGATCCACGTCAACGGCTGGTACGGCGCGCACGACAAGCTCAGTGGTGCGCGCTGGATGGCGCGCGAGCTGTTCGCCACCGACCTGGACGCGCAGCTGGAGCGCTGGGCCTACGTGGGCGACTCCACCAACGACGTGCGCATGTTCCAGCACTTCGGCCACGCGATCGGGGTGGCCAACATCCGCCGCTTCGCCGGCCAGCTGGCGCACGAGCCGCACTATGTCACCGAGGGCGAGCGCGGTGCCGGCTTCACGCAGGTGGCCGACGCCATCCTGGCGGCACGCGCCCGGCCCTGAGCGCGCCGCCGCGGCGTCACTGCGACCGCCGCCGGGAATGCTCGCGGCAGGCCTGCGCGAACGCCTCCAGCGTGCGGGCATAGAACGGGTGGCGCGCGTGGTGCCACTCGGGGTGCCACTGCACGCCGAACGCGAACGCCGACGCATGCTCGACCCGCACCGCCTCCACCAGGCCGTCGGGCGCGTGGCCCTCGGCGACCAGGCCCTCGCCCAGGCGCCGGATGCCCTGGCCGTGCAGCGAGTTGACCTGGGCCCGGGTGCCGCCGGCCCACTGCGCGAACGCGCTGCCCGGCGTCAGCACCACCTCGTGGCGCTGCGCGAACTGCGCCTCCAGGTCGTCGGTCTGCGGCTCGCGGTGGTCCATCAGGCCCTGCTCGCCGTGCACGCGCTGGTACAGCGAGCCGCCGAGGGCCACATTCATCTCCTGCAGCCCGCGGCAGACGCCGAACAGCGGCGTGCCGCCCCGGATGGCCGCGCGCACCAGCACCATGGTGAGCGCATCGCGGCGCGGATCCAGCAGGTCGGTGTCGAGCGGCCGGGCGCCGAAGCGGCTGGCCTCGACGTTCGACGGCGAGCCGGTGAGCAGCACGCCGTCGACGGCCGGCAGCAGGTCGGGCACGTCGGCCGCGCCCGCCATCGGGAACAGCACCGGCTGCAGGCCGAGATCGGTGACGCATTGGGCGTAGCGGTCCGCCAGCACCGTGTACCCGCCCGGGTCGGACAGGTCGAGGTGGCGATGGCAGGCCGGCAGCCAGACGAGCGGCTTGTGCATGGCCGCATTGTCGACCGGCACCGCCGCCACTGCAGCGGCGCGGCCGCACGTTTGCGCGTCGGACGGCGCGGACTCAGCCGGGCTTGGCCAGCCCCAGCTTGGTGATCAGCGCCTTCTCCTTGGCGAAGGTGTCCTGCGCGAACTTGGTGTACTGGGTCGAGCTCATGTACATCGGCAACATGTCGTAGCGGGCCAGCGCCTGCACGTAGCTCGGATCCTCCATCGCGGTCTTGAAGGCGTCGTGCAGGCGCTTGACCACCGCCGGCGGGGTGCCGCGCGGGGCGCCGATGCCGAACGGCGAGTTCTGCACGATGTTCAGCCCCAGCTCCTTGAGCGTGGGCGCGTCCGGGAACTTGGCCAGCCGCTGCTCGCCCCAGGTGTTGAGCACGCGCAGCTTGCCGGCCTCGACCAGCGGCGCGAAGCCGGTGGAGTCGGCCGCCGCCATGATGTGGCCGCCGACGATGGCCTGCGCCAGGTCGGCGCTGCCCTTGTACGGCACGTGCTGCAGCTGGATGCCCAGCTCCTGTGCGATGAGCTCGGTGGTGAGGTGCGGGCTGGTCAGCGTGCCGGTCGAGCCGTAGGTCAGCTTGCCGGGATTGGCCTTGGCCCAGCCGACGAAGTGGGTCCAGCTCTTGAGCGGCGAGTCGGTCGGCACCACGATGCCGAACGCATAGCCGGTCACGTTGATGACGTAGCTGATGTCCTTGACCGGGTCCCAGTTGATCTTGGTCGTGTACGGCAGGCGGAACACCCCCAGCGGGATCTGCGCGAGGGTGTAGCCGTCGGCCGGCGAGGTCTGCAGCTGCTGGGCGGGCAGCGACCCGCCGGCGCCCGGCTTGTTCTCGACCACCACCGGTTGGCCCAGCACCTTGCCGGCGTTGTCGGCCAGCGAGCGCATGGTGATGTCGGTCGGCCCGCCGGCCGGGAAGGCGATGACGAGCTTGAGCGGCCGGTTCGGGAAGGCGCCCGACTGCGCGAGGGCGGGCAGCGCGGTGCCGGCGGCGCCGGCGGCGGCGAGCTGGATGAGATGGCGGCGGCGCATGGGAACTCCTGTGTTGTGTGCCTGGCAGGCGCGATTGGACGGTGGTGGCCGGCCCGGCTCAATCGGGATGTACCCGGCCGCTGTCACCTGGGCGAATCAGCCGAGGAGGAAACGCTCCAGCACCGCCAGCTCGGCGGCGGCCGGCTCGCCGCGGCCGGTGACCACGGCGTACACATGGCCGCGGAAGGCCGAGCCGCCGCCGGCCAGCGGATCGCCCCAGCCGATCAGCAGGTCGCCGTAGGGGCCGCCCGCCAGGCCGGCGCCCGCCGCCGCTGCGGCCACGCCGTTCACGCGCAGCTGCTGGCGGCCGGGCGCGGCCACCAGCGTGAGCACGGCCGGCGCGCCCGACGCCAGCGCCGGACCGTCGAGGACCACCGACTGGCCGTTGACGTCGGTCCAGCGGGCCTGGGCACGCCCGCCGCTGACCGCCAGCGCCGAATGCCAGCGCTGGCCGGCCGCCGTGGCCTGGAACACCGTGCCGGCGGCCGCCGCGGTGGGCAGCCGCACGACGGCCAGCGCGAAGTGCGGGTCGCCCAGCCCGTAGGGCACGCGGTTGCGCGGGTTCGGGAAGCTGCCGCCGGGAATCGGCTTGTGGCACCAGAAGCCGACCGCGCCGTCGGCCGTGAGGTCGGCATGCGGGCGGCCGTCGGCGCGCAGCACCGGCGGCCGCAGCGGCCCCATGCCGGGACCGTCCTGGTTCATCCAGTTGAGCATCTCCATCACGTTGCCGACGCTGGAGCCGCGGCCCGAATCGGCCAGCGCGCGCACCGGCTCGCCGTCGCGCGCCGGATGCCCGAGCAGGAAGTCGGTGTAGCCGTCGGCCAGGTCCCACTTGCATGCCGCGTAGCGCGCCAGCAGCGCCAGCGCCGCCTCGGCCGGTTGCGTGGCGGCGGCCGCGACGGGATCGGCAAAGGTCGCGATGCGGCGCGGCGGCGGCACCTGGCGGTCGGGCGCGGCGCTGTAGCGCAAGGTGGCCACGCCGTCGCCGGCCGGCGTGTAGCGGATGCTGTCCTGGCCGTTGGCGCCGGCCGGGATGGCCAGCGTGCTGCGGTCCAGCGTGCCGCCGCCCTCGAGGCTGACCTGCAGCACGAGCGGGGCCGCGAGGTTGCCGCGCGCATAGACCGTGACGGCGACCGGCACCCCGGGCGCGCCCGCGCCGGCCACGTCGTCGAACAGGGCCGCGCGGTCCAGCCCCTGCGCGCCCAGCATCACGCCGGCCACCAGCGGCGGCACGGTGCGGTCCTGGTGCCAGCCGGGCACGTGGGTGATGGCGTGGTTGCGCGCCGGCCAGTGGCTGCCGCCCATCCAGCTCTGCGTCTCCCAGCCGGCCTGCGCGCTGTGCGCCATCAGGCGGCTGAAGGCCTCCTGCCAGCGCGCGTCGTCGACCGGCATGCCGGTCTCGGTGAGCGCGACCCGGGTGCCGTGCGCGGCCGCCCAGTCGGTGGCGATCTGCATGCGCGCGCGCCCGGTGTCCGGCGTCATGCGGCCGGGGCCGAAGCCGGCCACGAAATCCTTCTGCAGTTCCAGGTCCCAGTCGAAGCCGGCGCCGTTGTTCCAGGCGTCCAGGTAGCTGTGCACCTCATACACGATGTTGCTGCCGGGCAGCGGCCACTCGGGGTTGTGCTCGGGGCCGATGTTCATCGCCCCGCCCCAGAAGTTGCCCGACAGGTAGATGGTGCCCACCGGGTCGACCGCCCGGATGGCCGCGATGCCGGCGCGCGCGAACACCGGCCAGATCGTCTTGTCGTCCTCGAAGTCCTGCGACTCGACCACCTGGCCCGGGCGCGGCAGGTCGTGCGGTTCGTTCATCAGGCCGTAGCCGCCGAAGCCGGGGTGCGTGGCCCAGCGCTGCGCCGCGCGCCGCCAGAAGTCGGCGAAGGCCGCCGGCTGCAGCGTCGCGCCCGGGGCGGTGGCGAACACCCGGGTGAAGACCCGCGACGGATCGGTGGTGAAGGCGCGCGCCTCGGCGTCCGCTGCCGCCGTCAGCCCGGGCACCGAGCCGTCGGCCTGGAAGCGGAAGTCGATGTAGCGGCAGTAGTTGTGGCAGTCCAGGATGCAGCGGGTGCCGGCCGCCGCGTGGGCGTCGAGCACGCCGTCGATGCAGCGCGCATAGCCTTCGTGGAACGCACCGGGCTCGCCGATCAGGACCCGCGCCTGCGCGTTCGCCACCGTGTCCACCAGCATCGGCTGCAGCAGTTCCCACATGAAGGGCAGCCGGTTCTTGCCGAAACCGTCGCGCGCCAGCCAGCGCACCTCGGCGGCGCGCGGCACGGTGAAGTCCTGGTTGGGCCGCGTGTTGGGGCCGGCGCGCACGCCGAACGCCGTCTCCATGCCGGCCAGGTTGGTGCCGATCAGCGCCGAGGCGGCGACCGCCGGCAGGTCATCGGTGGCGGCGGCCGTGGCGGGACCGGGCCCGGCCGCTGGCGCGGCAGCGGGCGCGCCGGCGCTCGCTGGCCCGGCCGTCCCGCCACCGCCGCCGGCTCCGCCACCACCGCCGCCGCAGCCACCCAGGCCGAGCAAGGCAGCGATGGCCGCGCCCTGGTTGAAGTCCCTGCGCCGCATCGCGCCTCCTGCGGCCGAGGGGCCGCCAGCCAGTGTGGGTGGCGGACCGCGGGCGCCGTGTCAGGACCGGCGACAGAGGTAACGAGCGTTGTTGCGTTGGAGGGCCGCCATTGTCCTGTCGCGCATCGCCTACTCATCCGAAGAAAGAAAATGTTGCCCGACAGGCCGGGTTGGAAACTTTCCCAGGCCTGCGCGACGGCGTGGGCCCACAAAACCTCCAACCTCAAAGGGACCATGACATGAAAGCTGCATCGATATTGGGCGTCGCACTGCTCGCGCTGGTCGGCACCGCTCAAGCCCAGACCACCGCATCCCGCATGGGACTGCAGGCGGGCCGCATGTATGGGGAAGTCGGCTACACCTACATGGACTTCCGCGGCACGACCAACGGCGTCAGCTTCAGCGGCCATCCCGGCATCCTGCGGGGCATCGTCGGCTACGACTTCCATCCCAATTTCGCCGCCGAGGGCATGCTGGGATTCGGCGTGCACAACGCCGACATCAACGTCGCCGGGGGTGCGATCCAGGGCGAGTCGAAGATCCAGAGCACGTTCGGCCTGTTCGGCAAGGCCAAGTGGGAGACCCCCCAGTACGAGGTGTTCGGTCGCCTGGGCTACGCCTGGACCCGGGTCAACACCGACATCCGCACCGCCACGTTCTCCACCGGCAGCACCTCGGACAACGCGAACGACGTGGCCTACGGCATCGGCGCCAACTGGAAGTTCACGCAGAGCGGCTACACCGGCTACCTCGGCGTGGACGTGATGCGCTATTCGGACAAGAGCACGGCCAGGCTGGACGGCATCACCGTCAGCCTCGGCACGAAGTTCTAGCCGCCCGGGCCGGCTAGGCGCGCTCGAACACCGGTTCCAGCGCGCGGCCGGTGTGGGTGCCCAGCCGCACCACCTCCTCGGGCGGTGCGCTGGCCACCACCTGCCCGCCGGCGTTGCCGCCCTCGGGCCCCAGGTCGACGATCCAGTCGGCCTCGGCGATCACGTCGAGGTCGTGCTCGATCACGACCACGCTGTGGCCGCCGTCCACCAGGCGGTGCAGCACCCGGATGAGCTTTTCCACGTCGGCCATGTGCAGTCCCACGGTCGGCTCGTCCAGCACGTACAGCGTGTGCGGCGGCTTCTGGCCGCGCCGCGTGACGTCGTCGCGCACCTTCGACAGCTCGGTCACCAGCTTGATGCGCTGCGCCTCGCCGCCCGACAGCGTGGGCGAGGGCTGGCCCAGGGTGAGGTAGCCCAGGCCCACGTCCTCCAGCAGCCGCAGCGGGTGGCTGATGGCCGGCATGGAGGCGAAGAACTCCACCGCCTCGTCGACCTCCATCTGCAGCACGTCGCCGATGCTCTTGCCGCGCCAGGTGACCGCCAGCGTCTCCGGGTTGAAGCGCGCGCCGTGGCATGACTCGCAGGGCACCTTGACGTCGGGCAGGAAGCTCATCGCGATGGTGCGCACGCCCTGGCCCTCGCAGGTCGGGCAGCGCCCCTCGCCGGTGTTGAACGAGAAGCGGCCCGGGCCGTAGCCGCGCGCCTTGGCCTCCAGGGTGTCGGCGAACAGCCGCCGGATGGTGTCCCAGAAGCCGATGTAGGTGGCCGGGCAGGAGCGCGGCGTCTTGCCGATCGGCGTCTGGTCGACCTCCAGCACGCGGTCGACGACCTGGTAGCCGTCGAGCGAGCGGCAGCCGCTCCAGGCCGGGTGCCGGCCCCTGTCGTCGGCCTCGCGGCCGGCCTTGGTGCTGCGCTGCTGGACCGCCGCCTGCACGTTGTGCAGCAGCACGTCGCGCGCCAGGGTCGACTTGCCCGAGCCCGAGACGCCGGTGACGGCGACCAGCCGCCGCAGCGGGACGTCGACGTCGACCTGGCGCAGGTTGTGCAGGTCGGCCCCGCGCAACTGCAGGAAGCCCTGGGACGCGCCCTCTTCCGCGGTCTCCGCCACGTCGGCCAGGACCGGCGCCTTCCTGCCCTTGCGGCCCTTGGCGGCGGGCTCCGGCGTGCTCTCGCCTCCGTTGGCGGCCGGCCGGGGCGGCGGCAGGTCGCCGACGATCCGGCGCGGATTGAGCGGGTGCTTCATCGCGTGCAGCAGGTAACGGCCGGTGAGCGACTCGTCGTTCGCGGTGACGTCGGCCGCGCTGCCCTGCGCGATGACGCGGCCACCGCGCTTGCCGGCGCTGGGGCCGATGTCGATGATGTGGTCGGCGCGCCGGATCGTGTCCTCGTCGTGCTCCACCACCACCAGGGTGTTGCCCTTGCCGCCCAGCTTGTGCAGCGCGTCCAGCAGGATCTGGTTGTCGCGCGCGTGCAGGCCGATGGTGGGCTCGTCCAGCACGTAGCAGACGCCCTGCAGGTTGGAGCCGAGCTGGGCCGCCAGCCGGATGCGCTGCGCCTCGCCGCCCGACAGGGTCGGGGCGCCACGGTCCAGCGTCAGGTAGCCCAGCCCCACTTCCTCGAGGAACTCCAGCCGCGATCGGATCTCCGGGATCAGGTCGCGCGCGATGCCCTGCTCACGCTCGCTCAGCACCTGCGCGCGCTGCAGCCGCTCGACCCAGCCCCGCACGTCGGCCACCGACAGCGAGGCGATCTCGTCGATGCCCAGGCCGGCGAACTTCACCGCCCGGGCCTGCTCGTTCAGCCGCGTGCCCTCGCAGCGCGGGCAGACCTCGTCGGTGAGGTCTTCCACCTCGGGTTCGGCGAAGGTCTGCTCGCGGCCCTTGTTGTCCTCGGCCACCACCGTGTCGTCGAAGGCCTTGCGCTGCTCGCGCGTGAGCCGCACGCCGGTGCCCACGCACTCGGGGCACCAGCCGTGCTTGCTGTTGTACGAGAACAGCCGCGGGTCCAGCTCGGCGTAGCTGGTGCTGCACACCGGGCAGGCGCGCCGGGTGGAGAACACCTGCACCGTGCCGATGTCGTGGTGCTTGCCCACGCCGTCCTGCATGCGCTCGCGCAGCCCGTGCAGCGGCGCCAGCAGGTGCAGCACGCCCTTGCCGTGCTGCAGCGCCTCGGCCAGCTTGCGGCGCAGCAGGTCCTCGTTGGCCGGCGTGACGTCCAGGTCGCACACCGGCAGCTCGATGGTGTGCTCCTTGAAGCGGTCGATGCGCGGGAAGCCGGTGGTGGGCAGGAAGTTGCCGTCCACCCGCAGGTGGCTGAAGCCGCGCGGGCGGGCCCACTCGGCCAGCTCGGTGTACACGCCCTTGCGCGCGATCACCAGCGGCGCCAGCAGCCCGACGTGCTGGCCGCGGTAGCGCTTGAGGATCTGCGCGGCGATGCTGTCGGGCGTCTGCGGGCGCACCTCGGCGCCGTCCTTGACGCAGTGCTGCACGCCCAGCTTGACGTACAGCAGGCGCAGGAAGTGCCACACCTCGGTGGTGGTGCCGACGGTGGACTTGCGGCCGCCGCGCGACAGGCGCTGCTCGATGGCCACCGTGGGCGGGATGCCGTACACCGCGTCCACCTCGGGCCGGCCGGCCGGCTGCACGATGCTGCGCGCATAGGCGTTGAGCGACTCGAGGTAGCGCCGCTGGCCCTCGTTGAACAGGATGTCGAAGGCCAGCGTCGACTTGCCCGAGCCCGACACGCCGGTGATGACGCTGAACTTGTTGTGCGGGATGTCGACGCTCAGGCTCTTGAGGTTGTGTTCCCGGGCGTTGACGATCTGGATCGCCTGGGCGGGCCGGGCCGGTGCCGGCGGCCGCGTGGCGTAGGCCGCCTCGGGGCTCTGCACGCTCCACACCGGCCGCTCGACGCCGAACGTCACGTCGTACTCGCGCAGCGCCCTGGCGGTGTGCGAGGTGGGATGCTGCTTGACGTCCTCCGGCGCGCCTTCGGCCACCAGCAGGCCGCCGGCGTCGCCGCCCTCGGGCCCCAGGTCGACCAGCCAGTCGGCCGCGCGGATCACGTCCAGGTTGTGCTCGATCACCACCAGCGAATGGCCGGCCTCCAGCAGCTTGCGCAGCGCGCGCATCAGCTTGGCGATGTCGTCGAAGTGCAGGCCGGTGGTCGGCTCGTCGAACATGAACAGCGTGCCCTTGGCCGCCAGGCCCTGGCGCGACGCCGGCGTCGTGCGCGCCGCCTGGGCCAGGAAGCCGGCCAGCTTGAGCCGCTGCGACTCGCCGCCCGACAGCGTGGGCACCGGCTGCCCCAGCTTCACGTATTCGAGGCCCACGTCGACGATGGGCTGCAGCGCGCGGATGACGTCGCGGTCGCCGGCGAACAGCTGCGCCGCCTCGCTCACCGTGAGTTCCAGCACGTCGGCCACGTTCAGCACCCGCGGCTGGCCGCCGATGGCCTGGCGCTCGATGGTGACCTCCAGGATCTCGGGCCGGTAGCGCTTGCCGTCGCAGTCGGGGCAGCGCAGGTAGACGTCGGACAGGAACTGCATCTCGACGTGCTCGAAGCCCGAGCCGCCGCAGGTGGGGCAGCGGCCGTCGCCGCTGTTGAAGCTGAACTTGGAGCCGGTGTAGCTGCGCTCGCGCGCCAGCGCGCTGGTGGCGAAGATCTCGCGCAGCGCGTCCCAGGCGCCGACGTAGCTGACCGGGTTGGAACGCGCCGTCTTGCCGATCGGCGACTGGTCGACGAACACCACGTCGCCCAGGTGGTCGGCGCCCAGCAGACGCTCGTGGCGGCCGGGCGTCTCGGTGGCGCGGCCGAAGTGGCGCAGCAGCGCGGGCGCCAGGATGTCCTGCACCAGGCTGGACTTGCCCGACCCCGACACGCCGGTGACCACCACCAGGCGCTGCAGCGGGAACTCCACCGACAGGTCCTTCAGGTTGTGCTCGCTGGCGCCCTCGAGCACCAGCCGCGGCGTGGCCGCCGTCACCGCCCGCTTGAAGCCCATGCCCACGTGCTTGCGCCCGCCCAGGTAGGCGCCGGTGAGCGTGTCGGCGCCGCGCAGCGCGTCGGTCGTGCCGTCGAAGACGATCTGGCCGCCCTTCTCGCCCGGGCCCGGGCCCATGTCGATCATGCGGTCGGCCGCCAGCATCACGGCCGGGTCGTGCTCGACCACCACCAGCGTGTTGCCGGCGTCGCGCAGGCGCTGCATGGCCTCGGTGATGCGGTGGATGTCGCGCGGGTGCAGGCCGATGCTGGGCTCGTCGAGCACGAACAGCGTGTTCACCAGCGAGGTGCCGAGCGCCGTGGTGAGGTTGATGCGCTGCACCTCGCCGCCCGACAGCGTGCGGCTCTGGCGGTCCAGCGTGAGGTAGCCGATGCCCACGTCCACCAGGTACTTCAGCCGGGTGGTGATCTCCTCGAACAGCAGCTTGAGGGCGGCGTGCTCGCCGTCGCCGGCCTGGCCGCCGGCCCGGGGTTCGAGGCGGGCGAAGAACGCCCGCAGCCGGTCGATCGGCAGCTGCATCAGGTCGTGCAGGCACAGCCCCGGCAGCGCCTCCAGCTGCGCGCGGGACCAGTCGACGCCGACCGGCAGGAAGCGCTGCTGCGGCGGCAGCACGGCGTCGGCGTCCTCCTTGCTGCCCAGGCGCCACAGCAGGCTGTCCAGCCGCAGGCGGGCGCCGTTGCAGGTCTCGCAGGGGGTGTAGCTGCGGTACTTGGACAGCAGCACCCGGATGTGCATCTTGTAGGCCTTGCTCTCCAGGTACTCGAAGAAGCGCTTGATGCCGTACCACTGCTTGTTCCAGTTGCCCTCCTTGTAGTTGGGCGTGCCGTGGATCACCCAGTGCTGGTGTTCCGGGCTGAGCTTGGACCAGGGCGTGTCGCGCGGGATGCCGGCCGCCTCGGCGTGCCGCATCAGGTCGTCCTGCGCTTCCGACCAGGCCGGGGTCTGGATGGTCTTGATGGCGCCGGCGCGCAGCGTGAGCTTGTCGTTCGGGATCACCAGCCCGTAGTCGACCCCGATCACCCGGCCGAAGCCGCGGCAGACTTCGCACGCGCCCACCGGCGAGTTGAACGAGAACATCGACGGGATCGGGTCGGCGTAGCGGATGTCGCTGTCGGGGCAGTGCAGCCCGGTGGAAAAGCGCCAGGTCTCGCTCTCGGTGTCGCTGACCGCGGCATACACCGACAGCCGGCCGGCGCCGCGCTTGAGGGCGACCTCGATGGCCTCGATGGCGCGCACCTTCTCCACGCCCTGGATGCGGAAGCGGTCGGCCACCACGTCCAGCACCTTGCGCGGCCCGGTGGGGGTGGCCACCTCGCGCTCGGCCTGCACCCGGGTGAAGCCGCTGGCGGCCAGCCACTGCTCCACCTCCTGCGCCGTGGTGCTGGCCGGCAGTTCGACCGGGAAGGTGAGGACCAGGCGCGGGTCGCTGTCGCGGGTGCGCGCCATCAGCTCGGCGTACACCGTCTCGGGCGAGTCGTGCCGCACCCGCTTGGCGGTGCGGCGGTCGAACAGCTCGGCGGCGCGGGCGAACAGCAGCTTGAGGTGGTCGTTCAGCTCCGTCATCGTCCCGACCGTGGAGCGCGAGGAGCGCACCGGGTTGGTCTGGTCGATGGCGATGGCCGGCGGCACGCCCTCGACCCGGTCGACGGCAGGCTTGTCCATGCGGTCGAGAAACTGGCGCGCGTAGGCCGAGAAGGTCTCGACGTAGCGGCGCTGGCCCTCGGCATACAAGGTGTCGAACACCAGGCTCGACTTGCCCGAGCCGCTGGGGCCGGTGACGACCGTCAGCTCCCCGGTGCGCAGGTCGAGGTCGAGGTTCTTGAGGTTGTGCTGCCTGGCGCCGCGGATGCGGATCAATCCCTGGGTCATTCGGCTGGTTCTTTCGAGCGAAGGCCGAAGATTCTAGGGATGCGCGGCCGGGCAGCGCCGCGCAAGGTCTTGCGGCATTCCTGCCGCATTGGCGGGCCGGGCCGGCCGCCGGGTGCGACTTACTTGGCAGCCGAGGCGGCCGCGGCGGCCGGCGCGGGCGCCGAACCGGCCGCCGCCGGCACCGATGCCGGGCCGGCGGGCGCGCTCACGGCATCGGCACCGTGCTTCTCGCCGCCCATGTCGATCTTGTCACCCGCCTTGGAAATCACGTACAGGGCCACCGCGGCGAACACGATGAACCCGACCACCAGCTTCCACATGGTTGCGCTCCGATCCCTGGAAGGAGAAGACGTTCAACAAAAAGCCCGCGGCGCGGGGCCGCGGGCCTTTCAGTGACGGTCCTCGCCGCGCTCAGTCGTGGGCGTAGATGTCCACGTCCTTGGTCTCGCGCACGAACAGCGTGCCGACCACCAGCGTCACGGCCGCGATGATGATGGGGTACCACAGGCCGTTGTACATGTTGCCGGTCTGGGCCACGATGGCGAAGGCCGTGGTCGGCAGCAGGCCGCCGAACCAGCCGTTGCCGATGTGGTAGGGCAGGCTCATCGAGGTGTAGCGGATGCGGGTCGGGAACAGCTCCACCAGCATCGCGGCGATCGGCCCGTACACCATGGTGACCAGGATGACCAGGTAGGTGAGGATCACCACCATCATCACCTTGTTCATCTTGGCCGGGTCGGCCTTGGCGGGGTAGCCGTCGGCCTTGAGCGTGTCGGACACCGCCTTCTTGAAGTCGGCGTCCTTCTTCTTCACGTCGTCGGCGGCGGCACCCTTGGCGCTGTACGCCGGGATGCTGGCGCTGCCGATCTTGATGACGGCGGTCGTGCCGGCCGGCGCGGCCTCGTTCTCATAGCTCACCGAACCGGCGGCCAGCACCTGCTTGGCGATGTCGCACGAGCTGGTGAACTTGGTCGTGCCGGTGGGGTTGAACTGGAACGAGCACTCGGCCGGGTCGGCCACCACCACCACCTTGTTCTTGGCCTGGGCGGCCGCGAGGTCGGGGTTGGCCGCCTCGGTCAGCGCCTTGAACACCGGGAAGTAGGTGAGCGCGGCCAGCAGGCAGCCGGCCATGATGATGGGCTTGCGGCCGATCTTGTCCGACAGCGCGCCGAAGATGATGAAGCCGGGCGTGCCGATCAGCAGGGCGGCGGCGATCATCAGGTTGGCGGTGACCGCATCGACCTTCAGCTGCTGCGTCAGGAAGAACAGGGCGTAGAACTGGCCCGTGTACCAGACCACGGCCTGGCCGGCGGTCAGGCCCACCAGCGCCAGGATGACGATCTTGAGGTTCTTCCACTGGCCGAACGACTCGGTCAGCGGCGCCTTGGAGGTCTTGCCCTCGCTCTTCATGCGCTGGAAAGCCGGCGATTCGTTCAGCGACAGCCGGATCCACACCGAGATGGCCAGCAGCAGGATGGAGACCAGGAACGGGATGCGCCAGGCCCAGTCGGCGAAGGCGGCCTCGCCGACCATGGTGCGCACCCCCAGGATGACCAGCAGCGACAGGAACAGGCCCAGCGTCGCGGTGGTCTGGATCCACGAGGTGTAGGCGCCGCGCTTGCCCATCGGCGCGTGCTCGGCCACGTAGGTGGCGGCACCGCCGTACTCGCCGCCCAGGGCCAGGCCCTGCAGCAGCCGCAGCGCGATCAGGATCACGGGCGCCGCCACGCCGATGCTGGCGTAGGTGGGCAGCACGCCGACGATGAACGTCGACAGGCCCATGATCAGGATGGTGACCAGGAACGTGTACTTGCGGCCGATCATGTCGCCCAGGCGGCCGAAGAAGATGGCGCCGAACGGACGGACGATGAAGCCGGCGGCAAACGCCAGCAGCGCGAAGATGAACGCCGAGCCTGCGTCGAGGCCGGCGAAGAACTGGCGCGCGATGATCGCGGCGAGCGATCCGTACAGGTAGAAGTCGTACCACTCGAATACCGTTCCGAGCGACGACGCGAAGATCACCTTCCTCTCTTCGGCGGTCATCGGGCGGGCGGCAATGCCGCTGGCGGCCGTTGCTGTTGCCATCGTGTTGTCTCCTTTGCGTGCCCGAGATGGACACAGACTGGCATTCTTGGCGGCGGCTCTGACCGCCCGCTTGCGCCAAACCAACGCAGGCTTGCGCGAAACTGAACGGGCTCTGACAACTTCAGGGCAAACCCGCAGGCCGCGTTTCACCATGCGGGTCGGGCGGTGCCGACGAGCTGGCACCCCCGGGAAAACCACGAGCGCGCCGCGCCGGCGCTGTCAGCCGCGCGCCGGCCGCACCGGCACCGCCGTGGCGGCCGCCGCCGCGTCCCAGCCGGTGGCGAACCAGGGGTCGCCCTGCAGGTAGGCGCGCAGCATGGGCAGGGCGTCGGCGCCCCAGAACAGCTTGTCGTCGACGGCGATGGTGGGCACGCCGAACAGGCCGGCCGCCAGCGCCTGCGCGCCGGCCGCCTTCAGGTCGGCCTTGACGTCCTCGCCACCGGGGTCGCGGGCCGGCGCGAGCTGCTGCTGCAGCGCCTGCAGGCGCGCCGGGTCGGCGGCCTCGAGGCCACCGACCCAGACATGGCGGAACAGCGCCTCGCAGACATGGCGGTTGGGGCCGCAGGCGTGCGCCAGCCGCAGCAGGCCCAGCGGGTTGAACGGGTGCGAGGCCGGCATCTGCAGCGCGATGCCGTGCACGTGGGCCTGCCAGAGCACCTGGCGGTAGGTCCATGCGCGCTTGCCGGGGATCTCGGCCGGCCCGAGCTGGCCATGGTGCTTGAGCAGGCCGGCGAACAGCACCGGCCGGTAGTCCACCGCGTGGCTGATGCCCTCCAGCGCCTGCGGCAACTGCTCGAACGCGAGGTAGGCGTAGGGCGAGATGAAGTCGAGCCAGAAGGTGAGCCGTTTCATGCGTCCTCCGGTGTCGCCGCCCCATCGGCCCGCGCGCGCAGGCCGCGCCAGACCTCGCGCCGGTGGGCGTCGGACAGGGTGCTCCAGGCGCCGATCTCCTCCAGCGTGCGCAGGCAGCCCTGGCACAGGCCGGTGGCGTCGTCGATGCGGCAGACGTTGTTGCAGGGCGAGGGCACCGGCGCGCCCGGCGGCAGGTCGGCCAGCCGCGGCCACTGGCGCCGGATGTGGCGTGCGGCCGGGCTCACGCGCCCGGCTCCTGCGCCACGTCGGCCACCGGTGCACCGGTCAGCCGCTCGAGGTCCTGCGGGCGCAGCCGGAAGACGCCGTGCGGATGGCCGGCCGCGGCCCAGATCTCGTCGAAGCGGAACAGCTCGCGGTCGATCAGCGTCACCGGCGCCTGCAGGTGGCCGATGGGCGCGACCCCGCCGATGGAGTAGCCGGTGCGTGCCTTCACGAAGCTGGCGTCGGCGCGCCCGGTCGGGCCCACCAGTGCCTCGACCTTGCGCTCGTCGACCCGGCGGTCGCCCGAGGTGACGACCAGCACCGCCGCGTCGTCGGCCCGGCGGCGGAAGACGATGCTCTTGGCGATCTGGCCGACCGCGATGCCCAGCGCGTCGGCCGCCTGCTGCGCCGTGCGCGCGGCATCGTCCAGCATCACCGGCAGGTGCGGA